>JACDNU010000026.1 GCA_017656505.1 Archaeoglobus sp. | reverse complement strand
TCGTTAACTCAGCCATCAGCCTATGCAAGCTCGAAGAGCGACTTGGAAAGCCCTACGATGAAGCGATTAAGGAAGTGGAAGATGAGCTCAATAAGAAATCATCCTTGCTTGAGGAGTTAAAATCCAGAGTTGATGGGTTGGAGAGAAAAAGAGAGAAGGTGGAGAGAGAGCTGGAAGAGCTGGAGGAAAAATGCAAATCCAGAAAGAAGGAGTTAGCAGAGCTGGTAGATGGAAAGAGAGGCTTAGAGAGTTTGGGCGTGGACAAGATAAGCAAGCTATCATCATTTGCAAAGGAGTGCGAAAAGCTTGGATATAACGTTGAGAAGCTAGTCGAGCTCTTAAAACTGGTTGAAGAGAGAAACTCCCTTGAGGAGGAAGTGAGATTTCTTAGGAATGAAATTAATGCGTTAAAGAAGGAAAAAGAGAGGCATTTTAAGGAGGAACTTGAGATTGTAGAGAACAACAGGAAACTCCTAACTGCAAGCATCATCATCAAAACTAAGCGAACGGCAATCTCGTGCGCTTCCTGCGGATCGTTAATCTTCGTATATCTACCTCCTGAAAACATGCTACTTCAAGAGCTAAGGAGGGGGGCAATGTATCCAGTACAGTGCAGTTGGTGTGGTTTTGTGAGTTACATCAGCGTGAGAGACATACTTGCGGCAGTGGGATACAACATCCTTACATCCTGACAGCCTGATATCTTGATATCCTAATATCTGATATCTGACATCCGGCAACTGACTGAACATCCTGACACCCTACATCCTTTATCTTTATATCCTTATATCCTGATATCGTAACATCTTTGCCATCATTTTGGTGTTTTTGTTTTCACCTCCAAGGGATTTTTACACCTCGAGCTAGGAACACCTTACTATCAGATCAAGAAGTTAAAAGAAGTTAATGAAATGCCCGCATGCTGGACAGAGAAATACCTGAAGCTCGCGGACATTACAAAAAACTCTTAGGGTATCTGCAAAGACACCACTCAACCAACCTCTGCAAAACCCTCTCCATGAATCCCAGTCTTATGAGGATTGCTATGATAATTACGTTAGCATAGACGAATTTAGCTACAGCCTTCCTCGTAAACCTGTGTATTTTTTCCATAAAGAGGCCACACTTCTCTAATTTAAAAATCTCTTCCACTTCCAATCTCTCAGCTTTTAGCTCATCTACTCTCTTCAAATAGCTAATAAGAATTCTTACGAGCTTTTTGAAGAGTGAAAGCTCTCATTTTATTTTCAATGAAATAAGTTAGAGGAGTTGAGATGAGGCTTAAAACCTTGCTCAAACTCACGTTTTCTTTCAACCAGATTACAGGAATTTATCTTATACTTTTTTAAAGCCTATATTGTAGTTGTGTAGTATCCCACCTATGTGGAACCCTTCATGGGTAATTGGTCGGCAGATTGATAAAGTTTGGGTTACCTTGGGTTGTACGCCTCCCTTCTCTTTAACATGTACCAGCATTTTTCTTGCTGTAGCTACAATAGCTATGTTGTGTCCTCTCCTCCTCTTGATTCTTAAATAGAAATTGCGAAGGTACTCATCGTGCCTTATTGCTACGTTGGCGCATTGGATAAGAATCCATCTAAGCATTCTTGAGCCCTGCTTTGTTATATGGCCTCTGATTTCTTTATTTCCGGATTGTTTTATTGAGGGACATAATCCGGCATAGCTTATGAGTTTGAACTTGTTCGGGAAACGATTTACATCTCCTATTTCTGCTTTGATTAATAGGGCGGAATAGTAGCTTATTCCTGGAATTGTTGTTAGGAGGATTGTGTCATCGTTCTGCCTGGCTTTTTCTGTAATTATACAGTCTATTTTCTTAATCTCCTCGTTTATTCTGTCGATTATCGATAAGTAGGATTTCAGAATTTTCCTGTCAATCTCCTGTAATTCAATTTCATCAAGGAATTCTCTTCCTTTCTTTGTGAAGGGGTTGGGATAGTCTATTACCCCATTCTTAGCAAGGATTGCATGCACTCTATTCTTCAATCTATTTCTGTCTTCTACCAAGGCTTTTCTTGTTCTTGTAAGATCTCTTAATTCTCTCACTTCTTTAGGCGGTACATATGATTCTGCTATTAAGTTTGCTCTTAACAGATGAGCAAGCATCTTAGCATCCAGACGATCGTTCTTTATTCTTGCTTCAGCAATTGCTCTTGTTTTGTACGGATGGGCTAGTTTGACATTCATGTAGTTTTCCAGGATATCGTAGATGAATCTGTAGTTGGATGTTGCCTCTATTACTGCTTTAAATCCTTTGTATTTTGATGCAAACTGCTCTAAGCTTTCTCTGGAGTTCTCTATTTTGGCTTCTTCTTTTATTTCTCCCAATTCATCTACCACGGTTACATAGGTATACCTTTTGTGCACATCAATTCCAATGCAGACCGGATACTCACCTATTCGTGCTTCTATCACACTACCACCATCCTTTTCGCCTGTTAAGTCAAAATTTCGCGCTTATAGCGCAAAGATACATCTAACTGCAGGCTTTTAGCTCGGTCTGCTGAAAAGGGTTCCAACATGTTGTCAAAATTATTTCACTAACCTTATAGGGTCCTTACTAAACTAACCCTTAGCCAACCTTTGCAACACCTTCTTTTCCTTGAATCCCAAAGCTACAATAACGCCAACCAAAAGGACATTCAAAGCAGCGAACTTTGAAACAGAACGCATGGTATAGCGGTGCAATCTTCGCAAGCTCATAGATTTAGCGAGTTTGAATACATCCTCGATTAAAGATCTCTCAGACTTGAAACTCTGCCAATTCTCAAGTAAATTAAGCAGCTTAGCTTTCAAAGCCTTGAATAGCTTTCTATCCCTCACTAAGTTCTTTGAATTGAAAATGCTCAAAGGATAGCTTAACAAACCATTTAATCTTTCAAGCTTGAAATTCCTCCTAGGAAAGATTAGAGGAATTATTCTGTATCTGTTTAAGCCAATCAAATAGTTTCTGTAGGCATAGAACCCTTTATCCATCAAAATTATATCCCTCTGCCTTAGAATCCTTCTTCGCTTTAGCTCTTCCATGATTTGATGATAGATCTTTGCTTCATGCCTGTTTGCTGGATGCAAGAGAAACAGTAAGGGCTTGCAAGGGTGTTCTAAGACTAGAGTCAGCCTCATTCCTATGAATTTACCTTTGGCTGAGTACCCCCATCTGTAGTCCTTTCCTCGTAAATTCTTCTGCTTCAAAGGCTTTCTGAACCAGTTCAAATCAACGCTTACATCCGTGCAATCCACAATGAGTTTGCTATTTCTCTGTCTTTTCTTCGTAATTGAGTTCAGAATTCTAAGAATCATGTTTGTAAAGTCGTTAAGGCTGAACTTTGAAAAGAAGGAGTAAACGTAACTTACTTTGGGTATTTCCTCCTTGTTTATTCTCAGAAACTTCCTTAATTCCTTTTTATTCCTCAATTCAGCTATAACGTGGCTTATCCTCGTGGAAAAGAACATGGATGTTGTAACGATCTTTAAAACAGGAATGGATTTCAAGGTGTACCTTGCTATTATCTTCTTCACTTTTCTCAAATCGAAAACCTTAAGTATTTTTGACAATAATTGCCATCTGTAGTCGCTTTGGCAGACTACAAGCGGTATATGCATTGAAACCACCAGAGGAGGCTTATGCCTCCTCCTACATAATCTTTTCGGTTTTTTATTGGTTTGTTTCGTCTGGAAAGGAATTTTAAGATGTCTCTTTGGATGGGGGAGTTGGATGATTGTTTGTTGAGGGTTTAGAAGTGTGATACAAGGGATTAGGTTGTTGATTCTGCAAGGACCCTATAACCTTAGTCCAACTCTTGTGAGAAAGCTAACGAACAAGGACATAGCAAGAATAGTGAAACAGTGGCTTAAAGGAAAGCCAATAACAAAGATAGCGGAATTCTTTCAAGTAACGAGGCAGAGAATCCATCAGATCATCAATAAGTTCAAAGAAACCAGAAAAATTCCTTTCCTGCAAAAACTAGGAAGAAAACCCAAACAGATAGATGAAGAGACGGAGAGAATAATTCTTGAGGCTCACGGAGAATTCAACTTAGGACCAGTCCACTTAGAAAGAAAGATAGAAGAAATCTATGGAGAGCACATCCCACACAACACCATCCACAAAGTCCTACTAAACCATGGTCTGGTGGAGGAGAACATGGAAAAGAAGAAGCAAAGGAAGTGGGTTAGATACGAAAGAGAGCATTCAATGTCTCTATGGCAGGGAGACTGGAAAATGATTCACCTTAATGGAGAGGAGAAATGGATGATTGCTTTCATGGACGATGCAAGCAGAATTATAACCTGCTTTGGTGTTTTTGATTCAGCTACAACTGAGAACACGATTAAAGTTCTTAAAGAGGGATTTGCTGAATATGGCATTCCAGATGAAATATTGACGGATCATGGTACGCAATTCGTTCCTTCAAGGAAAAGAGATGAAGCTAAGCACAAATTCAAGCAGTTTTTAGCTGAACATAGAATAAAGCATGTGGTTGCGAGGATAAAGCATCCACAAACAAACGGAAAGATAGAGAGATTCTTTGGGGAAGTTGAGAGAAGAGTAGGAAAGTTTGGTTCGGTTGAGGCTGTTGTAAGATGGCATAATGAGATTAAGCCTCACAGAAGTTTGGATTGGGATGAGCCATGCAATGTGTTTAGGTATAAGCTTCCTCCGGAGAGAGTTATGTGGTTTGTGAGGTGGTGGGATGAGAAAGTGTAAAAATAATTTGGGATACCACAACTTCAACAAAGAACAGGATTCATTCAATTCTTGCAAAAAACGGAATAAAATACGATGGGAATCTATTCAATTCAGAAGGGAGGAAATTTCTTTATTCGCTAAACAAAATGGATAGATCGTTTTCTAAGAATCCTTTTATCAATCGAGAATGAAGTAAAAGAGATAGACAGAGAAATAAAACAGAAGTACTTGGAAACGGAAGCTATACTTTTAACAACCATACCAGGAATAGGATTCTCCTCAGCTTTACTTATTTACGCTGAAATTGGTGACATAAAGCGGTTTCCGAACTCAAAGAATCTTTGCAAGCTATGCAGGATTAGTTCCCTCACTAAGGCAATCTGGAAACAAAGTGATTAAGGTAACCAAGGAAGAAAACAAGCTACTTAGGTGGGTTCATGTTCAGTGTGCCTTCGTAGCGATGAGAAGCGATGAGAAATTCAGGAACTTCTATGAGAGAATAAAACAGAGGGAAGGATTTCAAAAAGCTATAGTTGCCACAGCAAGAAAGCTTCTAACTGTAATCTATGCAGCTGAGGGATAAAAAGCCTTATATAAGCTATAATCAACCTTATTACGGTGAGGAGTGTACCCTGGTAATTAACTGGGCTAGGGTTTAACCTCAATCTAAAGCCCGATTTTTAGATTGGGGAACCAAGTGACATCCTCCACAGGCTTTAGCCTGTGGCTTCCTAGAATTGAGAGAGCTTTGCAATGAATTTCTTTTTGCCTTTTTACATAATCTTTTGTTGTCTCTAAATCAACATCTCCAACGCTTCGATAGAATTCGCATGCTCAGAAGTTTCCTTTTGGATAACTAAGTCTGAATTTAGGTTCTTGCTTGAAGAGTTCGTAGGATGAGGCTCCCTTTAGCAACTGAAATGCTTTTGATAGGCTCATTGTTGGTGGGATTGAGACAACTGCATGTATGTGATCGGCATAACACTAAGCTCTAGAATCTTTATTCTGTGTCTTTCTGCAATTTCTTTGAGGATTTCTTCGCAAAGCTTTTTATTCTTGTTTTTCCTAAACATCTTGTAACGATATTTGGGGCACCACTCAAGATGGTAGATTGTTTGACCGATGTGATGGCTTCCGCTAACTAACATGCTTTACCTCCTGGGTGGGAATTCTGATTAGAGCGCGCTTGCGCGGAGCGCAAAGCAAAAAGCCCCACCCAGTCATTTTTCTAACGCAATTCATCCCGCAAGCTGAAGAGGCTGTCCGGCAATTAAGCCCCTACCACAACCAATTTAGCAAGAAACTCCCTCATAGCTCTACAAAAAACAAAAAAATTAGTCTAAAATTCCAGATATTATTCTATTTTCCTCTCATTTTCCTCATCTCTTACCCCTCAACCTCCTGTTATGTTCCATATTCTCCTTAAATTGTATGCTATGCACGCTAAATCGAACTCAATTCTTACCCTCTCAAGTCCCCTCGTGAGGAACTGCCTCAAGCCCATGTTGTGCTTGATGTGCTCAAATACTTTCTCAAGCTTCTTTCTGAGCCCGTACTTCTTCTTTCCCTCCTCACTCCTCATCTTCTCAACCATTTCAACCCTTATCCTTTCGGGAAAGTAGCATTTGATTATCTTTATCCCCTGCCTGTTCTTAACACATCCCTTCTGGACAGGACAGCCTTTGCAGTTCTCACCCTTGTAAATCCAGATGCCTCTTCTTGCTTTTGTCATAGGTTCTGTACCTGAAGGTTATTCTGCTGTACTCGCATTCAAAGTAGTCTTTTTCAGCGTTATACCTCAATTCTTCTTTTTTGTAGCTCCTTTTATTTCCACCCTTCATTTCAATTGCAGTATTTTTGTCTGGAATGTAAGCTTCTATTCCCTTCTCAGCAAGATAAATGAGATTTTCAACTGTGTAGTAGCCATTATCAGCTGATATCTCAGCAGGATATCCTAGGCTGGCTTTAACCTGCTCTAATTGGGGGATGAGCTGAAAAAGTCAACGTTATCGTTAACAACATCTCTGGCTATTATGATGCCGGATTCAGAATCGATGCTTATCTGGGCGTTGTAGCAGAATTCGAATCCTTTTAGACGCATGAACCTGCATTCAGAATCTGTAATGCTTACCTTGCTTGCCTTACTGCCTTTCATCTTCTCGATTTTCTCTTCAAGCTTATCCACATCACCTTTGAACATCTTTTCCAGCCTTCCCTTTCTCTTCCTCCTCAGCTCTCTGAGCTTCTCCATCGCCTTTTCATCCATCTCGTATCCATCGCTTTCACCGTACTCTCTGTCTTCCTCTTCATCAACCCTTATGCCTTCTTTTATCTCCTTGAGAATTTCCTCTAGTAGTTTTACTTCATCCCTCGTCAGATACTTCTCGTTTGAAGCGTTAGCTCTGATCTTTGTACCATCTATTGAAACATGGCCCAGCTTGATTAATCCGGCATCTCTTGCATGCTCAACAACTCTCTTGAAAACCTGAGATATCAGATCTGCGTTGTTCTTGCGGAAATCGCTTATAGTTCTGAAATCTGGCTTGAGCATTCCAGCCAGAAACATGTAAACGACGTTCTCTCTTGCTGCTCTTGCAATCCTTCTTGAAGATCTTAATCCATCTATTGTTCCCATGATAAGAAGTTTCAGTATTATCCTGGGATGGTAAGCTGGATGTCCCGGACCCTGATACCTTTTCTCGATTTCTGAAAAATCAATCGACTCTACAACCTCATCAACCAGAAGCAGATATGGTTCTCAGGAATCATATCGAGAATGCTCGGCGGGAAGAGCCAGTTCTGGTTTCTCATATCTCTGTAGAAGACCATATTATCACCTTATTTATCAATTTTTTGATTATAGATATATGGATTATGGTTTAAAGAGAATGGTTTGTATGTTGGGGTGAAGCAATCAAAAATTGGGAATTATCGGACAGCCTCTGAAGCTTAGGGATTTCTTGCTTATGTTTTGGTTAACTCCTCACCGAACGACTCGTTAAAGTGGGCTATAAAGCCCGAATAGGGGTGTGTCGAATAGAGAATTTCTACTTAGCGGAAGCCTATATAGGAGTTTGAGTTAACGTTACTGCCGTTATTGCTGTTACATCCTTTATTATTTCCGCAAGGCATAAATCTGTGATGCTGGGGTGAAATTGTACATCCTCGTTTAGTTAATAAAAGTAAAAAGTAAAGAATCAAAAAGTTAGTATCGAAATTCTTTCAATTACCCACAACCCTGAAAAGACCCGGATCTTACTAACTCCTTAACCATCCTTTTATACCTCAAGCATTGAAGGTACAAAGTTTGAAGGCGTTTGGTTACAGTCCCTTATTCAGCGTTTAAAGAAACTTCCTCCTCACAACAACTTTGCTATCGCTAACCTTCGCAACGAAAGTCCAGCCCTCGCTGAAATGAGCCTCCAATTCCTCGATATCGATGAGCTTGTCGGTTGTTCTTGCAGCTTTGCTCCTTGAAAAATCGAGCTTTGCATACTCCTTGCGGTGAAAATCAACCTTTGTTTTGTCGTAGTAAACATCCTGCGTTCCGGGAAGTATGTGGCCCATGAAGAACTCCTGTGTTGCCTTGTCAAGCCTTCCTCCATCAATGGTTGGACTTACTAAAACGCTTTCAAAGGCCTTTCGCAGACAGTGTGGTGAAACATACCTCCACTTCTCTATTCCTGCAAGCTTTGCCGCTCTCTTAACGATAAGCAAAACCCCCCTTCTTCCAAGCCTCTTGCTCGGCCTTTCATCTCTTTGCCAAAGAGTCCAGGCTGAACTGAAGAGGGGCTCTTCACGAGCTATCCCATACTTTTCCTCTCTTTCTCGCAGATAACTCCTTAAAGCCTCGCCAGCCTCCATGCAAATGAAAGTGTAGTAAGGAATGTTTCCCTTGCACGCATCAGCAACTCTACCCTTCATCTCCGGATAGACCGGCACCATAATATGGGTTTCCCCTCCCTCAACCTCATCTGCCACATCTCCATAGTTTAAGGCACATAGAGTGCTTACTCTCAGCCCGCTGCTCCATAAAAAGAGTATTATCGCCCTGTTCCTCAAGCTTCCTGCAGCATCGGCCATTGCATACACTTCCTCCTTTGTAGGAACATACTCTGGCCTCTTTCTATAGCGAGTAGGCACGAAGTGCGTAGCTATATCGAGATCTTTGTATCCGTTGGAGCGAAAGAAGGTTTTCAGCTTCTTTATCACAGAATTAACATATGCTTTGCTTCTGTCCATAGCTGCAAGCTCATCTGCGAAGCTTTGAATTAAGCTTTCAACCTTTTCTTTTGGAAGTTGAGAAAGCTCGTTGGGATTGTAACCTGACCACTCGCAGAATCTTCTCAGAAGATCGAGATACTTCTCTCTGGAACCGTCGCTCCTTGTATACCTAGCGAGGTGGTTCAAAAGCTTTTGCACGCTTTCATAGCTGCTTTTCCACCCCTCAGCTCCATCCCTCGCTTTTATTCCAAAGTAAACTTCAAACCTTCTCAGCGGTAGCCTTGCATGAGGATCGAATTTTCCAAATGCTTTCATATCCCTCTCAAGGGATATCCCTTTAAAGGGATAAAAAATTAACGGTTGAGCTTGGTTTTTGGTATCCGCTCGGTGTGCTATACGGACCCGGCGGGATTTGAACCCGCGATCTACGGCTTAGGAGGCCGTCGCCTTATCCATGCTAGGCTACGGGCCCTCGGGTTTGCAGTTTTAACTTTAGCTCAGCCCTAAATCAAATCCAAATCAGGTATTCTAATCAACCATGGATGAATATTTGAAAGTTTTGGTGTTTCAAGTGTTTCAGTAGTTGTTTGATTTCGTTTTGAAACTTCATACCAGCATAAACTCACCGAGCTTTTCAAGCGTTTCTTCTACTGATTCTATTTCCTCCTCGTAAGCAACTTTGCCGGCTATCATTATGTAAAATCTGTCCGCTATCTCGATTAGCTCATTCACTCTTTCGTGGGAAATCACCGCAACTCCAACGTTTTCTTCTTTCAGCCTTTCAATAGTTTCCAAAATTCTGTCCCCAGCTTCTTTCTGCAATCCTTGGAAAGGCTCATCCAGCAGCAAGTATTTCGGATCAGAAAGCAAAGCTCTTCCAAAAACTGTCATCTGCCTTTCTCCCCCGCTGATAGTCGATGCCTTTTGCCTCCTCAACTTTTTGAGAACAGGAAAAAGCTCATAAACTTCTGAAAGTTTTGCTCCAGAGCTGCAACCGATGAGCAAATTCTCCTCAACTGTAAGATTAGGGGCCACCCTCATCTTCTCCGGAGCAAGAACGATTCCTCGTCTGAATCTTTCGTAAACAGGAAGGCTGGTTATATTCTCCTCTTCTATCAAAACCTCCCCTGAGGTTAACTTCAGAATTCCTATCACCGAGTGGAAAACTGTCGACTTACCACTCCCGTTCGGGCCAAACAGGAGTGTCACCTCTCCTTTTCTAATCTCTAAGCTCACATCATCTATTATCTTTCTCCCCTTTCTTACAAAACTCCCATTTAGCAGTTTGAGGGTCATAATTTTTCTCCTTTATCAACTCTGCTTATCCTTCCCAATTCTATCCAGAAAACCTCATCTGCAAACCCTTCAAGTATTTTCGTCCGATGGGCTGTAATTAGCATTCCAACCTCCATCCTTTTCATCTTCCTGAGCATCCTTCTCACCTTTCGCGTATTCTCCTTGTCAAGGGCCGCATAGGGCTCATCGAGTAAAACGTAGTCCGGTTCCGTTGACAGACTCCTGCATAACTCGAGCAGCTTCAACTCTCCCTGGGAAAGATTCTCGGCTTTTCTGTCCGCAAGGCTCTCCAGATGGAAAGTTTTCAGCAACTCCTCGGCCTTTAGCATGGCCTCCTCCTTTTCGTACCTCAGCAAACAGCCGGAGAGGACATTTTCATAAACGCTCAGCTTCGCAAATGGCCTTGGTATCTGAAAGGCGAAGCTAAGTCCAAGCTCCACCCTTTTTTCAACCGCAAACTTGGTTATATCTCTGTCGTTTAGGAAAACCTTTCCGCATGTCGGTTTTTCAAAACCAGAGATAATCTTGAGCAAAGTGGACTTGCCGCTCCCGTTCGGCCCGCAGAGTCCGATTGCTTCTCCTTTCTGCAGGCTAAGGCTGACATCTTTGAGCACTACAAGACTGTTGAACTGCTTCGAGATTCTTTTGAGCTTAAGCATCAGGTTTCACCCTCAAGTTTCATCCTTACCCCTCTTTCGTTTTTACCCTTTCCTCCCTTTTCAAACTTCTCTGTCTAATCAGCAGTCTAATCAGCCCCCCTCTACGCATTAGGGGTGAGAGTATTAGGAGTGCAGCATAAAGAAGAAGATAGAGCTGGGGAAATATCGAATTGAGATAGTTAGATGCAAAAACCAGAATGAAACTACCAGCAATACCTCCAATCTCTGAATTTCTGAAGAACACGGTCGCGATGAATGGGAAAAGGGCTATATGAACTGAAAATACCTCTGGGCTAACGTGGGAAAAATGCAGGGAATACAGCCCACCCGCAAGGGCAGCTATTACCGCAGAAATCAATGAGCAAAAGGCTTTAACCCTGCTAACCTTTACTCCAACTATCTTAGCAGCTTTTTCGTCATCTCTGACGGTTTTAAATTTCAGGCCTGTTAGGGATGTTCTGAAAATTCCGAAGAATAAAAAACTTGCAAGCAGCATGAGTGCTGCGATTCCGTAAACCGTGGAGACCTGGACTGGAGGAAGAGAGAAGCCTTCTTCACCCCCGTAAATGCTTCCCTCCTTTGTGAGGGTTAAAAGTGGGGAGAGAATCCAGATTGCAGCACCGATAAGGAATGTTATGAAAACAAACGCAATTCTATCTTTCGAGAGGGAGAGCATAAAGAGCAGTAATGCAGAGGCAATTCCAGCAAAAATCCAAGCTACTGGAAGAAAAATGCTGTTCTGGGTGTAAAGGAACACAATAGCGGAAAGATAACCCGCTAAACCAAAAGGAATCGCATGTCCAAGGCTTGTTCTGCCCAGCATGGTTTCCATGCAGTTCCAAGCGAGAGTGTAGATGGAATATATGATTCCGAGGGTGACGAGCCAGAGGAGGTAAAACCCACTAATGGAAGGTATGATTATGAATAGGAAAGTCAGGATGGAGAACTCTATGAATATGAATTTTCTCTCCCTTTTTACGTATTCTCGGTAGCTTGAGACCACTTTAATTTCTTTAACTTCTTCCATTTCCCTCATTTCCTTCTTTGTTTTTCCTTGTTTAATTCCCGTATTTTCTCCTATTTCCCTATTTTTCCATCTCCCAATTCCCGTTTCCCATATTTGTCATCCAATTATCCAAAAATTATCCAAACAGCAGTGCAACTAAGGATGAGTAGGCAAAAGACAGCAAGACTATCTTACCGTAATGCATGAACCCCACACTTCTGAATAGGGCCGTAAAAGCGGCGATTATGATCCCTGCTATGAGCGGTATCCAGCCTATTCCAGGATAAAGAGCTTGGGATGTTGAAGAGAGGAATCCGAGCAGAGCAATAGCTGAGGAAGTGAGGGTTATGCAGAGGAAAGAGTACTTGTCGTAGTTCACTCCATAGATTTTGGCCAAGAATTCGTCATCCTCAACAAACTTTATTCTTATCCCAATTCGCGAGCTGTAAGCAGCGAAGATGGATGAAAGCAACACCACAAGCAGTAGAGCCTGCATAGCTTCCCAGTCTGTAATTGTTGATTCAACAATCAGATAGTATCCCTTGCCATGTATTATTCTTAGCGTCTCTTCTAAACCAATCGCAAAACCCAAGCTAATTATCGTTGCCTCGAAAATTCCGTTTCCTATTTTTTTAATTAAAAGATAAAGTATGGCCCCGAGAAAAAAAGCTGTAATAATCGCTGCTACGACTCCCAGAGCAACGTTTGATTCTAAGGTGTAGTAAGCGAAGTAGGCCCCCATGGCAAAAATCGATCCGTGTGACAGGTTCAAAAACTTGGAAATTCTAAAATTAAGGCTGATTGCAATGGCGAATATGGATAAAAAAATTGTGGAGGAGAGCACTGAAAAAAGTGGAAATGCTGGAAATGCTAGGGACGCTGGAAAGTCTATGGCCATAGAACCTCGGATTCTGCATAGCTTGATGGGTAAAGGATCAGAGCCTCTCCATTAACCCATTCAGCTATTTTTCCAACGAGTTTCTCACTTCCCCATAGGGCCTGATGTTTATCATTGAACTTGTAAATCCCGCATGCTCCCTTGAACTCTCCTTTCTCAAGCTCCTCTATTAGCGCGTTCTTGTCATTTCCAGCTTTTTCAGCCGCTTGCCCCAGAATCAGTATCGCATCGTAGGTTAGCACTCCGGCATAGTTGTTTGCTTCCTCGCCATATTCGTTGCGATATCCTTCGAAGTATTTCTTGGTATATTCGGTAGAAGGAATCTTCTCAAGAGCCGCAGCTTGAAATGCAGTGTAATCTGCCGTTTTGTTTAGGCTTTTCAGCGTTTGAGGTAGAGCAAGAAATCCTCCAACTGAATATACTATCCCTTTACCTCCGTTGGCCCTGTAAGTTTTCAGAAATGGAATGGAAAGTCCCCCCGGATCGCCCAGAACCAAAACATCCCTCTCTCCAACCTTCTTAGCCGCCTCAATCGCTTTGTTCTGAACATCCTTCGGATCTACAGCCGGGTTATAGTAAACCTCGCCTATAAGTTCAAGATCAGATTTTTGCTGGATGATGTTGAGTACACCTTTGTTGAAAGTGCTAAGAGGCTGGAATCCCTGGAAATAGTATGCTTCAGCCTTTGAAAGCTTCAAGAACTCAGAAGCAAGAATGCCCCAATAGGTGGTGTTGTAAGCGTTCCTGAAAACGTAAATGTTCCCTTCAGCTACCTTCTTCTCAATTATTCCGGCAGATCCGACGCTAACGATGTAAATCGTTTTTGTCTCTTTGGCTGCATCTGCCGCAGCAATGGCTTGAGGGCTTGCATAAGCTCCAACAACCGCAACAACTCCACGATTCGCCAGATCTAGAAAAGCCGCCTTAGTTTTCTCAGCAGAATCCCCGCAGTCGACGATTTCCAGCTCGATGTCCAGCTTCCCCCCTTCCTCTAAATGCTTCTCAGCAAGTAACGCTGCATTTTTCATAAATATGCCGGAAGTCTGGAATTTGCCCGTTATTGGCACGAGAACTCCGATTTTTAATTTAATCTTTTCTGGGGTCGGGCTTGGAGTTGGCGTAGCGGGCGTGGCTGTAGGCATGGCTGTAGGTGTGACTGTAGGAGTGGGAGTTGCGGTTGGTTTCTCTGGTTGAATGCAACCTACTAACGATACTATTAATATTATGCCTAACAGGCTTAACAGCCAAGTGAGACCTTTAAATCCGTTAAATCTCCTCATAAATTTCCACTTGGAATTTTGGAATATTAAAATTTCGTTTTTTATTCATCAAGCTTTTTTGATTTCCTCGTTTTAGATGCTTTCGACACTTCCGATATTTTCGATACTCTCTATACTCTCGATTATCTTTTTTGCATGCACTATCGAGAGATGACTGATGAAGTTTGGAATGTATGCCTTAAGATTCTCAGCATCCACCTCCACTTCGGGCATAGTAGCCTGTTTTTCATCAATCGCAATGACATGCACATTCCTGCCTTCAACCCACTTTTTAATCCCAATTTCTATCCCTTTTGACTCCCCTAACCCGTAAATAACTAAAGCTCTGTCTTTTCTTTCGGGCGGGTTGTATTTCTCGAGAATCCTGAATAGAACGCCCCTATCTTTCTCGTTGACTTTACAGGAGTTAGCCCTGAGCATGAATTCCGCCACGTCCACGACTTTAGGCATCAGGGGTGGTGAAATTGCTATTGCAAAATCTGAAGAGCTTTTCAAACTTAGCAAACCACCCAAGCTGTGACCGATCGTTAGGGTATGGCTGTACCTCCCTTTGAGATTTCTCAAAACCCCCTCAACATCGTTAATAACGCCTTCATCGAACAAATTCTCGTTCTCTCCGTGTCCCCTTAGATCTATCACACAAACATCGTAGCCCTTCTCAGCAACCTCATATGCAAATCCAAGCATCTCGTTTTTTGATGAAGAGTAGCCGTGAATAACTAGGGCAGCCTTTGAGCTTTTTGCATCGATAAAGAAAGCCGGTACCCTTTTGCTATCTGTACTTTCAAATTCAAGTTTGCCAATTTCCATATTCTTTCTTTTTTTGCTTATTTAATAAGTGATTACCTCAACTACCTAAACTATCTTATTGTCTTATCTGTTTTTATCGTCTTACTCCAATGATATTATCCCAATAATATCCCCAAAAAGCAAAAACTGATTTAAATTCAATGTAGTATTTGGATTATGACACGCTCATATCTACGATTTGGAATCCAGCTTCCCCATGATCCAAAAGATCTAATTCTGAGGGCATCGATTTTCGCAGACAGAAACGGTTTCGATTCGGTTTTCACACCAGACCATCTTGTAGGAATAGGAATCAAAAACTGGAGCTCATATGAAGCTTTCACACTTCTTGGAGCTATATCCCAGGTAACTACTAAGGTTAAACTTGGAACATGCGTTAGCGATGTTTTAAGGAGACATCCAGCTGTTGTTGCTCAGTTTGCAGTAACATTGCAAGACTTCTCGAATGGGCGTGCCATCTTAGGGCTGGGAGCGGGGGAGGGCATGAACCTCATACCTTACGGAATAGAAAGTGAAAGGTTGGTTTCAAAACTCGAAGAAGGGTTGAAAGTTATAAAAAGGCTTTTTGAGGAGGAGAAAGTCGATTTTGCAGGAAAATACTTCAAGCTCTCCAACGCATTTATTATGCCAAGGAGACGGGTTCCAATATGGGTCGCTGGCAACTCACCAAGAACGATGGAGCTGACAGCGATATTCGGTGATGGCTGGATTCCAACCGCTGGAATGGGAGCGAAGAAGTACGGCGAAAACCTGAAGAAGATAAGAGAGCTTGCAAAGAAGTTTGGGAGAGAGCAAGATATCGAGGCAGGAGTGTTCGCTTACATCGTAATTGAGGAAAGCTACGATGAGGCAATAAAGAAAATTGAGCTTCCTGCAAAGTTTTTAGCATTAATGTCCCCTGCCAGAAAGCAGTTTCTTTCTGCTGCCGGAATAGATGTGGAAAAGCTGGATAAGTTAGGCATCCCTGATCTTTTTGGTTTTACTTTCAGTGAAGATAAAGTTAAAAGGGCGGTTGAGCTGGCGAAGCAGATTCCCTTCGATGCGGTCAAGCATAGATTCGTTTTCGGCACCGCTGATGATGTCATTCAGAAAATTGAGGAGTTTTCAAAAGCCGGAGCGGAGCATTTCGTTTTTACACCGTTAGTTAGGCACAGTGATTACATCCCAACTATCAGGCGGCTCGCCGAGAAAGTGTTGCCTTACTTTAAAGAAGTTGGAGAAGTGTAAGCTTTGGAGATGATTATTCAATATGGTTAAATAATCAAAATTTTGAGGGCAGATAACCGGAACATTCAAACGAAAAATCGCTTTTAGAACAATGATTGCCCTTGAACTGCGTTAATAGGAATATCAACAATCAAAACTCATCCAGCGATCTCTGTGCTATTCTGCCGAGGGTTTTCCAGCTTTTTCTTACGCAGGGAGGAAAGCATCCGTTCTTTTCGAGGTAGCTTTTTAAAAATTTCCTTGTTCTTTCATCGCTCGCATACCCGCTGCCGAAATCCCCATATTTTTTCTTTAGTTTCTCTATTTCGTTGTCTCTGGTAACCTTCGCAATTATCGAAGCTGCTGCAACGATTGGATACTTTTCATCTGCTTTATGTTCTGAGATAACCTTTGTCCCCTTTCTCTCCAACCTCTCTTTCAGCCGATCAGGTTTTACATCAGGGCTGTCTATGTATGCTACTTCCGGTTTAAGTCTGTCTATTATTCTCTCAAAGCTTTCGTAGAGGACTTCATTGATCGTTTTTTTCGCCAACTGCTGATCGAGCTCATCGGGATGGATAACGACAATTTCACATTCTCCATTCTTCAGCAGCAAATCCAATAGCTCCTCCCTTCTATTTTTGCTAAGCTTCTTGGAATCCTTGATTCCGAATTGTACCAGTTCTTCGAGCTTATCATCACTAGTAGCAAAACCGCAGATAACGAGTGGCCCTATCACCGGCCCCTTCCCTGCTTCATCTATTCCAGCTATTCTTTTCATCTCACAACCTTATCCACAACCTTCGCAAACCTTTCACAACTGATTCAGAAACCGAGTTTAGGAAATCCCTTAATGGGGAGCTTCCCCATCTTGCCCTTCTTCATTCTCTTCATCAGATTCTTCATCGTTCGGTAGTACTTCAGCAGCTCCTTAACCTCCTGCGGAGAGGTTCCTGAGCCTATCGCTATCCTTCTTATCCTCGATGAGTCGATTATTGCCGGATTCGTTATCTCCTCTTCCGTCATCGAGTCCATTATGTACTTGAACTTCTGCATTTTTTCCTGCGTGGTCTCCATCATTTCGTCATCGAGCTTCAATCCCAAACCGCCAAAGGGGAGCATGTCTATTATTTTCGTTAAGGGCCCCATCTTCTTCATCGCTTCGATTTGCTTGTAGACGTCTTTGAGAGTGAACGTTCCCTTCAGAAAAGCCTCTGGATCGAGTTCCTCTTCAGCAACAACCCTCTCAACCTTCTCGAGCAAAGCCTTAATGTCTCCCATCCCGAGCAATCTGGAAACGAAGCCTGCAGGATCGAACCTCTCGAAGTCTTCAACCTTCTCTCCGCTTCCTATGAACGCGATGGGAATCCCTATCTCCCTTGCAGCGGACAGAGCTCCCCCGCCTTTGGCAGTGCCGTCGAACTTCGTAATAACTATCCCATCGATCCCTATAGCTTCATGGAACTTTTTCGCTTGGCTGCTCGCAAGCTGTCCTATGGCAGCGTCAAGAATTAAAAGCTTGTAATCCGGATCCAGAGCTTTGCTGATCTGGACCATCTCCTCGATCAACTCTTCTTCCAAAGCATGTCTTCCGGCGGTGTCGACGATTACCATGTCGTAATCCTTCAGCTCCTTAAGGGCGTTTTTAACGATTTTGACAGCATTTTTCTCATCCTTCTTCCCGTAAAAACCGATTCCGTAACCTTCTGCCAACTGCTTAAGCTGATCGTATGCAGCAGGCCTCCAGGTGTCTGCTGCTACAACAGCGGTCTTCAGTCCCTTATCTTTGAAGTACTTCGCCATCTTTGCTGTCGTTGTTGTTTTTCCACTCCCCTGCAATCCGACGAGCATTATCTTGGACTTCTTTAGCGGAATGTCCAGGCCTTCGCCGATTCCCGCCATCAGCTCTTCGTAAACGATCTTGATTATGTGCTCCCTGACGTTGAAAGTTGGCAAGACATCCTCGCTCAACGCCCTCTTTTTTATCGAATCGCTGATCTTCTTGACAAGTCTAACATTTACGTCTGCTCTCAGCAAAGCCCTTTGAATGTCCTTAACGATCTCCTCAACCAAGTACTTATCAACGGATGAAGAGGTTGTGATCTTCCTTACAACTTCTTTGAGAGATTCGAGTGCCATTGGTAGAAAACTTGCAGCTGAATTAAAAACCTTTTTCTCTGATTCCTCATAAGTTTTCCAGATTGAGTTTTGAATTTCTGTAAAATTTCTGAAAAATTAGTTACAGCTGGCTATAAAAAGAAAGGTATAAGAACAGATAAAAGATCACGATACCGATCGAGGCCAGAATGAAGTAAATCTCTTTTGGCCCTAATTTCAGGTGAGAATCAGAGGAAAAATTTGGAGGATAGTTGGATATATAACCATGTACATCCCTCAGATACAGGTTTTCAGCCAAGCTTATCGCCCTCAGCATAATCACAGAAACCCCAGCCTTTAGAATCTTTCGGTAGAACTCCATTCTCCTTCTTTCGTTGATCGCGTGGATCTCGATTATGTTGGCAAGGTCTCTCGAATATACGTTCAGCATCCTCAAAGCTATCAAAAGTGCGAGAGCTATCTTTAAGGGAACTCTGAGGAAATGGAGAGAAAAAAGGCGGGATATCAGGTTGCTAAATATTAGATTGAGCATTAAAGAGCCGAGGAAAATGATTGTAAGCAAAAAAATCGATGATCTAAGCATGTTTGTGTAAGATGAGGTCAAAACAAAGCTGGAAGCTGAGAAGAAAATAATAAACGGGGTTGCAACGATTATGCTGCTTTTAACCCTTCTCAGATTATTCGTTAGGGCTGAGTACGCTAAGGAGATCGCCACCACGGCCAGCATGAGTTTTAAATCGAACGATGAAAGATTTATGAGGATAAAACTCAGCAAAACATACGAAAAAACGAATCTGGGGTCAGCGTCGTCGGTTCCGGAGGTGGTAAATTTCTCGGCATTCCTGAAAAAGGCGGCCAGCCTTATCTCTCTAAGCATCTAACCCCCTCTTTTCCTGCTTAATCCTCCCTTAAGCTTTAACCTGCCATTCTTCAACTCGTAAACGCTGTCGGCGAATTTTTCAAGCTCCGAATCGTGGCTGGCTATTACAGCAGATTTTCTGTTCTTTCTTAAAAATTCGATGAGCATTGGAATGAGTTCGCTGCTTTGGTATGCGGTAGGCTCATCGAGCAGAACGAGTTCCGAAGTTAAAGCCTTTAAAACTGACAGAAGCTTCGCCTCTCCAGCGCTTAGGGTGTGGGGATGCCTCGAAAGTTTGCCGATGAAAAAGTTGCTCGCCCACTTCAGTTCTTTAAGCTCCAACCCTCTCAGCTCCCCATCAACCGTGGTCTCTGTGAAAGAATAGTTAGGGTACTGCAGACTGATTTTCGGACTCGCATATCGCTTCACCTCTCCATCAGCCTTCAATATCCCACACAGGATCTTCAAAAGGGTTGTTTTCCCCGATCCGTTATCGCCCGTTATGACCGCTATTTCCCCCTCGTTTAAAACGAAATCCACACCCCTCAAAAGTTCACGACCATTTTCGTATGAGAAGTTTATGCCTTCAGCTATTAACACCTCTTTCGTTGCCTCTTTTTCGCCATTGAAGCTGAGATTAGCAAGCGACTGAAGTTTATCGGTTGGATAACTTAGATAATTCGAAGTATTCGACCCCATTTCGAGAATCCTGAAATCGAAATTCGTTTGCACGAATCTCTTGTCTGCGAAGAATACGGTCTTCTCCGACTTGAATATGGGCTTGTAAAGTTCATCTACTCTCGATGGGTGGAGGTGGGAGAATGCCTCATCGAAAATGAGGCATTCTTTCGGGCTGACAAGAGAAGCTAAAATCACGATAAGCTGCTTTTCTCCATCTGATAGCTGAGAAGTCTTTTTATCCAGCAATCCTTCAACACCGAGACTTTTAGCTTTTTCCACGACCTCTCCAATATCCACTTTTCCATAGGAAAAGATTTCATCCCTAACGTCCTCAAAAACTATCTGTTCCTCTGGAACTTGCATCACAAGATGGACGTGCTTTCTGAAGTTCTCTGGTTTTCTTTCCCCGAAGACTCTAAGGATTCCCTCAACTTCTGCCTTGTAAAAAACCGGGATTAAACCGGCGAGTGTTTTAAAAAAGCTGGTTTTCCCCGATCCGACGTTGCCTTTTACGAATATCTTGTCGCCGTAAGAGGCGTTGACGTCCAATCCATCGACAATTCTCTCTCCCGAGATTTTCACCCTCAAACCTTTTACCTCAACTGGCATCTCTACTTCAACTTCTCCTTTTCCGATTCTTTTCTACCCTTCTCGACTCTTCTCATCTTTTTTCAACTCTGCATCTCAAAATCCCGTTTCCAGTCTGACACCCTTCTTCTCCAGAAGATCTCTGATGTATAAGTACACACCCACTGCCAAAGCATGGTCGATGAAGAAGTCCTGGGGCATGAAGATCACCGTAGTTGCGACGAAAACGGCTACGATCGGGCTTACAGAGTCTAAAAATGATGTCGCCTGGGTTGCAAAGCTAAAGGCAGCAGAATTGAGAGTGGCGTATCTGTAAAAAACGAGGAAGCCCACCAGATAAACTGGCAGGAAAGCGATCACCGTTGAAAACCAGAGCAAGAATTTGCTTTTTGGATTTAACAACTTTCGAAAATAACCGCAGAGAAATGCTGCTAAAGGAAAGGTTATCAGATAGCCGGCAGTCGGGCCGAAGAACACTCCGATACCTCCAATAAATCCGCTTGCGAGGTTCAAGCCGATTGCAATGAGCAAGAGATAGATTACCTGCGACAAAAATCCCCAGTATGGGCCGAGTAGTAATCCCGAAAGCACAACACCGAGATTCTGCATCGTATATGGAATCATACCAATCTTAAAGCTGAGCTGAGCTGTCAAGCCTGTGAAAATGGCCATGGTCGATGCCAGAACGATATTGAGTTCATTCCATTTACTGTAAACCATAATAATTCCGGTTGACTTCTTGTATTTAAGTTTTGATTTAAAGCACGAAGAAGATTATTCTAGAACAAATAGCTACTTGTAAGCTTTTTCCCTTCTTTCAAGGTCGAAGACAATACAGTTGTCTTTTTCAAACCACATTTTGATTCTAAAATCACCAATCCTTAATCGAAATATCTTATCATATCCTTTAAGTTTTACCAAATCTCCACGACCAGTTTCCTCAAAAGTCCTCAATTTAGCCATGATTCTTATCTGGTTTTGGTGATCAAGTTTACTCAATTTCTTTAGAAATCTCCTCTCGAATTTCATTTTCATTAATACCGAGCTCCTTCAGTGCTTCATCAAAATCGAGCAATTCAAGTTCCCCTTTTTTCATTCTCACGAGAAAACTTTCGATCTCTATTATATCTTCTTTAGTAAGCATTTGCATCTCGAGGTGGTCAATCTTTTTTTTCAATTTTTCAACTTCTTTAGCGAGTTCTTCCAGTGTGACACCTTGCATAATAGTAAAGCATCTAAAAGGAATGATAAGATTTTCTATCACCGAGATAAACATTTAAAGAACAAAAGTGTCTTTTAGCTCATACTACAAGTTCTATCCACTAGGATTAAAGTTCAAATCTCAACTGCTTCAGCTTTCCGATCAGCTCGTAAATGTCGAAGCCCAAAGCAAAAACTTCCGAATCCACCTTGTAACCATTCTTCGTTCTTTTCAGCTGCTTTATCTCGAAAAATTTCCACTTCTTACGAGGAAGCTTGAGCCCAATCACAGCCTCAGCTCCAAAAAGGTTGGAGAACATCGCCAAGTCTTTAATCTGCTGCTCGCTGATGTAGAGGGGGAGCTCATTTCGCATCTTGACTTCGATGGCTATGTACTTCTTTCCATTTCCGGCTATTATGTCCGGCATCGGGTAGCTTATTCCTCCTCCGCTCGTTGGAGTTCTTACAGCTGCGAACCCATTCTCCCAGAGGATGTGAATGAGCTCCCTCTCAAATCTCGTTCCTTTCTTCTTCATTTTCTCACTCTTGCTGTTGAAAGTTGTGCAACGAACATTTAAAAAGATGCCCTTTTCCATCGCTAAAGTTAATTACCCTCCCGCCAACCTCCGGTCATGGAAATCGAAATGCTCAGGCTCAAGCTCCCTCCCGACATGCCCGATTTCTCCACCATTTACGTCTTAAAAAATGAATCAGATACCTACGTTATAGATGGCGGATATATCAGCCGAAGATCGGTAAACGAGGTGGTAGATGGACTTGAAAAGTTGGATGTCTCCCTTCGAGATTCGAGATTTCTCATCACTCACCACCATATCGATCACGTTGGAATCACGATTTGGAAAAAGGTTAACGCTTGGATGCATCCCCTCGAGATCCCCTTTCTGAAGCTGTACACCGACCCCCTCTATTTCGCCAAACCCTACATGGAATGGATGAGGAAGTACGATATAGATTACGATACCGTAAAACCCCTCACATCCCTCTTTTTAACCAAAAAAGGCTCGACAGCTTACACCACAGGTGTGAAAATCGAGGTGAAAGGTAAAATCTTGCCTCTGGAGGATGGGGAGAGGAAAAATGGGTTGAGGGTTATCCATACCCCAGGCCATTCTCCCGGGCATCTATGCTTTTATTTGCCGGAAGAAAAGGCTATGTTCGCAGGGGATTTGGTACTGAGTGTAACAACAACCCACATCGGATACTATCCTGGCTACAGCACGGACCCCGTTGGTGATCAGATCAAAAGTTTGAAGAAGTTGCTGAACTACGAAATAGACACGATTTATCCCGCCCACGAGGAAGTTATAAAAAAGCCCCATGAAAGAATTTACGAACTCATACGGCATTACGAGCAGAGAATGGAAGAAATTCGCTCGATTCTCGACAAGCCTACGAGAGTTGTGGAGATTGCCTCGAAAGTTTCATGGAGTACGGGAAGTTTTGAGGAACTCAAAGGCTGGGGTAGGATTATGGCTATCAGCGAAACCCTCGCATTTCTGAAAAGGCTCGTTTTCGATGGAAAAGCAAGGGAAGTTGAAGAAGATGGCATCCACTACTTCTCGTCTTGTTAAATTAGCTTTGAATAGGTTTGAATAGCAATTCAATAATGAAACGATAGAAAGGAGATAAATCGATCAAAATTCAATCAAAATAAAAATCAACCCGAAATTTCCTCCTTCGAAAGATAGCAATCCGGATCGTCACCCCACAGATCGCCCGCTCTTAAAGCTCTCAGCCTGAAACCTCCGCATAGTTCTTTAAACCTGCAAATTCCGCATTTTTCTCCCCTGATAAGTTTGCTCTTCATTCTCAGCTTTAAGAGAAGATTATCTCTCGGTTTTAGCCATATATCCTCGAAGCTCTCCTTTCTTATATTCCCGCATACATGATCCCACCAGAACTGATTTGGATGAACATCCCCAACCATATCTATATTTGCGATCCTCTCACCACTTCCATCTCCTCCTCTATACCTCACGAATTCGAGGAGTTTTTCAGCTTTCTCGGGGTCCTCCTCCTTAAGCTTCAGATAAGCGAATATCGCATCAGCCGGGTTATCTACGGTCAGAATTTCAATATCATGTCCCTCATCTACGAGTTCCACAGACCTTTTCATTAACCACTCAATGAGGTTTCTTCTTTCGGCATTGCTTATATCGTCGGCAAAATCCGCCCTCCCCGACGGTACCAAATGGTACAAACAGAACCTCGGGATTTCGTTCTCAACCAAGACATCCAGAACTCCCTCAACATCTTTCAGGTTATACTTAGTAACCGTGAATCGAATTCCAGTGAGCAATCCCGCTTCCTTTGCGTTGAGCAAGCCTTCGAAAGCACTTTCGAAAGCTCCAGCCTTTCCGCGAAAGCGATCGTTCGTACTTTTGAGGCCGTCAATGCTGACTCCAACGTAGTCAAATCCTGCCTTTCGAATCTTATCTGCTACATCTTCAGTTATCAGCGTCCCATTGGTTGAAAGAGAGCATCTAACTCCTTTTTTGGATGCATACGAAGCAATTTCGAAAATATCCTCCCTCAGCAAAGGCTCTCCTCCGCTGAAAAGCAGTACAGGAACCCTCATTTTAGCAAGTTCATCTATAAGCTTCTCGATTTCCTCAGTTCTAAGCTCATTTTCCAATCCTTTTCCCGCATTAGCATAGCAATGAACGCACCTCAAATTGCATCTCGCTGTTAAATTCAGAACAACGACTGCAAGTCTCTTCCTCAGAGTTTTGAGTCTTTCAGGAATGAAACTTTCGTCGTTGCAATAGGTTATTTCCTGCGAAACGGTCGCTTTTCCTGTCAGCATCTTTGTCAGGCTGATCATCCTTCTTCCCTCTACACCTGCGTTTAAATTTTCTTTGGGTCTTTGTGACCAATGGAATTTCTGCGATAGAAAACTTCGATTAACTCGGGAATTCCGAATTAAAGCAAAAAGTCAAAAAATAGGAAAAAAATCCAAATTTATCGGATTATCTCTAAAGGATTATCTCTATCCCAAGCTTCTCAGCCAGCTCCTTGTACCTGTTCCTGATGGTTACCTCAGTCACTCCTGCAACTTCCGCAACCTCTCTCTGGGTTCTCCTCTCTCCGCCAAGAATTGACGCAATATAGATTGCCGCTGCAGCAACTCCCGTAGGACCTCTGCCCGATGTGAGCTCCTTCTCTTCGGCCTTTTTTATGATCTCGATCGCCTTTTTCTGTACATCACCGCTCAAGCTTAAAGCTGCACAGAATCTCGGCACGTAGTCTGATGGGCTTGTTGGCATGAGCTTCAAGCCGAGTTCCCTTGCTATGAACCTATAGGTTCTTCCGATCTCCTTCCTGTCAACTCTAGAGTAGGTAGCAATCTCATCCAAAGTTCTCGGCACTCCTGCCTGCCTGCAGGCAGCATACAAGGCAGCTGCAACAACTCCTTCAATACTCCTTCCCCTTATCAGGTTCTTATCAACGGCCTTTCTGTAAACTACCGCTGCCGTCTCCCTAACGCTCTTCGGCAGGCCTAAAGCTGAAGCCATCCTGTCGAGTTCGCTTAAAGCGAATGCAAGATTTCTCTCGGTAGCGTTGCTGATCCTGATCCTTCTCTGCCACTTCCTCAGCCTGAAGAGCTGCGCTCTGTTCCTGACAGAGATCGATTTGCCATAGAAATCCTTGTTGCTCCAGTCGATGATTGTCGAAAGGCCTTTGTCGTGGATTGTATATGTGACAGGCGCACCTACTCTGCTCCTCTTTTCTTTCTGCTCGCTGTCAAAGGCCCTCCATTCTGGGCCAGCATCGATGTAGGTGTCTTCCAGCACAAGCCCGCAATCCTGACAGATGAACTCTCCTCTCCTATAATCTCTAATCAAGCGAGGACTTCCACACTCGGGACAGACTTCTAAAGCATCCTCCCTCTCAATTTCCTTTCTTTCTACCTCTTTTTCTACTTCTTTCCTTTCTACTTCCTTTACCTTTTCTACTTCCGCCATTATCATCACCCTTTCCAGATTTGACAAACAATTTCTCTGATGACAGATTCAACCTCATCCCCTTCTCAGGTTTAATCAGAAGGAAAGGGGACTTCACAGGCCCGATTATGTCATACACAACTCCAACTTTTTCCATTCTCCGCGTAAAAACCTGAGACCCCACCTTCGGTAAGGACTCAGGGTTCGCAGAGACGACTACGAACCTGCTCGTAACATGCCTAACTATTCCCGCCTCCCGTAGCAATCCATCACCTTTATTTAAGACTTGCGAAAATTTTTTATTTTTGTTCTCAATCATATATTTAAGCCTTTCTCCTTAATATACTTTTCTATACTTCAACATAATCGTTGCATACTATTTAATTAAAATATCGAGGTTGTGCAATAGGAATCACAAGCGTTGCGATCAGTATATTTCAGGAGGCTCAACATGTCGCTCGATGAAGTCATCGACTATTCTGCTAAGAGCATCCTTTAGATGCTTGTGAACGGTGCTCTTCGACAAACCGAGTGCATCGGCAATTTGTTGGATGTTAACCCCCCTTCTCTTCGAAAAGTATCCCATCTTATAGGCTATTTCAAGAACTCTCTTTTGAGAATTAGTTAATGGTGATTTAACAGAATCCTTAGCCTTTACCTCTAGAACTTCCCATCTTCCTATCTTTTTAAGCTTCTCATATGCCCTTTTCAAATGCACTATATCCGGGGCAAAGACTGTGTAATACTTATTGCCATTTCTGATTTTGATTGGTGGCTTTATAAAGCAATAACATTCTTCAAAAGCCTTTATTCCGGTTGTATCCCTGACGACGGCGATAAAATCAAGATTTGTAGGGGTTTTCTCTAGAATCTGGAGGAATTTCGTGGACTCGTGCCGTTCCATAATC
Organism: Archaeoglobus sp.; assembly: GCA_017656505.1. GTDB lineage: Archaea > Halobacteriota > Archaeoglobi > Archaeoglobales > Archaeoglobaceae > Archaeoglobus_A. Next base: position 9,616 of record JACDNU010000026.1, on the reverse strand, counting down.
TCAAAATATTTGTTGAGATCACCATCAACATCATCTATTCTGCAAAGAAAGACTGCATCCTGATCGTTGAGGAGGATGTATTCCATTATCTGCATTGAGAATTTTCCATCCTGTGTGGCATAGGCAAGAGAACAGCTTGATTGATTCAATTTAATTTTTGCAACGTACATGTGTAGGATATGTTCCACCTTCAGGATATAGTTTTTGGTAGACATATCCAAGTTTTTTATTTAAAAATATCCTCCAAATGATATTTAACAGATTAGAGATAATAATAATTCGGTGATTAAATGAAAGAGTTGTATGAAAAAATGATTGATGAAGCAATGGCAGCCCAGAGGGCTGATGTGGAGACCGTTAAGAGAAAGAGAGGTCAAGAATTCGTAATTGAAGACACAAAGGCGTACGTAGACGCTGCAAACAAAATGAAAGCCATGGGGGATCAAAGCAAAGCTGTTTTCAGGCTTCATGTAGATTCAATAAATGCCCACTATGAAATACTGAAAAGTCTAACAAAGACAGTTCGCCCCGAAGACGATCCATTTGTGGAGCACTATCAAACTCCAGTAATACTGGAAATCCTCTACGATGAGGATGAGAAGTTCAAGAAAAGCATGGAGATATTTATCCAGGCAATCGGTAAGGCAGAGGCTTTGATTGGTAGGGAGTCTGTAAGGAGGTATGGTGGATTTTATGGCCCTACTTGCGTTGTAGACTTCGCTTTGATTCCGGGAAGCACGAGCAATGTTGTAAATAGAATTTTAAAAGAAACAGACATGCCAAAGGAGCATAAGCAGGCTATTCTAGCTGCGAAATCGTGGGGTATGAACACCTCCTATGGTATCGGAGATGTTTTTGCAAACGAAGTTGAGAAAGGTTCAACCGTGGCGGATGCGGTTAAAAAAGAAGTTGAAATGGTGAAATTCATCTACGAAAGCCCCGTTGAGGCTCAGGCAAAGCTGATGGACTCGGCAGGACACACATCCTTTGACGTCAGAAAGTATATGGCAGAATATAGAAAGAGAATTGAGGGAGCGATAAAGGAAGCGGTGGATGATGGAGTTCATTACGGAAACATAGTTACGGTTCCAGCATACTGTGTTGGAGATATCTCCCACCACATAGCTCAGTCAACCTTCAACATGTGCAAGGATGATGTGGTTATGGCTATAATAGAGGCTACAACAGAGGTCATGGATTCAACTCTGAGGAATGCGATTGATGGATTCAAGAATGTATATCAGCCTCTTTCACTTGCTACAGGTTCTACAGCCTGTGCTGTTGAGTACATACTTGAGTTAGACGGATTCAATGCTCCGATGGTCGTCGACTTGCTGACAAAGAGATTCCATAACTATGTGCAGCTTTATCCAACAAGGAGTGCTGCGGCGGAGCTTCACAACCACGACTTTATGGACATGATCTATAGGGGATGGAGGTATCTTGATGAGGCAAGAAGAAGCGTAAACGGAATGGGGGCTGAACTCGTTCCAAAAGTTGCAGGATTTGATGTAGACCTAAAGCCGATACACGAAAATGAGGTAATAATGAATCCGCAGCGCTACACCTATCCGGGATGTGCGATAACCGTGAGATATTCAGCTCTTATGAGGTTGGCCGACTATCCATGTTTGCTCACAAGCGAGCCCGTAACGGCAACGATGATGACAAACGTAATAGCTATGCACAAAGAAACTCCTGGCGCTCCGGCAAGGGTTTGCAAGGAGTGCGGAACAGCCTGCTTGGTTGATTTCAGACATCAGTGGTGCCAGTGGAAAGAGGCCGTTTAATTTTTTTCTTTTTTTGGTGAACAGATATGAAATGCTATATTTGTAAGGAGCAGGGCAAAGATACCGATGCAGTAGCAATTTGTATTGTTTGTGGTATGGGCTTGTGTGTGAACCATCTGGTGAGAGAAGAGATTGAAATATGGGAAGGCGGATATCCATTTCCAGCTAGGAAACTGGAAAAGACGATTCCAAGAATTCTCTGTCCCATGTGCTACGAGACCTATAAGAAATAAGGGGTTGAGGTAAAAAATGGCACTATTCAAAAGATGTTTGGCTGAGGTAGTTGGAACGTTTATCCTGGTCTTTTTCGGGCCAGGAGCTGCGGCCATTACACTGATGATTGCTAAAGGTTCAACTCCCCCTAATCCATTCAATATAGGAATTGGAACTCTTGGTGGACTTGGAGACTGGATTGCAATTGGTATGGCATTCGCCCTTGCAATTTCAGCCGTGATATATTCTCTAGGAAGGGTTTCAGGCGCGCATATCAATCCTGCTGTAACCATAGCTTTATGGGCAACGAAAAGGTTTCCCTCAAAAGAAGTTGTACCCTATATCTTTGCCCAGCTTATAGGAGCCGCTCTCGGTAGCTTTCTTTTTGTGGCCTGTGTTGGAATCGAAGCAATAACGGTTGGCGGTCTTGGTGCAACAGCACCTTTCCCGGGGATAAGTTATAGTCAAGCCATAATTGCAGAGGCGATTGGAACTTTCCTTCTGATGCTCGTCATAATGGGTGTTGCGGTTGATGAAAAAGCCCCGCCTGGATTCGCGGGTATAGTGATCGGATTGACGGTGGGAGGCATAATCATAACGATCGGTAATATCACAGGATCATCCCTCAACCCGGCGAGAACATTTGGGCCATATTTAGGTGATTCGGTCATTGGAGGGGTCAATCTCTGGCAATACTTCCCGATATACGTAGTTGGGCCTATAATTGGAGCGGTATTTGCTGCCTTTCTCTATGACTACCTTGCATCCGAATAGTTTTAAAATTTTTAATAATTTTAATAACATTTTTTAGTTTTTTTACGTTTTTTAATTGCTCAATGGTTTTTGGCATCAGTTTTTTGATATCTTATGATCTAAACCGGTGAATATCAATCCAGAACCACAATATTGATAAACAAATTACTGTTATCAGATCCTAAGCTATCAGATCTTAAGCGGGGGTTGCCGAGTCAGGAAAAGGCGCAAGGCTTAAGACCTTGTCCCGTAGGGGTCCGAGGGTTCAAATCCCTCCCCCCGCACTAATTTACTAGTAAAAAATAAAAAGGATGAGAGCATACTATTTTCGTGGCAAGACCAAATAAAGGCAAAACTAAAACATTAAGGAAGAGATCGATCTTTGTTTACCTGCCATCTGAAGATATGGCAGATGAACTCAAGAGAATAGCGAAGCAGAGAGGGATTTCCATATCGAAGTTCGTTATTGAATGCATTCAGGAAGTTTTGACGAAGGATGATAGCGATTTTATCTCAAGAAAGGAACTCCTTGAAAGGCTGAAGAGGCTGGAAGAAGAAAACTCAGAGCTTAGAAGGGAGAACAGGATGCTGAGAAATCTGGCTGAGAAGCTTGATGAGGAGCTGAGAATCTACCGTTCCAAGCCATTCCTGCAGGATCGATTTGAAGGTGTGAGAGAGTACTCGAAAGAGCTGATCGACCTCTTCAAGAAGAGGAAGTTCGTGGAGTACGATGAACTCTATTCTTTGCTCAATATCGATCCGAGAAAAACTCCTGAGCTTGTGAAGAGCTATCTCAGGCAGCTGGAAATCCTTCAAGATTACGGCATAATCGAAGCCGGACCGAGGGGGTGGAGATGGAAGCTTTAAAGCAAGCTCGGAGGCAAGCTCTGAGTAAAACTCTGAGGCAAAGCTATATCGAGGCTTTCAAAGAGGATTGCTATCAGCGGGGAATGACGGCTGAGAGCACTAGGCGATACATCTCCTGCCTTAGAATCTTTCTGAGGTGGCTGGAAGCTAGAGGAGCAGATGTAAAAGAAGTTGACAAATTCCTGCTGAGAGATTTCCTCTCCGAGCTAAGGCAGAGAGGCTTAAAGCAGAAAACTCTGGAGAACTATTTTTCAGCGATATCAAGCTTCTTCGAGTTTCTGCAGTACGAAGGGGTGGTTTCATCCAACCCAGTCATTCCCGTGAGAAAGAGATATCTCAGCAGCTACAAGAAGAATAACAACAACTCTGAGAAGAGGGTGCTGAGTGTGGAGGAAGCGAGCCTCTTAGTCAACTCGATTCCTTACATCAGAGACAAAGCCATACTTCTGCTTCTGCTAAAAACCGGAATAAGGAGGGGAGAGCTCATCTCCATCGACATCGATGACATAGATTTCGAGGAACAATCCATAATCCTGAAGCAGAAAGCGAAAAGATCAAACAGAACAGTCTTCTTCGACGATGAAACGGGGAGGATTTTAAAGAAATGGCTTAAAATAAGAGAGAAGATGAATCCCAAGACCAAGGCTTTGTTCGTCAACGAATTGGGAGGAAGGCTCAACAGGAACGGCGTTTACAATGCTGTAACGAAGTGGGCTGCAAAGCTCGGCTTCCATGATCCTTCCTCTCCGAATCCGAAAGATCGTTTCTCCCCGCATTCATGCAGGCACTGCTTCACAACTTGGCTGAGGAGGAGCGGGATGAGAAGGGAGTTCATTCAGGAGCTTAGAGGGGATGCGAGGAGAGATGCCATTGACATCTATGATCACATAGACAAAGAGGAATTAAGACTGGCTTATTTGAGCCATATTCCCAAGCTGGGTGTTGAGTGAAGTTGAGATGGTGAAGTTGATGAGATAAAGTAAAAGTTAATGGCAATTGTTTGCTGTTTTTAGCTTCACCCTTTTCCAGCACTTTCACACCACCGCAAAGCTTATCTCAACTCTTTTATTAGATTTGTCATGGAAAAGCCTGCCGGAGAAAGCAAGAAAATAAAGAAGATAACCTTGAAAAGCTGGCAGGAGCTTATAGCCACTTTGTGGGATTACAAGATTCATGATGATATTATCACCCTCCACCTCGATAAAGGCGTTCTGGAGATTTCTGGAATTCCAGCAGAATTAATAAACGAGAGGATGATCGGAAAGAAGATAGCAATTCTGAGAACGGAGCAGGGATACCTGATCAGAGAGAGAACCGAACAAGATCTGCTGTCTTCTTTCAAGAACAAATACAATCCCGAACTCTTGGAAGCCATAAACTTGCTTCACGACATGGGGATGATGCTGGAGCATGCTGATATTGGAAATTTAATTTTGAAAAATGTATAATTGATTCGATGTATGGTTGATCTCTATGATTGATCGCACAACAAACTATTAGCAACAAATTCACCTATCAAAAAAAAACGGACTCAGACGACTAGGCAATAATTTGAGGAAATAACTATCTATGCCCAACCGAAAAAAAACAACAAACAGTTCCAACAGCCCACTCGCTTATATCCCCAGTTGAAACATGATAAATTTTCGAAGGAAAGACGGAGATGGGAATATAGGATTACAGGATTATACCACTTCTACAACCATTTTTCCATTCCAAATATTTGGTAGAACCCTGTGAACATTGTTATCCGGGCTCCAGACCTCAACCCAGTCCTCTTTATGCCTAACACCTCTGCCCACTTGCTGGATAAGGTTTCTTTCCATCATATCACGGTAATATTTCCAGAAAGCTGATTCCCCAATTTTCATTCTCATCGTCTTCAGGATAGGATCGTTTAAATCTGGATAGGGGCATTTGAGCAGGATTAATGCACGGCATTTATCGTCGGGAAGGTCTATGCCTCGGTTGGCGACTGTGCTCCAGTCTTCATCACCGTCTTCCAGAATATGAATACTTTTAAGGTCGTTAAGGTCGAAATCGTATCCTTCCGCGTACTTCTTTCCCCAGACCAGAACGAGCTTGGGTTGCTTAGCTTGGAGTATAATGTCATCTCTAAGCTCAAAATACCTCCTTCTAAACCTCCCTTTTTTCCAGTTTTTATAGTTCACGTTGACTTCTTCGCCACTCCTTCTCAGAATAACGGTTCCGGGGAATTTTGTTTCTCCAAAACAGAACTTATAGTCTTTAATGCCGAACACTTCTTCCAGTATCTCACGCCTTTGGAAAGTGGCAGACATGAAGACGAGCTTCCCAGATTTACTCTTGAGCTTTTCAAGGATGAAAGAGGGTTCGGGGAAATAGAAGGTCAGCCTGTCGTCTTTGCCAAATACGAAAGCTCTGTCCATGTATTTTGCTATTACCGTAATTTTGTGTAGCTCCCCTGTACGATAACTCAGCTCTGCAAGAGATGACAGCAGCTCTGGAAGTTCTTCTGCAGGCTTTATCTTTTTAGCAGTCTCTAAAGCATTAGAAAACTCGTTGACTATCCATTTTATTAGGATGCTCGGAAGATGCTCTCTGTGTTTTCTTAAAATGTACTCCAGATGTCTTTTGCTGACGGTTACCCTGAAGCAAAGGCTATCCAAGTATGCATCTCCCTCGTCGATGATCTCGATTGGCACGCTAGCCTTTCTTCCTGAAAAGGTCTCGATCTCCCAGATTGCTGAGTTCATTATGATTGCTGTGTTGTCTCTCGTGTAAGCTAGGTATTGCGAGAAGTAGGGACACATTTTCTCGTTGAAGACAAAGCAGAACTTTCCTTCGACTGCCGTGTAGGGAATGAAATCGGTTTTAAGCTTCTCTGCGTAGTATTTTCCAATCTCCAATCTAACAACAGGTGTCCAAAAGGGACACTCCCTTGCAACATCTAACCTCGTTTCATCGTACTCATATCTGAGAGGTCTTTTGCATGGGAGGTTCTTGTGGCTGCATTTTACTTGAGCATCATAATACGGGCATGGGAAGTTATCCCTGCCCTTAATCTGCTTGATGTCAAGAAATCTACCATCTTTACCTACAATTCGGATGTCTCCGTCATGATAGTCCTTTTGGTATTGCATTTCGAGGGACTTAGTCGGCGTTTGAATGATTCCTCTTCCATATTCTGCAATCAAATGCAATGCTACGACGCTTTTCCCGGTTCCTACAGCTCCTTGGATGAAAACGATGTCATGCTTTTTAAGGGAGTCGAGTACTTCCTCAACCAATTCGATCTGACTTTTTGAGGAATACTGGCGTGGAGGAATCATAACATTCTTTTTAGCGTCAAACAACCTCCATCTAGTATTTGATTGCTCAACCAAATCCTTCAATTCTCTACCTCCGATTCAATACGATTACTTGCAGAGTTTGAATTGATAGCTCTAGTTCTTTCAGGGGGAGAAAAAAGATAACATTTCTGGATGTTGTGAAAGTGCTATCTCGATTATTTTTGTCTTAACCCAACTTACGCTGTAGAAGTAAATGGTCTGAAGGTTTTAAATCAACCTTAGCCTTAAAAACTCTCAGATAAGTATTGATATGAAAGCGAAGATGAATGCTGCAAAGCTAAAAGAGTTGGAAAACATTGACTTAGAAATACTAAAAAAATTGCTCGTATTTGGCTCTCCAATTGCAAAGGCTGTTGCATTGTCGATGTTGGATTGTTTGACGGACGGAGAGTTGCTGGAGGAACTAAAAAAGGAGTTAGACGAGTTAGAGTAAAACTGTTTCGGAAACAGCATTAAGATACAAAACTAAGAAAAAAAGAAAAGAACTACCAGCTGAACTCGTCAACAAGATTCCCTTGGGGATCATAGAGGTAAGCCGTGTCGTGGTCATTATTCCAGATTGGCTTTCCAGAGTTCCAGTAAAGGTCTGTTTGATTATCCACTCCAAAGCCGGTGTGGATGGTAACAGTAGCTCCACTTTCAAAGTTAAAATTCGGGAAGGTGTAGCGATGGTTTGCTTCATCGCTTAGAATCCAGTCTTGCAGGTTCACGGTGTCACCTTTGTTCTCTAACACAACAAATTCATCGTTTAGGCATTCGCTGTCGCTCTTATCGCCGCAAGCATCGTAATGAGCTGTTTTAATGACTACAGCAGTGGATGTGGGTGTTGGTTTAGGGCTACTCGAAGTTAAACAGCTCCACAATCCTCTTTTTTCATTATAAGCCTGCTCCTGATACTTCAGATATTCAGCTTCCTTCTTGCATTCTCCCTCTTCGTAAACTCTCGCATATCCCAGCTTTACGAGTTCGGCGGTGAAGTCTACTGAGTCTGTGTAAACGTAAGCCAGCAATCTTCCATAATATCCTCTCAACCCAGCTGTGCTGTCGAATTCGATGTATGCTTGCTTTCCTTCAAGCTGCTTGCTGAATTGCTTGGCTTTCTTTCCCCATGCGGCAAGGCAGTCCAGATCTGTTATTCCATCGTATTCTCCCACTTTGTTCTTATCGGCAGTTGTTTCAGGAGTGTCAATTCCGAGCATTCTCACCCTCTCAATTTCCCCGTTCTCAAATCTAACATCGATCGTATCTCCATCAATCACTTTTACGACTGTCACTTTGTATTTGACTCCAAACATCAAGGGCGTTGGAGTTGGAGAGGGCTGGAAGGGAGTAGGACTAGGTGTTTGAGTTGTGGCAGTTGGAGTAAGTGTTGGAGATGGAATGGCTGGAGTTGGTTGCGGAGAAACACCCGTTGGAGCGGGTAAAGGGGTAACAGTAGGAGTTGGAGTTGGTGTTGATTGCTTAATCTGCTCACTCCCGGAACATCCAACGAGAAAGACTGTTAGCACGACAAGGAGAATTAATTTCTTCATACCTCAAGGTTCTATTTGTGAGATATATCGATTGCGTAACCTCACTAAGGATAAATTGGATTTAACCTGTCAATACCGAGAAAACGATATTTTGGAAGATTTTACAGTATTTGCATGAGACCTATCCTGAAGCTAAGGTGTTGCTGTTATCTCTGCCAGTACTTCTTCGAGGTTCAAATCGATGAGGGTTATTGCGAGATCAAGGATGGAATCACCACTCCAATTGACTACTGCGATGAATTCAAACTTGATGAGAGGCTATTACCAATTTATGAAGGCGAGGATGAGTGAGGTGAGTAGAAAAGAAGTAATGTTAAGCTAATTTTAAACTGGCTATAAGTTTTCTTAACATTACACCACTTTCACACCACTGGCAAAGATGATAACCTTCAAAGTCAATCTTGCTCTATGCACATCGACATCCTCTCAGTCACAATAAGAGGGGGCTTAACTGCTTTAAGAAGTCCGGTAGAAGTAGCGGTGGTGGCTGTAAGGAATTATTTGGAAATCCATCCATTCTCGATGCTCTACATCTGCGGGAATTACTCAAGGGTGTTAGATCATTTGGATAGAGACTTCGATGTGAGAAGAGCCTTTACTGCTTACCAGCTTTTCAGCATCCTTGAGGATGTCTATCAGGATGTCGTGTTCATCGAGCATGATCCCTTGCTTTTTGATGTTTTTGGCAGAGGAAAAAATGGAGATGAAAATGGAAGCAATGTTAATGCGGATTACAGCTTAGCAGAAAACCTATCTCTCGCCATCAGAGATGTTGCGAAAGGAAGACTCATAATCTACTATTCACCATTTAACGATCCATTCTTCAACCTCATAGCAAAAAACTCAGACAGAGTTCTGATCTTCGAGAAGGAGCCTAACGGATACTTCATAGTGGATTCTGAAGGTTACAAGAATAGACACAGAAGACTCTATCATCGATTTCTGCCCAAGGGTCAGACTACCTTGGAAGTGTTTTAGCTAAAAGGTGGGCACTATGGGAAGGACTGTTTCCAGCAGTTTTTAAGCTTCAAAAAGCAAAAAGAGAAGCAACCAGAGTTAGCCATTTGTAATAGGTTTAGGGTCCTTACCAAACTAGCTCTCAGCTAACCTCTGCAACACCTTCTTCTCC
>JACDNU010000025.1 GCA_017656505.1 Archaeoglobus sp. | reverse complement strand
AAGTGTGAAAAAAGAGATTAGATTGTTGATTTTGCAAGGACCCTAAAAAAATAAAATAAAGTTTCATTTTAAGTTCAAGTCTTTTAACATTCTTTTTCAGTACTCTTTCAAGATTTCGGTGAAACCGAGTTTCATGTCGAATTGGAAGTAAACTGCCGTCAAAATTTCGCCTATTTCAATCTTATGTACTGGATCAATAGCAGACGGTGAGTCATAGGTAACGGATGCTATTCCGCCATACAACGCTTTCTCCCCGTTTGCTGTCGAATGAAAATCGACGTCAGCATACCACTTCACCAGCTGCGTAACCCCACCTTCACCGTTTACCGGAGGAAGATGCCTTACCGAAAGCAAGGGGGTTGGCTTTGGTAGAATAGCCGAGATGAAGTCGAAAGAAGCCTTATAACTCGGCTTCATCGTGAATGTTACGAGTCTCTTTCCGCTAGGTCTCTCAAGGATACCCTGAACCAAATCATATTCCTTTACAAGCTCAATTTTTGCAAGCTTTTTTGGAGCACCAGCAATCTCCCTGCCAGCAGCAAGCGCAGCATCATTTGTTACGTAAATGTAGGGAATATAGTAACCCATCTCACCTTTCGTGTCTTCAACCTGAATAACTGATAGAAATTCGTGGTACTCGCCGACCGTGCTGAATGGGTAGTGTGCTATCCATATTCCTCCCTGAGCCGGATCGCTTAAAGGCTTTAATCCCTCAGGCAGAAGGTCGCTCACGTCTCCTTTGATGGTAAAAAAGGCCACGATTCCCTCACAATTTCTATACTCAATCTCCCCATCCACCTCATAGAGAGGAGAATCGAAGGGAATTCCCTTAACCATTCCAACACCTCCTTAAAACTATTAGAAATAAGCTATCCAATATTCATTAATATTCATACCTCCTTATGATTGACTCCACATCGTAGTAATCCTTTTCATAGCTCGAAATAACATCGTCTGCTGCGTCAAAGCTTAAAACCTCGATTGTTCCATCCTCGATTAACAAAGCCCTCGCATCTCTGAAGAGCTTTTCTATTATGAACTCGGAGCTCAAGCCATAAGCCCCAAAGATTTGCAAGGCATCGTTGGCAACCTCGAAAGCGATTCGCTTGGCGTAGATCTGCGCTGCCCTTGAATGTCTTGGAAATGCGTCAAAAGTTTTCTCCTCCAGAATTTTTCGATGGACATGCTCCATAGCTTTTCTTACAAAGTATCGAGCGGTTTCAATCTTCTCGAACATCCCGTAAAGCTTGAGCTTGATGTTCTTGTGCTTTACCAGTGGCATACCTCCTTGCTCCCTTTGCCTCGCATACGCCAAAGCCTCTTCGAACGCTGCTCTGGCTAAGCCGACAGCGAACGCTGCGATTCCGCAGCTGGTGAGGCAGAGAAGCTGATCGAAGAAGATTCCGTAGAACTGGGTTGGAGCAACTATTACGTAATGATCCGGAATTCTAACGTTATCGAAGAAAAGCTCCCCTTGTGGCCCATCTCGCATACCCATCATGTCTGCAACCTTTCCCTTCCTAACTCCATCCGCGTCCAACGGCACGATGCAGAAGATTCCGTCGTATATTGCTTTACCTTCCCTTACTTGCGCATGCAGGCCACAATGGGTTGCTGTTGGTGCAGAAGAAATCCATGCAGCTTTCTGACCTTTAAGAACCCATTCATCTCCCTCCTTCCAAGCCACAACATTCCCCTTCCCGAACTTCCCTGCTTCCTCATCTCTGAAGCAAAGCAAGTAATCGCTTCCATGCTCCGGCTCCGTAACGCCCCAGCAGCCGTGATACTTGCATTCCTTATCGTTCAGCCATTGATTGACGAGATCTCTCAGCTCAGGAGGCCCGAAAAGCAGAGCGTTAACAAAGGGGATCTGATCCACTCCTATGGCCGTTGCTAAACCCAAGCTCCCCCAGCCGAGCTCCTCCATAATTATGTACCTCTCAAGCGGAGAAAGATCGAGACCGCCTTCCTCAGCCGGAATGTGGATTTTGTGATAAGAAAGCCTTTTCATCGCCTTCATAACCTTGAAGTACGGCGAATTTCTTTTGATCCTCTCCTCGGGTTTCATCCTATCGAGTTCAATCGACGCTGGTCTGATGACTTCAGCAGCAAATCTGTGCACTTCCTCTTTCAAAAGTCTGGCATCATCGGAAAGTTCATCCAAATCAGGATACATCCGATCACCATTAAACAAAGGATTTTAAACTACTTTAGCTTTCCGGGATAAAAATTAATAATCGTTAAATTAAAACTCAAGCTGAATGGGAAAGGAAAAAGATCAAGAGATGAATGACAATAGCTTCGATCCCTATTTCGAGAAAAGGTTCAGGCTAATGGAGAGGTTGAAGGATGAGCTCAACCTCAGCGAGAAAGTTTACAAAGCCATGCTTAAGGTTCCGAGGCATCTTTTCGTTCCTTTCAATTACAGAGATGATGCGTATGCTGACACACCTCTGCCGATCGGAAAAGACCAGACGATAAGCGCACCGCACATGGTTGCAATAATGTGCGAACTTCTGGATTTAGAGGAGGGGCAGAAGGTGCTTGAGGTTGGGACGGGCAGAGGTTATCACGCTGCCGTGGTTGCGGAGATTGTAGGCGAGAAAGGAAAGGTTGTAACAGTTGAAAGGATTCCAGAGCTTGCTGAGAAAGCGAGGGAGATTTTAGAAGCTTTGGGATACAAAAATGTAATGGTGGTGGTAGGAGACGGAAGCAAAGGGTTTGAGGAGGAGGCCCCCTACGACAGAATATTCGTCACAGCTTCAGCCCCAGATGTTCCAAAACCACTGATCCAGCAGCTCAAAGCAGGAGGAAAGATGGTTCTGCCAGTAGGAAACTTCATGCAGAACCTGGTTGTTGTTGAAAAAGATGAAAAGGGGGAGGTGAAAAGAAGAACTTGGGGTGCAGTCAGATTTGTCCCGCTGATGGGTGAATACGGCTTTTAGTTTAGGCATGATGGACTGTCGGAAAAGGGAAAATTAGCAAAAACACGAAACGAGAACACCAACCAATAAGTTTTAAAACCCTCCGTTTGAGTTCTTCTACATTCCACGGAAAAAAATTTATATCCAGTGGCTATTGTCATTAAGACTGGGAAAACTTCTGGGCTCGTAGCTCAGCCAGGCAGAGCAACGGGCTTTTAACCCGTTGGCCGCGGGTTCAAATCCCGTCGAGCCCGTTCATCCCTATAAAAGGAGTGAAGAAGATGAGCAAGATTAGGCTGCAAGATCATATACTCGTACCCAAGCATGAGCTTCTGTCGGAAGAGGAGGCAAAGAAGATCTTAGAAACCCTGAGGCTGAACAAAGAGCAGTTACCAAAGATCAAGGTTGATGATCCGATTGCAAAGGAAATAGGAGCAAAGGTGGGAGATATAGTTAGGGTAGAGAGGGAAAGTCCCACCTCCGGAAAGTCGATAGTTTACAGACTTGTTGTTTAAAAATTTAAGAATAAGAAATATGAAAACGGAAATGGAGTGATGGACTTGAATGATTTTTTAGGATTAGTTTGTAGTATCGAGTTTACTTTTGAGAATCTGGGAGAGAGTTCTAGAAATTCTAGACCATTTCTAAAAAATTTAGAGGTTAAGAGGTGTTAAGTAATGTTGGATAGGAGAGTTCTTGCTAGGGCGTATTTCACCCATGAAAGGCTTGTAAGGCATCAGATAGATTCGTTTAACAGGTTCATAGAAGAGGGGCTTCAGAAGGTCATAGACGAACAGAAAAAGATCGAGCTTGATATCCCAGACACCTACGTAAAGCTTGGAAGGATATGGGTTGATAGGCCGATAATAAGGGAAGCGGATGGCTCTGAACCTCCTCTTGTCCCTTCAACAGCAAGGTTGAGAAATCTGACGTACGCTGCAAAAGTACATCTGCATGCGCAGGTGATAGATGAAGGCAGAGAACTTGAGGAGGAAGTCGTAACCATTGGGATGCTCCCGATAATGGTGAAGTCAAGCAGATGCAATCTCCACCCTGACAACATCGATGATACGATTGAAAGATTGAGATATCCTCTACCTTCAACCTACGAGAAAAAGCTCGCTCTGCTTGGGGAAGATCCTCTCGATCCGGGCGGGCATTTCATAATCAACGGAAGCGAGAGAGCCCTGATGACCCTCGAAGACTTAGCTCCAAACAAGATTTTGCTTGAGAAGGAGGAGAGGTATGGGGAGAGCATTGAAATAGCCAAGGTTTTCAGCCAGAGATCCGGCTACAGAGCTCTTGTTGTCGTTGAGAGGGGGAAGAACAACATTCTGGAAGTCTCATTCCCGCAGATTCCGAAGACGATTCAGTTCGTAACGCTGATGAAGGCGTTGGGTGTTGAAACGGATCAGGAAATAGTGACTATGGTGAGCGAAAATCCAGAGATGATGAAGTTCATGCTGGAGAATATCGAGGTGGCAGAGGTGGAAACTCAGGAGGAGGCGATCGAGCTTATAGGCAGAAGGGTCGCTCCCGGACAGAGTAGGGAATACAAGCTCAGTCGAGCAAATCAAGTGATAGATCAGTACTTCCTGCCGCATCTTGGCACGACTCCAGAGAGCAGAAGAGCGAAGGCCTTTTTCCTCGCCAGAATGGCCGAGGCTGTTTTAGAGCTTACCCTCGGCTTAAGAATGGAGGATGACAAGGATCACTACGCAAACAAGAGGTTGAAGCTCGCCGGAGACCTGATGGAAGAGATTTTCCGCGTTGCTTTCCTCAGGCTGATAAAGGATGTGAAATACCAGCTCGAGAGGGCTAAAGTTAGGGGAAGACCGCTGAAAATGAGCACAGCTGTAAGGAGCGATGTGCTGACAGACAGGATTATGCATCCAATGGCGACAGGAAACTGGGTTGGAGGCAGGACTGGAGTTTCACAGCTCATAGATAGGCACAACTATATCTCAGTCTTATCTCATCTCAGAAGGGTCATATCTCCGTTGTCCAGATCTCAGCCTCATTTCGAGGCAAGAGATTTGCATCCAACCCAGTGGGGCAGGATCTGCCCGAGCGAGACTCCAGAAGGACCTAACTGTGGATTAGTCAAGAACTTCGCCCAGTATGCTGAGGTTAGCGTTGGCACGGATGAGAAGGAAGTTCTTGAGACGCTCTTCGACTTGGGCGTTGAGCCGATAAAAGGAGGCTAAGGAGAAGGAGGGGATAAGATGAAAGCCAGGGTTTACGTTAACGGAGCTCTGATCGGATTTTATGAAGATGGAGAGAAACTTGCAAATCACATAAGAAGGCTCAGAAGAGCCGGAAAAATTTCAACTCAGGTTAATGTTGTCTACTATGAGGATTCAAATGAAGTAAGGATTAATACCGATGCGGGAAGGGCAAGAAGACCTTTAATCGTCGTAAGAGGCGGACAACCAGCTGTAAAACCCGAACATATAGAGCTTCTGAAGTCTGGGGAGATAACCTTTGACGATCTCGTGAAGATCGGAGTTATCGAGTTCCTCGATTCGGAGGAGGAGGAGAACGCCTACATAGCCGTTAACGAGGAGGACTTAACTCCTGAGCACACTCATCTGGAGCTTGATCCTGCCCTTATTGTGGGAATCTGCACAGGCTCCATTCCTTATCCGGAGCATAATGCATCGCCGAGGAATACTATGGGGGCTGCAATGATCAAGCAAAGCTTAGGCTTGCCTTTCTCGAACCTCGACTGGAGAGCAGACACAAGGGGGCATTTGTTGCATTACCCGCAGATACCGATAGTGACAACGGATACGCAGCTTGAGATAAAGTTCGATGAAAGGCCCGCGGGCCAGAATTTTGTTGTGGCGGTGATAAGCTACGAGGGATATAACATTGAAGATGCTTTGATCTTCAACAAAGCGAGCATAGAAAGGGGACTCGGAAGGAGTCACTTCTTCAGAACCTACGAAACCGAAGAGATGCGATATCCGGGAGGTCAGGAAGACAAGTTTGAAATCCCCGGGGCTGATATCTCCGGTTTCAGAGGTGCGGAAGCTTACGCACATCTTGACGAAGATGGTTTAGTCTTTCCTGAGACGGAGGTTGGGCCAGATGATGTTTTAATAGGAAAAACATCTCCACCTCGATTTCTGGAAGAACCTACAGAATTGGGAATTTCCCCGCAAAAGAGGAGGGAGACGTCCATAACCATGCGATCAAATGAGAAAGGGATTGTCGATAAAGTTTTTCTCGCCCAATCGGAAGGTGGTTCGAAGCTTGCCAAGGTTAGGGTTAGGGATCTCAGAATTCCGGAACTGGGCGACAAGTTCGCTTCTCGGCACGGCCAGAAGGGAGTGATCGGGCTTATAGTTCCCGAAGAGGACATGCCCTTCTCCGAAAGCGGGATTGTGCCTGATATAATAATCAACCCCCATGCCATTCCATCGAGAATGACAGTCGGGCATGTTTTAGAGATGATTGGTGGCAAGGTTGGAGCTTTAGAAGGAAGGAGGATAGATGCAACGATATTTTATGGCGAAAAAGAGAAGGATTTGAGAGAAGCTCTGAAAAAGTACGGATTCTCGCATACATGCAAAGAAGTAATGTACGACGGCATAACCGGCAAGAGATTCGTGGCTGACATCTTTGTGGGAGTTATATACTATCAAAAGCTGTATCACATGGCATCGAGCAAGATTCACGCAAGAAGCAGGGGACCGGTTCAGGTTTTGACAAGACAGCCGACAGAGGGAAGAGCAAGAAAAGGCGGTCTAAGATTCGGAGAGATGGAGAGGGATGTGCTCATAGGCCACGGTGCTGCTCTGCTGCTGAAGGACAGATTGCTCGAAGAATCGGATAAAGTAGAAGTGTACGTTTGCGGAAATTGCGGTCATGTAGCAACCTTCGATTACAGAAAGCATACCGCATACTGCCATGTTTGCGATGATGACACGAACATCCACAGAGTTGTGATGAGCTACGCTTTCAAGCTTTTGCTCGATGAGCTGAAATCGATGATGGTGGCTCCAAGGCTGATTTTAGGTGATAAGGCATAATTAGAAATTTTGAGGTGTTTTGAAGTGTTTTAAGATGTTTTGAGGTGTTAGGATGATCCCGAAAAGAATAGATTCGATAAGATTTGAGGTTTTAAGTCCTCAGGAAATAAGGAGGATGAGTGTATCCAAGATCATCACTCCCGAAACCTACGATGATGACGGCTTTCCAATTGAAGCGGGCTTGATGGATCCGAAGCTTGGTGTGATAGATCCCGGCTTAAGATGCAAGACATGCGGAGGTAAAGCAGGAGAGTGTCCAGGCCATTTTGGCCATATTGAGCTTGCAGCTCCCGTCATCCATGTCGGTTACGCGAAGCTTATTGCAAAGCTGCTAAGCTCAACCTGCAGAGAATGCGGGAGGGTACTGCTTAGAGATTCCAAGAAAGAAGAATTCATTTCGGAAATTGAGAGGAGAAAGCAGCTGGGTCAGGAATACGAGAACGTTGTCAAGGAAGTTTTCAGGATTACCAAGCCAATCAAGAAATGCCCGCACTGCGGAGCTGATCAGTTCGACATCAAGTTCGAGAAACCAACATTCATCTATGAAGCTGATCACCGCCTCACGCCAAAGGATGTTAGAGAGAGACTCGAAAGGATTCCTACAGATGATCTGCTCGTATTCGGTTTGGATCCGAAAGCTGTGAGGCCGGAATGGATGGTTTTAACAGTCCTTCCAGTGCCTCCCGTGACAGTTAGGCCTTCCATCATCCTCGAGACCGGCCAGAGAAGCGAGGATGATCTGACTCACAAGCTGGTTGACATCATAAGGATAAACCAGCGCTTCATAGAGAACAAAGAGGCCGGAGCGCCACAACTGATTTTGGAGGACCTGTGGGAGCTTTTGCAGTATCACGTTACAACCTATCTGGATAACGAGGTGAGCGGAATACCGCCTGCGAGACACAGAAGCGGAAGGCCATTAAAAACGATAGCCCAGAGACTGAAAGGAAAAGAGGGAAGATTCAGGGGCAGCTTGTCAGGTAAGAGAGTGAATTTCTCCGCCAGAACTGTCATAAGCCCCGATCCGAACCTGAGCATAATGGAGGTTGGTGTACCCTTAGCAATTGCAAAGGAGCTGACGGTTCCTATTTACGTGACTCCAAATAACATCGAGGAGGCAAGGGAATACATTCTTCGCACTGAGCATCCGAGAGCCAATTACGTAATAAGAAACGATGGAAGGAGGATAAGGGTTCTCGACTTGAACGCTGAGGAAATCGCCGAAAAACTCGAGCCTGGATGGATTGTGGAGAGACAGCTTAAAGATGGGGATATAGTGCTCTTCAACCGCCAACCTTCCCTCCATCGAATGAGCATCATGGCCCACTATGTCAAAGTCTTGCCCTACAAAACATTCCGCTTAAATCCGGCTGTATGCCCGCCTTACAACGCTGACTTCGATGGTGACGAGATGAATCTACATGTGCCTCAAAGCTTGGAGGCTCAGGCTGAGGCGAAAATCCTGATGGCGATTCAGGAGCATATCCTCTCGCCCAGATTCGGAGGACCAATCATCGGTGGGATCCACGATCACATAAGCGGGCTTTATCTACTAACGAGGGGGGAGAAGAAGTTCACAAAAGAGGAGGTAATCTATCTAACAAGAAGGCTCGACATCGATGAGATTCCCGAGCCGAAGTACGATGGGCTCTGGACGGGAAAACAGATCTTCAGCATGATTCTGCCAGAGATTTCTTTAGAGTATAAGGCTGAAATCTGCCAGGGATGCGAGGAGTGCAAGAAAGAGAACTGCGAACACGATGCTTATGTGATAATAAAGAAGGGCGAGCTTCTGAAAGGCACAATTGATGAGAAGTCCGTTGGAGCTTTCAAAGGGATAATAATCGACGAGATAATGCGAAAATTCGGGCCAGAAGAGACGAGAAAGTTCATCGATAACATGACCCAACTTTCGATAAGGGCAATTATGAATGCTGGATTCTCCTTCGGTATAAGCGATGAGGAGATTCCAGATGAGGCTATTCAGCAGATCAGGGAAGTTTTAGATGAGGCAGAAAGAAAGGTTGACGAGCTGATAGAGCAATACAGAGAAGAAAACCTCGAGCCGATGCCGGGGAGGAGCATAGAAGAAACCCTGGAAATGAAGATAATGCAAGTTTTGGGGAGGGCAAGAGACAGGGCTGGAAATATAGCGAGCAGATACTTAGGAATGGATAATTCAGCCGTTATCATGGCTGTGAGCGGTGCAAGAGGTTCGATGCTTAACCTAACTCAGATGGCAGCTTGTATAGGACAGCAGTCGGTTAGAGGGGAGAGAATAAAGCGAGGCTACACCTACACGAATCGAACGCTGTCTCATTTCAAGCCCGGCGAGCTTGGCTCGAGGGCTCGTGGCTTCATAAGGAGCAGCTACAAGGAAGGTTTGAATCCTATAGAATTCTTCTTCCACTCAATTGGAGGGAGGGAAGGATTAGTTGACACTGCTGTGAGAACCTCTCAATCAGGATATCTGCAGAGAAGGCTGATAAACGCTTTGCAGGATCTCAAGGTTGATTACGATGGCACAGTTAGAGAGCAAACTTCCAACATGGTTATCCAGTTCAAGTACGGCGAGGATGGCGTCGATCCGATGAAGAGCTTCAGAGGGAAGGCGGTGGATGTGAGAAGAATTATGAGAGAAGTTCTTGGTGAGGAGTTTGAGGAAGAGTTAGAGGTCAAAGAGTAGGTGATAGGATGAAGTATAAGGATATCCTCGACAAGTATCCCTTTCCTCAAAGCGTTAAAGAGGAGATAAATGCGGAACTTGAGAAGTTTAATGTTAAGAAGACACAAGCAAGAAAGATCGTTGAGAGATGCTTCCAAGCCTATTTGCAGAATTTAATAGAGCCGGGAGAGCCGGCAGGCATTGTGGCGGCCCAATCCATAGGCGAGCCGGGAACGCAGATGACGATGAGAACCTTCCACTATGCTGGCGTTGCTGAAATAGATGTTACTCTCGGCCTCCCAAGGCTGATTGAGATAATGGATGTCAGAAAGAATCCCTCAACGCCCATGATGACCATAAGGCTTACCGAAGAGTATGCTAAAGACAGGGAGAAAGCCAGAGAGGTTGCGAACAGAATAGAGGCGACCTACATTCTTGACATCGCAGAAGTTCTTACCGACATAAGGAACATGCAGATCATAGTAAGGCTCGATGCGAATGCGATGGAGAGGAAGCAGCTGAGTTTTGAAGAAGTGAAGAAGAAGATAGAGAAAGGTCTAAAGCTTCCGGTTGAAGGAAATGAAGAAGAGATGGAGCTTGTGATCCAGATCAAGGAGCCTTCCTACAAGACTCTCATGACCACGTATGAAAAGCTCAGAAAGATGGTGCTAACGGGAATAAAGGAGATAAGGAGAGTCATAATAAGGAAGGAAGAGGACGAATACGTTCTGTATACGGAAGGTTCGAATCTGAAAAAGGTGATGAAGATCAAGGGCGTTGACTTCAGCAGGACGATAACAAACAATATATATGAGATCTACGAGGTTCTCGGTATAGAGGGGGCGAGAAGCGCTATAATTAGGGAGGCTAAATCGACACTCGAAGAACAGGGTTTGGAAGTTGATGACAGGCATATAATGCTCGTTGCCGATGCTATGACTTCAGCTGGAGAGCTAAGGCAGATAGGAAGGCATGGGGTTGCAGGAGAGAAACAGAGCATCCTCGCAAGAGCTGCATTCGAGATGACGGTCAACAACCTGCTAGATGCTGCAATAAGAGGAGACATCGATAAGCTTACCGGAATAACGGAGAATATTATCGTAGGTCAGCCCATAAGGCTTGGAACCGGAGATGTGGAGCTCGTCTCCAGAATTGGAGTTAAAAAGTAGAAAAGTAAGGAAAAGTAAGGAAGAGTAAAGAAAAGTAGAGTTAGCTAAAAACAAAAAACCAAGAATCAAGGGGTGAAAGAACATGAAGATCGATGTTGAGAAGGCTTTGAGAAAAGCTTTAAACACTGGAAAGGTTTATCTCGGAGCTAAAAGAACACTGAAGGCTTTGAAAAATGGTGATGTGAAACTAGTTGTAATGGCAGCTAATTGCCCAGAGGAGTTTTTTGAGGAACTCAAGGGATTTGATGTGCCGGTGATAACCTATAACGGCAGCAACATGGATCTCGGAGCGACATGCGGAAAGCCTTTTGGCGTTTCAATGCTTGCAATAATCGATCCAGGTGATTCAGAGATTCTGAGCGCAGTTTCATAGTTTGTGAGGTTTGAGGGGCTTTAAGTTCGAGAGCGTAGTTAAAAAGACAAGTAAGAAGAGTAGATGAAAAGGGAGATACTAAGCTTTTATAAGTCAAAAAGCCAAAACAGAGGCTGATAATATGGGAGTTAAACTTTCAGCTGAGAGTATTAGATTTTTAACCCTTTTTGAAAGCATAACCGGAGCAAGCGTTAAGGATTGTGTTGTGCAAGATGACAAGGTTGTTTTTGTTGTTAAGAAAGGGGATATGGGGACTGCGATAGGCAAAGGTGGAATAAACATCGAGCGTACAAGGGAGCTTATAGGCAAGAAGATTGAAGTTGTAGAATATTCAGACGATCCGGTTGAGTTCATAGTAAACATTTTTAAACCGATTAATATCAGTGTGAAGCTGCAAGAGAAGGATGATAAGAAGTACGCGATAATAAGCGTCAATCCCCAGCTTAAGGGGCTGGTGATAGGCAAAGGAGGCAAAAATATAAACAAGGCCAAAGAGTTGGCCAAAAGGCATCACGACATCGAAAGCATAATCGTGAAGTGATCGTGAAAGGGATTGAAATAACGAATAGTTAAGGTGATATAATGGGCAGAGGTTTGTTCGCAGGAAGGAAGCTGATCGAACAGAAGAAAAAGTTCAGATGGAGCGATAAAAGATATGTAAGGAGAGTGCTCAGGCTCAATGTCAAGTCGGATCCGCTCGAAGGGGCACCAATGGCAAGAGGGATAGTACTGGAAAAACTCGGAGTCGAGGCAAGGCAGCCGAACTCGGGGATAAGGAAGGCTGTGAGAGTTCAGCTCATCAAGAATGGAAAGCAGATTTCAGCGTTCACACCCGGGGATGGCTCGATCAATTTCATAGATGAGCATGATGAAGTGATTGTGGAAAAGATAGGCGGTAGAATGGGTAGGAGCATGGGAGACATTCCCGGCATCAGATATAAGGTCATCAAGGTCAACAACGTATCGCTGAAGGAGCTTTGGAAGGGAAGAAAGGAGAAACCATTGAGGTAAAAACTGAGGTAAAATTGAGGAAAAAGCGAACTGAGGTGAAAGCGTGTACGGTTTTAGCGAGGAAGAATTGCTTGTTTTTGGTAAGTACAACCCGGATGAGGTGGAGATCAAGGATCCAGCGTTAAAGAACTACATTTCTTTAAAGCCGACATACGTATATCACACCCATGGAAGGCACTCGAAAATTCCCTTTGGAAAAAGAAAGGTGTTCATCGTCGAGCGATTGATAAACAAGGTAATGAGAAAGGAGAAAAATACGGGAAAGAAGATTCTGGCCCATAATATCGTTAAAGGGGCTTTTGAGATTATCGAGAAAAGAACCAAGCAGAATCCCTTGCAAGTTTTGGTTGATGCTGTTATGAATGCTGGCCCTCGGGAGGAGATAGTCAGACTCAAATATGGCGGAATTGCAGTGCCAAAATCCGTTGACACTTCAAGCCTGAGAAGGCTGGATGTTGCGCTGAGAAATATAGCTGAAGGTGCAAGAAGGGCCAGCTTTAAATCGAAAAAGAGTATAGAGGTTTGTTTGGCTGAAGAAATTATTGCTGCAGCAAATAACGATAGCAAGAGCTTTGCTGTGGCGAAGAAGGAAGAAGTTGAAAGAGTCGCGAAGAGCGCAAGATAAACAGGTGGTAGCGATGGTCAGAGCGAAAAAAATGATCGATAAGATTACAGAGCTGATGTACAAGCCTGAGAAAATAAGAAACATGGGTATTGTTGCCCACATTGATCACGGCAAAACGACGCTCAGCGACAACCTTTTGGCAGGAGCGGGGATGATAAGCGAGGAGCTCGCAGGAAGACAGCTCTACCTAGACTTCGATGAGCAGGAGCAGGAGCGAGGCATAACGATCAACGCTGCGAACGTTTCAATGGTTCACGAATATAAGGGTGAAGAATACCTGATCAACCTCATCGACACTCCTGGGCATGTGGACTTTGGAGGAGACGTTACAAGAGCTATGAGAGCTGTTGATGGAGCGATAGTTGTCATCGATGCTGTCGAGGGAGTAATGCCCCAGACTGAGACGGTATTACGCCAAGCACTGAGAGAGAACGTTAAACCGATTCTCTTCGTCAACAAGGTTGACAGACTGATTAAAGAACTCGAATTATCTGCAGAAGAGATGCAGAATCGTTTGCTAAAGGTGATAAATGACGTCAACAAGCTGATAAAGTCGATGAGGCCAGAGAGATACAAGGAATGGAGGCTAGAGGTTACAGAGGGAAGCGTTGCCTTTGGTTCAGCTCTATACAAGTGGGCGGTAAGCGTTCCGTCGATGAAGGAGACTGGAGTTGGATTTAAAGAAGTGACGGAGATGATCCAGAACGGCCAGACTGACGAGCTTTCGAAGAGATCACCTCTCCACAGAGTTGTTTTGGACATGGTTATCAGGCATCTCCCCAATCCATTGCAGGCGCAAAAAGAGAGAATAAGGGTCATATGGAAGGGGAATTTTGAGAGCCCTGAGGGCCAAGCGATGGCAAAATGCGATCCTAAAGGTCCGATAGCCTTAATGATCACGAAGATCGTAGCCGATCCGCATGCTGGTGAGATAGCTGTTGGAAGACTCTTCAGCGGCACGCTCAAAGGTGGAGTGGAGCTTTACATAGTCGATCGCAAGGCCAAGAACAGAATCCAGAATGTCGGCCTTTTCATGGGCCCGAGGAGGGTTGACGTGCCAGAGGTGCCGGCCGGAAACATCGTGGCAGTTGTGGGCTTAAAGGATGCCGTTGCCGGCTCGACATGTACGAACCTCGAGGATTTCATACCTTTCGAGGCGATAAAGCACGTAAGCGAGCCGGTGGTGACAATGGCAATCGAAGCAAAGAATCCGAGGGATTTACCGAAGCTCATCGAAGTTTTAAGGCAGATAGCTAAGGAAGATCCAACGCTGCAAGTTACGCTTAACGAGGAGACGGGAGAGCATCTGCTTAGCGGAATGGGTGAGCTTCACTTAGAAGTTACGGTTGAAAAGATAAGAAGAGATAGGAACCTCGACGTCATAACCTCCCCGCCGATAGTCGTTTTCAGAGAAACCGTGACTGCTGTCTCACCAACTGTAGAGGGCAAAAGCCCCAACAAGCACAACAGATTTTACATCGTCGTCGAGCCTCTACCCGAGGCTGTACTTAAGGCATTTAAGGAAGGAACCGTTGACATGAAAATGGATAAAAAGGAGAGGAGGAGACTCCTTCAGGAGGCTGGGCTTACAAAGGAGGAGGCTGCGGGAGTTCAGGAGTACTACGAAGGAAACGTTTTTACCGATGTAACGAAAGGTATTCAGTACCTGAACGAGACGATGGAGCTCATTTTAGAGGGTTTCAGAGAGGCGATGCGTGCAGGGCCTTTGGCAAGGGAGCCGGTAATGGGAGTTAAAGTCAAGCTCGTTGATTGCAAGCTGCACGAAGATGCCGTGCATCGCGGCCCAGCCCAAGTTATCCCGGCAGTGAGATCTGCAATATTCGCAGCCATACTGCAAGCGAATCCGACTTTGCTTGAGCCTTATCAGAAGGTCTTCATTTCTGTGCCTCAAGACATGCTCGGAAATGTGACGAGGGAGATTCAGGGAAGGAGAGGACAAGTTCTCGAGATGAAAACGGAGGGAGACATGGTAACGGTTATAGCAAAGGCTCCGGTTAAGGAGATGTTCGGTTTCGCCGGAGACATCAGATCTGCAACGGCAGGGAAGGCCATCTGGAGCACCGAAGTTTCAGGATTTGAGCTAGTTCCTTCTGGAATGCTTCAGGATTTCATAATGGAAGTCAGGAAGAGAAAGGGTCTGAAGTTGGAAATTCCAAAACCTGAAGACTTCGTTGCCTGAGTGAGACTAGAGTTAGGCTTAACAAAGTTTTTATTTTTCGTTTAATTTTAATTAATTCTGCTCTAATTTTAATTCAATCCTTCTTAATTCTAACTTAATCAATCAATTTCTCATACTTCTTCGTATAAAACTTAAAGAGGGTTGGTGAGAGGAGAGATGTTAGAATCGTAAAAAGAATTATGTTCGTTTTTTCAAAGCTTGAGATTAAGCCGAGCTTGAAACCTATCTCAACCGCCGCTATAGTTAAACTTAGTTTGGAGGTTTGCAAGATTCCAAAACTCAAAGCTTTAATCCTATCTCCAAAAACAACAAACGATGGAAAGATCTTGACCGTGTACGCGATGAGAAGGAGAAGAATTATGAAGTAAATCGCACTGAAGTCGAAAATCAACTTCGTAGAGGCTCCGGTTTGTATAAAAAATATGGGGATCAGGAACCCGTATCCGATACCGAAAAGTTTTCTAGATAATACTTCTCCCGATCTAAAGGTTAGGGAAAAGAGAGTTCCGGCCAGAAACGCCCCAAGAATTGCCTCAACGCCCAGAAAATAGGATACACCAACGAAAAAGATGATTATGGCGATGGAGCCTCTAACTCCAAGTTCCATCGGATCCTCTTCAAACCACTTTGACATGAAGTCGGGAAAATACCAGATTGCCAGTCTTCCCAGATAATAGGAAAGAATGAAGATTGTGAATATGCCAAAAGGAAGTGCAATCTGCAAGATTCCGCCCTCAGTTGTAAGAAGGATTACGTAAATCGAAAGCAGGAACATCGTTGTGAAATCTGTTAGCAGAGAGGTCACAATCCCCACCTGTCCGAAATTGCTCGTCTCAATCTTCAACTCCCTCAAAGTGGGCATAACTATTCCAACTGAGACATTGGTGAGAAGTATCGCGTAGATGAAATCCAGTCCGAGAAGCCTAGTTATAAGGAGGACGAGTGAAAAGGAGATGGATAGATAGATAAGGGGTCTGAAAACGTTCTCCTTTTTTAGCAGAAGGTTGAAATCGATTTCAAGACCCGATAGAAACATAAGAAATATCAAACCCAGAGCGGAGAGAAAAGAGACCCACTCAGAATTTTTTATGAGATTCAAAAAGCTCACACCAAGAATTATTCCGGCAACTATCTCAACTACAACAGCTGGAACCCTCAATCTCTCTGCGAGGATTGGAGAGGCGAAAGCAACGGATGTTATGATGGCTATATTATAAAAATCGTAGACTTCCATCAGATCACCTTAGACAACAATGACAGATGCTTGAGTGTCGAAAATTATTTTTTTGAGAATTCCAAAATCTATGTTCCCAACATCATTCTTCCAAGAGACCAATATTAGATCGTAATCCGATCTTGCTTCCTTCACAGCATCTATTACCTGATTACCTTTCGAGACTTTTATTTCCAGACCTGGAGTTTCCGTGAATTTTGAGAGTAGGGAAAGCTGGGAGACATCGAGAAAGAGAATCTTGCATTTACATGAGATCCCGAGGGAAACTGCAGCATTTAAAAGATCGTATGGGTCTGCGGTATTAACGATTGTGAGAATTTTCTCATAAGCATTTTTCCCCTTTGCAATCAGTAATGGAGCGATTGAGGTTGTTTCTTCCAGAAGGGAGTCATCCTTTTTCCCAACATCCGAGATTATAAGATCAGGTTTTACCCTGAACTCCTTTACGATCCTGATCGCTTCATCCAGCCCAACGGGATTTGGATTCTCAGGTTCAGCGGTTGTACATGCCAAGGTATCGCCAATCTTGTGCATGAAAAGCACGTGAGACTGAAACTTGCTCTTAAAGAGTTCAACCTCCTTGAGAAGTTTTTCTGAATTTTTCTCCTCCGTTAAAACGACAAAAACCTCTTCAAAGGGATGTTTTGTGTACCTGACTTCTCTACCACAGAGCACGCCCAGAATATCACCTTTTTTCAACCTCAGCTCTGGATGGGGTTTCATGAGCTTTCCATCCCTTATAACCGATAAGATCGTGCAGAAATCTCCCAGATCAAGATCTTTCAGGTTCTGGCCTTCATTATAGCGGTCGATTTTAACCTCTACGTACCTCCTTTTAAGTTCTGAAACCTCTGAGAGTACAGTTGCGGCTATTGCAGTTCCGCAGACCTTCGAAATTCCCATCTCGGAGTAGATACTACAAGCTTCCGGTTTTTCCCCAACTGCAATAACGTCCCTAGCAATTCCTTTCACAATTTCCGCTATCTTAAGGTTACGAGAGAGGTTAGACGCAAGTATAACTGTAGAATCTTTGAGAGGGAGATTGAGAGGAAGGTTAATCAGATCCTCTGGATCTACCCATACAGCTTTAAAACCCTCTCTTTCCAGTTTTTCCGCCAAACTGCGATCCTCTACGATCAGCAGATAATCATCGAGTTTCTTTGCTATCTCACGAGCTACTCTACCACTTCCGAATATTAAAAACACATTACAATCTATGGAAATTCATGTATAAGAATTTTCAGGAATTATCTTATCTGCTAAAAACAACCATTAACCACATTCAACTTGATCAAAACTCTTTCTAGTGAAAGAGAGATACAAGATTGTTGCATGCCCCGTAAATCCATAAATGCATTTCGATCTCCTGACATGCTTTGCGTTTTTCTTCCTTCAAAAACTTTCGAAAAAAGCTCAATCCAATTTAAGTTTGGCTGGACGTTGATCAAGGATTTCCCCAGTGAAAGTTTTATATACCCCGCTATCTAAAGCGATTGAAGATAGCTAGAATAGGATAAAAACTGGAAAGCTAAAAAGAATAATTATGGAGGATTGGTATTATGGCTAAGGAGAAGGAGCACATCAATATTGCCATGATCGGGCATGTAGACCACGGGAAGAGCACGCTAATAGGAAGGCTGCTTTATGAGGCGGGAGAGATTCCAGAGCACATCATAGAGAAATACAGGAAGGAGGCACAGGAGAAAGGAAAAGCTACTTTCGAGTTTGCATGGGTCATGGACAAGCTTAAGGAAGAAAGGGAGCGAGGCATAACGATCGACGTTGCTCACAGAAAGTTTGAGACGAACAAGTACTACATCACGATTGTCGACTGCCCCGGCCACAGGGACTTCATCAAGAACATGATTACCGGAGCGAGCCAGGCTGATGCTGCAATTCTTGTTGTCGACGTTAACGATGGCGTTCAAGCTCAGACGAAAGAGCACGTGTTCTTGGCGAGAACACTCGGCATAAATCAGCTCGTCGTTGCGATAAACAAGATGGATAAGATCAACTACGACAGAGATAGATACGAACAAGTCAAGGAAGAGGTTGCAAAGCTCCTCAGGATGGTTGGCTATAAGGCTGATGAAATACCGATGATCCCAACCTCAGCTTACTACGGCGATAACGTCATAAAGAAGTCTGACAAAACGCCTTGGTACGATGGCCCCACGTTCTTTGAAGTCTTCGACATGTTCAAGGCTCCGGAGAAGCCCATCGACAAACCTTTGAGGATCCCTGTGCAAGATGTTTACTCGATAAGCGGTGTTGGAACCGTTCCAGTAGGCAGAGTCGAGACTGGAGTGCTTAAGACGGGAGACAAGGTCATATTCATGCCGCCAGCCGTAAGCGGAGAAGTTAAGAGCATTGAAATGCATCACGAGGCGATTCCCGAAGCTGTTCCCGGCGACAACATAGGCTTCAACGTGAGAGGAGTTAGCAAGAACGATATCAGAAGAGGAGACGTATGCGGACATACAGATAATCCGCCAACTGTCGTGAGGGACTTCACAGCCCAGATAGTCGTATTGCAGCATCCGACTGCTATAACCGTAGGTTACACACCTGTCGTACACGCTCACACGGCTCAGGTCGCATGCAGGTTCGTTGAGTTGCAGAAGAAGATTGATCCAAGAACTGGCCAAGCAAAGGAAGAGAACCCACAATTCTTGAAGACTGGAGATGCTGCGATAGTCAAGCTCGAGCCAACAAGGCCGATGGTAATAGAGAAGGTTAAGGAGATCCCACCCCTAGGCAGATTTGCGATCAGGGATATGGGACAGACTGTTGCTGCAGGAATGGTTCTCGACCTCACAGAGAGAACCTAATTTTTTCCTATTTTCCGAGGGTTTTCCATGGCGATCAAGGGTTACAAAGCAAGGATCAGACTCTCTGGATTGAATCCGGTGGATCTCGATAGAATCTGCAACCAGATAAAGGAAATAGCCACTAAGACTGGAGTTGAAATGAGCGGCCCGGTGCCTTTGCCAACGAAAAGGCTGGTTGTACCAGTCAGAAAGGCACCTGACGGAGAGGGTTCTGAGACCTACGACCACTGGGAAATGAGAATCCACAAGAGATTGATTGATATCGCTGCCGATGAGAGAGCTTTAAGGCAGATCATGCGAATCCAAGTTCCGAAGGATGTGAACATAGAGATAGTCCTCGAAACCTGATTTCTTTTTTAAACTAATTTTCCGAGATGTTTTTAAAAATAACTTTTCTCGGCACTTCGGGCACGATTCCGAGTGTTGAGAGGAATCCATCTTCTATTCTTTTAAACTACAACGGAGAGAGGATACTTTTCGACTGCGGGGAGGGAACGCAGAGACAGATGATGAGGGCGAAGACTGGTTTCAAAAGGCTGAACAACATCTTTATTACTCACTTGCACACCGACCATTTCATTGGCCTTTTTGGACTGCTCGAAACGATGTCGCTCAACGACAGGAAAGAAAGGTTGAACGTTTACACACCCAATCCAACCTTCCTCTCTACGATGTTCCGGCTTTTCGGCTACCATAACTTCGAGTTTCCAATAGAGGTTCACGGTGTTGAGGATGGAAAGCTGTTCGATTTCGGGAATTTCAGCGTTATAGCATTCAAAACCGAACACATAATCGAGAGCTACGGCTACGCTTTTATTGAAAAACCCAGGCCGGGGAAGTTCAACCGGGAGAGAGCGGAAAAACTCGGAATTCCTCCTGGGCCTCTGTATTCGAAGCTCGTAAGAGGAGAAAGCGTTGAGGTTGGAGGAAGAGTAATTAAGCCAGAAGAGGTTGTAGGAGAACCGAGGCCGGGGAGGAAGATAGTTTACACTGGAGATACGAGACCTATCGACAAGATCGCTGAGATAGCGAAGAATGCTGACATTCTAATCCATGATGCATCCTTCACCCATGATTTACTCGATTGGGCTAAGGAGACGAAGCACTCAACAGCGAGAGAAGCCGCTGAGATAGCTCTTAAAGCTAGGGTGAAGAAACTCGTTCTCATGCATATAAGTGCCCGATACTCCAAAGACTCCTCACCCTTGCTGGAAGAAGCCAGGGAAATTTTTCCAAATACTGTTGTTGCCGAAGATTTTCTGGAAATTGAGGTTCCTTTAGAGAAATAAAGTTTAGAGGAAGTCAAAATTTCAAACAGATAGAAAACCTCTCACCCATTCTTCAAAGCCTTCAAGTCGTTGAATGAGCAGAATTTCCAGGAAATCCAGAATGCCTGACAGCATCAGGAAGAGGAATGTAAGAATTACAGCTCCGAAAATCCGGTTTATTGTTGTCTGATTTTCGATTAACTTCCCCGAAAACCTGGAGCCGGCAATTAAAATCGCTGATATGGCAACGGCCATTCCAAATGCGTAGGATAGCATCAGAAGTGTTCCACCCAAAGCAGATCCGCTTACAGCAACCAATCCAATTACTGCCCCCAAAATCGGGCCAATGCAGGGGCTCCAGATCACTCCGAGGCTCATTCCAAGAACAAATGGATAGAAAGAGGAGGTTGAGGCTTTCACCATTTTTCTTCCAAAAAATCCACTCAGTATATCAAATTGAGAGACCTGAAGGTCGAAAACGAGCATAATCCCGAAAATAAAGAGAACTACAAAAGCTATGTAACTTACAATTTTTATTGAGCCCAAAATACCGAAAACCAGCCCAAGAACCCCAAAGGAAAAAACTAGGCCGATAACAACCAAAATGCTCCTCCACCACTTTCCCTCCGCCGTTGCAAGTATGACAGGAAGAACCGGAAGTATGCAGGGTGAGAATACCGACAGCACCCCTCCGGCGAAGGAGATGAGATATCCCAGAAACCCGATCATCCAATTTTTACTGGTTCAGCCGGCATAAATAATATATGATCTGTAGGCATAAATCATCCCCATACTCTCCTCGAAATTGGAACGAGCTTGATGAAGCCCCTTCCATATCTTTTCCTGTCCCTGCTGAAGTGTCTGCAGTAGCTGTCCACCTGCTCTTCCAGAAACTTCCAGTCCTCCTCTTCCATTAGGCGATCTTGAAATAGAACAAAATGTCTCACTTAACAGCGTATAAAAAGAATAAAAGGGAAATCAAAGATTTCCCCAAATTGCCTTTTGACAACTTCTTTTATCCGCAATACGTTACGCGAGGTGTTTTCATCCTTCCAAGATCTTCTCTGCCTCTTCCCTATAAGCTTCCATTACATATGGAATTCCTGAAATCTTCGCTGCCTCTTCAGTTAAAGCCATTAAGTCGCTGCGAGATATCGTTGAAATTTTGAAGTTTCTGCTACCTGCCATTAATTGCTGCAACCCCACCTTTATCTTCTGGCAGAATGTATACATGGCCACTGCCCCTAAGGGTATGTTTTTAATCTCGCTTCCATACTTATCCCTCAACTCTTCGTAGCAGACGAAGATTTCCTCCACGCTATCTCCATATTTGGAGACGTTTTTTGGCAAACTGCCCTCTTTCAGCCATTTTCCGATATTTTTGCCTACCATTCCCGGAATCATTAGTGCCCTTCCCATACATACCGCCTTCACATAAGGTGCTCCCATGGCTATTGCCTTGAATATCCCATCTTCGGTGGAAAAACCTCCGGCAATAGCAATATCAGGAACTCTAAAACCATTTTCCTCTAGTTTCCGGCAAAATTGATAGGTCAAAGATTCAAGGTAAAACGTGGGGATTCCCCACTCGTTCATCATCGGCCACGGGCTCATTCCTGTTCCTCCAGGTGCACCGTCTATCGTGATCAAGTCAAGCTTCGCCTCTGCTCCAAACCTCAATGCCATCGCAAGATCAACAGCAGAATAAGCACCGGTCTTCAGTGTGATTCTCTTGAACCCAATACTTCTTAGCCTATCTATCTCTTCCAAAAAGGATTCCTTACTTACAAACCCGAGCCTTGAATGTCTCTCAAATTCTTTGATCGACCCTCTTTTATATGCTTCTCTAATTGCAGGATTTTCAGGGTCAGGCAAAACGATATATCCTCTCTTCTTAAGTTCAATTGCTCTCTCTATATCTTTTACCTTTATCTCGCCACCTATGCTCTTTGCTCCCTGTCCCCATTTGAGTTCGATCGTCTCAAGGTTATGTTTACTTGCAATATATTCAGCAACACCAAGCCTCGTATCTTCAACGTTCATCTGAACGAGTATCTCTCCATATCCCTCATGAAACCTTCTGTATATCTCTATTCTACGATCCATCTCAGGCGACTTCTTTACTTTTCCCTCTGAATCAAGCTCAAGTTCGGGGTCTACACCACATACATTCTCTCCGCACACGATTGTAATGCCAGAGATAGCAGCACCTACTGCAAAATGTTCCCAGTTCCTCCGAGCTATCTCAGTAGATCCCAATGCCCCCGTGAAAATGGGGATGAGCATCTTCACTTTTTTCTCCCACCCATATTCTGTCGTAGTATCAGCATTCGAAAAGATAGCCTCGTCAGGACTCGCTTCACCTTCCAGACCCTTTGCTCCCCTTGCATAGCCCTGAATGCTTAAGTGGGAGTAGTCCACAGGATAGTTCTTATCTGCTCCCGCGGTTATCTCCCCAAAGGGCTGAGGGTACAACACCTCCCTCCCCCTGAAAGATGCCAACCAGACCTCACATCCCCCTTTACAGCCGTCAACGCACCTTGAGCAAAGCCCGGACATCGGAACAACGTTTCTGGAACGATTGAACGTTCCAGTTGCATCATTAGCATTCGGCCTT
Organism: Archaeoglobus sp.; assembly: GCA_017656505.1. GTDB lineage: Archaea > Halobacteriota > Archaeoglobi > Archaeoglobales > Archaeoglobaceae > Archaeoglobus_A. The sequence goes on along the minus strand of JACDNU010000025.1, from coordinate 13,438 downwards.
CTCAAATTTCCCATCCTATTCACCTCCCATAACTCAAAAAGCCCTTACGCAAACCTCGCAGAGATGGTATCTCATGCATACCTTCCGGCTTAGCAACTACCTTCAGCAAACTTATCTCCTCCCATCAAGCAAAACATCTCATTCTTTCTGTGATATTACTTGACATACTAATGCATTAAAGCCGATTTAATGCATATAAATATTGCGCTATTTTTCAAAACTCTTCAAGCCTACGAAACCAGTAATTCAAAAATCAGAGGAATTATTGAAAAAATCTGCCTGTTTCGTACGTTAATGAAAATATTATTTTATAAAATTAAATTACCCCATAAAATTATCAAGCCGGTTAAGCATTTCCCGAATGTTCTCGCGGGAGGTTGCGTAGCTAACCCTTACCCACGTATTGTAGCTTTTTCCGAAGGCAGCCCCTGGAGTTGTTGCAACGTAGCTTTCTTTCAGAAATCTCTCGCAGAAATCTAGGCTATCTTCCCCAACGTCCATGAAGACGTAGAAGGCCCCCTGTGGTGGGGCATACCTTATACCAAGTTTATCCAACCCTTCCATAAGGATGTCCCTTCTCGCCTTGAATTCTGCTACCATGTCATCGATAAAGCTCTGATCACCTTTTATCGCTTCAACCGCCGCATACTGAACGAAAGAGGTGGGATGGCTTACTGAATGAGACTGCATTCTCGCCATAGCTTTGATGATGTCTCCTCTGGCAGCAGCATAGCCAATTCTCCAGCCTGTCATCGAATAAGTCTTCGACAATCCGTTTATCAGGATCGTTCTTTCAAGCATTCCATCGAGCGAAGCTATGCTCTCATGCCTTCCTTCGAAGATTATCTTCTCATAAATCTCGTCTGACATAATCAGCAGATCATGATCTATTGCAAGATCTCTAAGCTTCTTTAAGAATGATTCTGGGTAAACTACCCCCAAAGGATTGCTTGGAGAGTTGAAGATGATCATTTTGGTTTTGGAGGTGATGAATTCCTCTACAGGAGCATCTTTAAAGTCCTCAGTGTGCGGAACCCACACAACCTTGCCACCTGCCATGAGGATGCATGCTTCGTAAGTCACCCAAGAAGGATCGAGGAGGATGACTTCATCCCCTTCATCAATCAGGCACATTATCGCTTCGAAAATGGCATACTTGGCTCCGGGAGTTACAATTATGTTGTCAGCAGAGAAATCCAAACCATTTTCTTCTTTAAGCTTCCATGAGATGGCTTCAAGCAGCTCTGGTATGCCTTTAGTTGGGGTGTAGAACACCTTTCCCTCTTTCATCGCCTTGTAGGCTGCTTCAATGATAAAAGATGGAGTTGGAAAATCCGGCTCCCCGACGCTCATGTCAACTACGGCCTTCCCTTCTCGTTTTAGCTTCTTTGCAGCTTCGGAGATCCTGAGGGTTGCCGAAGGAGCTACAGCATTAACCCTTCTGCTCGTCATACTCCTTCAACCTTTTAACAAGCTTTATAGCTGCCTCAATTCCCCTCTTAGCATACTCGATTCTCTTCTGGGCAGCGATCCTGCCCATTCCCGGGCCAGAGATGCCGAGGGTTACAGGCTTGTTGTATTCGAGCGATAGATCCATGATCTTTCTGGCTGCATGCTGGGCAACCACTTCATCATGCTCAGTCTCGCCTTCGATGACCGCTCCTACAGCAACGACCGCATCAACATCCGATCTCTCAAGGATTCGCTTTACAGCTATGGGAGTGTCGAAAACACCCGGAACCCTTATTATGTCCGTAATCTCGCCTCCGAGAAACTCAGCATGCTCTTTAGCGAGAACTTCCATCATGTAGGTTATATCCCGATTGAATTCAGCAACAACTAGGCCGAGTTTGATCTTTTCCATTCTACCACCAACGCTTGGGAATAGATCAGGTTATTTTAATATTTTGTCTGAGAATAGTCTGGGATTAGTCTGTGAATGATCCGTAAGTGCAAATATCATTTCGATTGCAATCGCTACCTTTTTAATCTTTTGAGCAAATTATTCCTATGCGATTTGGCTTTTTCGATTCAGATGGTTTGAAGCTTCGATACTTTGAAGTCGGAGAGGGGGAACCTTTAATCCTCATCCACGGCCTTGGCGAAAGCTTGGAAGGTTGGACGTTTCAGTATGATGAGTTTTCAAAGCATTTCAGAGTTGTAAGCCTTGATTTACGAGGTTTCGGGATGTCCGATGTGCCAGAAAGCATATCCGTTTACGATTTTGCAAGCGACGTGAAAAACCTAATGGATTTTTTGGAAATAGAATCAGCAAATCTGCTTGGACTTTCAATGGGAGGAGCGGTATGCATGGCTTTCTTCGAGAGGTATTCGGAAAGGGTGAAATCTTTAATCCTCGCAAACACCCTGCATAAGCTGCCTGAAGCCGCAAAACCCCTTTTCGAGGAGAGACTTAAGCTCGTTGAGAAAGCAAGCATGGAGGAGATAGCAGAATTCATAGCGAACCTCTCGATCCATCAGGATAGAGAGGATCTGAAGGATTTCGTCAAGACTGTTATAAGGAAAAATGACAAGGAATTCTATAAGAAAGCCACAATCGAACTGGCAAAAATTGATTTTGAGAGTTTACTCCCAAAAATAAATGTACCAACACTCGTTTTAGTGGCAGAAAGGGATGTTACAACTCCTCCAGCGATAGGAGAGGAGATTGCAAGGCTCATACCGAATGCCGAGCTGAAGATGGTTAAGGATTCTGCTCATCTCGCTAAGGTTGAGAATCCCGAGGAATTCAACCAATATGTGCTGGAATTTCTGAAAAAGCTTAAAGCTGAACGATAGATAGAAAAATTAAGTTAAAATCCAACTAGCGTCAACCGCATAGATAAATATCAATTCCAACCACAATCTTTTATGGAACTCCCAAGGTTCATCCTACAGGAGCCGAACCTTGTGGAGAAGCCTTGGGGAGATGAATGGATAGCCGAATTTAAAGGTATCAAAGACAACAGAAAAATCGGGGAATCATGGGAGTTTTCATCCCATCCATCCAAGCCTTCCATCGTTATAATTAACGGAGAAAAAATGAATTTTCTGGAGCTTCTCAAGATTGCAGGAAGAGAGATTGTCGGTAAAGATTCTGAATCGTTGCCCATTCTAGTGAAATTACTGGATATAAATTCGCAGATTAGCGTTCAAGTCCATCCCAGCGATGAAGTGGCGAGAGTTCTAAGAGAAAAAGAGTCAGGCAAAGACGAGGCTTGGCTAATCCTCGAAAAGGGGAAAGTTTATATTGGTTTCAAAGAAGAGGTGGAGCCTTCTCAAGTATCTGCTCCAGAAGTTCTGGACAAAATGAACAAATTCGAGGCTGAATTCCTCGACTCTTTCAGGATTCCTGCCGGAACGATTCATTTCGCAGAGAAGGTAAAGCTTTTGGAGATCTCCTCGAATTCAAACATAACTTACCGAATCTACGATTTCAGTGGAAGAGCTGCACAGCTTGATAAGGCTTTGAAAGCTCTTAAAATGGAGATCACTCCTGTTGAAGAAGTAAAGGGTGAAAAGGGCAAGGTTCAGATGGAAAAGTTTGGAGCAGAGGTCGTTAACATTTCCGATACCAGAGAATTTAGAATCGAGGGATTTAACATCCTTTTGGTTTTAAAAGGAGCAGCGATTCTCGAGAGCGATGGCGAGGTTTTGGAGCTTAAAAGTGGACAATCCTGTCTTATTCCTGCAATTACGAAAGAGTACAGGATTGAAGGGAACAAAACTCTGGTTTGCAGAATCTATGCCCTGAATTAGAGGATGAGACATGCTAAAAATTGAAGTGATTCAGTGGAAGAGGTGGTGATGAGAAATAGGAAAAATTTAAAAGGGTGGAGAAAATTTTAGGTCGATGTTCAGGCTCATCTGTGAAATTGGCGCTGAAGTTTGCAGAGAAAATAAAACGGAAGATTTAGTCAGGAGACTCTGCGTTATAACGGCAAATAGAGTTCACCTAAAGAGGTATCCTGTAGATAATCCTGTCACGATCTTCAATCCTTCACTCGTTGTAGAGGATGGAGAGATCACAGTTTACGCGAGAATTGTGTTAGGATACTTCACCTACGCGAGTGCCGTTGCTGAAATCTTCGTCCCCCACCGAGATATCTACACGAACGCCTTCTCTGGACATTATACAGCCGAGATCAAAGTCTTCCCGAACAACAGATTTGACCTTTGGGGGGTCGAAGATCCTCGAGTTTACGAGATCGATGGCAGAAGGTACATGACTTATTGCGGTAGAACCGTGAACTACTTCGATCCGTCGATAAGGACTGAGAGAACCCTACCAATTACGGCTGTCGAAGAAAACGACCACTGGAGGAAGCTATCTGTCTACAGACTTTCCCCCGAGCTGAGGGGATTTGTTATCAGCGACAAGGATGCCTTCCTCTTCAAGGCAAAGGACAAGCTTGCCCTATTCCACCGCCTACACATGAGCGACGAGAAGTTCTATCCGGTAATAAGCGAGGTTCCGGAGAAATCCTTGAAAGCTGAGGAGTTTGAAGAGGTGACGGTACAGAACACTTCCCTCGCTTTGGAGGCTCAGGAGTTCGAGGAGAAGATAGGATGGGGGACACCTCCAGTAAAAATCGATAAAGAGTATCTCCTGCTGATGCACAGCGTTGACAGGGAGACGAAGATTTACCGGGTTTTCGCGGTGCTGATGAACAAAAAATTGGAGATCACAGCCGTAACGCCGCATTATATTCTTGAACCAAGCGAACCCTACGAGGTTTTTGGTGACAGGCCGTTTGTCGTTTTCCCATGCGGGGCGCAGCTGATTGACGATTCTCTGCTGATCTCCTACGGAGCCGCTGACTCGGCTGTTGTGATAGGTGAGATAGACGTTTCAAATCTCATGGCGTTACTGGACAGCAACAGAGTGAAGTAGGGTCCGATCTGTGTAGAGATCTAAGAACATCCTAGCTATTTTGTCAACCCTGTTTTTTTCCACGTATCTCTCGGCAGCCTTTGCAATTTTCTTTCTCAGGTTCTCGTTCTCAATAAGCTCCACAAGCTTTTCTTTAAGCTCTTCAACGCTTTTGTAGATTACTACCGCTTCCTTGTCGACTTTCTCGAAATGCCTCGTATTAGGTACGACTGTTGGCACCAGACTTCCCAGACACTGGCAGAGGGTTGAGGAAACCACGACGTAGCTCGTGTTTCCCTTCGGCAATAGATGAATGTCGGCTGAATGTAGATACGAATAAAGCTCGCTGTTAGGAATCTTACCATTGCTCTGCTCGATCCATGGCTTATCGAAAGGCAGGAAGCCGTCAGATCTGACTATCTTGTAAACGAAGTCGTATTTCCTCGATAACCACTCTAAAGCCTCGATGTAGTCGGCATATTCAACAACGGGCTGTCTGCCGAAACTGAAGAAGGTAAGGCGGTCTTCTGCAAACTTTCTGCTCCCCTTCTCGACGGGATGGCAGGGATAGGGTATTATTTTAGCGATATCGTGGTATTCGGGAAGCATTTCGTTGATGTACCTCTCGTCAAAAACGACTATGGAGTCGAATACTCTGAGATCGAGATATCTTATGTCCGCCCTGCTGCCCTCGTGGATAACAACTATCTTAAAACAGTCCAACTTTTCAACCAACTTTTCAACCTCGGTGTATGGGATGCTCGTGTAAGATTCCACAATGAAAAAGTCAAACTTCTCTTTCACAATCTTATCAAACTCGAGACTGCCCCCTGAGAAGTCCCTCGGCCTCAGTTCAGAGTAGCATCTGGTTACGAAAGGCTCATCTTCCTTGATGATTCGATGGTGCCACCAGCGGTTTGCAGTGCGGATATAGGGGGCGAAGATTCTTACATCCAAGCCCATCTTGATGAACTCCCAAGCGATGAGTTCAGCATGCAACGAAACCCCACAAGTGGCATTCCATCTTGACAGAATGCCCACCCTCATAATCATGTAGTAGATGCTCTCGGCATAAAAAGCTTTAATTTTAACTATTTTTAATTAAATTATTCAGATCACTTCATAAAAGTGTAGAATAGCAAAATCGCCACCGTCAAACCAATCATGAAATAAGATCTGTAAGCTGGATTCTCCTTCCAAATACCCGTGAAGCGATAGATGACGTAAAGCCAGATAGGAGCGAATTGTGAGATGGGATCGAGGGAGAAAGCCATAGCTTTCGGAATCGCCGCCAATCCGATAAGGCAGAGTAAAGCTACAATGGCCAATTTCGTGTCAGCTTCTCTCATAAAGCTGGATTTGCGAGAGTTTATTTATAGTTTTCATTTAGTTTTTCTGATGTTTTCTAATTTCCCACCTCTTTGGTCTCCTAAAAGTTTATCTTCCTTGCGAGCAAATAGCATTGTGAAATTATGAGAGCGAGGACAAGGATTTCAGGACTCCATGTCAGCGACAAAAAACCAACTCCTGGGGAGAGCGTTTCCTTTTCTGGATATCTCCAGCTTTATGATGCCGAGAACAAGCGATGGGAGCCTTTGAGAGGTAAGCTTCTGCTTTTTATTGACGGAATAAAGAAGAGGGAATTCCACTCCGACAACTATGGCCAATTCGAGATTGATTATATATTTCCCTATCCTGGCAAGTACAATGTTGAAGTGAGATTCGAGGGGGGAGCAAAAACCAAGGCAAGCATGGCCGGATTAAAGGTTGAGGTGATAACGGGAGAGCAGAAGAAGAGAATTGCACGCCTTGTAAGAATTTTTATCGTTCTTTTCCTTCTGTTCATGATTCTCGTTTCGGCGATTCTTATAGTTGCGAACTGGTGATAGCTGATTTAGATAAATCAGTAAACTTAGGTTAAAGAACCAATAAACCCAATAATCTTTATAATCTTTCCACCGAATTTCAAAGGTGGACCCAAAGCTCGTGAGGGAGCTGAAAAGGCTCGCGATTGGAGTTGGGATGAAAACGATAGGTTACCTGCTCGTTGCTGTAGGTATCTTTTTGCCTTTGTTTAACAAGAAAATGGGATACGCTGCAGTTTATGGTGGCGTAATGCTCATCATCGCCGGTTGGGTTTACATAGTTGTGGCATTGAAGAAGAGCAGGAAGGTTAAAGAGGGTTAGAGGGTTAAAGAGTTAAAGTTAAAGAAAGCTAATGAGTTTAAAGAGAATTAGGAAATAAAAAGAAATAAAGAAAAATAAGAGATCAAAAAGAATCAGGCTGCTGCTTCCGCTTCAGCCCTTTTTGCCATTTTCTTCTTGAGGTGTTTCAGCTTTATGATATTCTCCCTATCCATCTCCTCGAGTTTGAAGGTTATGAAGCGCGCCGTCTCCTCCATCATCGGGATAACCCTGAATTCCAAAGCATTAACCCTTCTCTTGGTTCTATCTATCTCGTCGATAAGCCTTCTAAGCGTTGTCTCAATCTCAGCAACCTCAAGAATCGCATCCGTAAGCTCCTCAAACGCTGCGACAGCCTCATCGATCCTAGTTGAAGTACTTAATACTCCATAATCTCTATCAGTAACCTTCTTGCGGATAGCTTCCTTCTTCACGACTGGAACTGGCACTCCCATAATGTTCTTTCGTTTAATCGTGAATTCTGGCGGAATTCTGCAGCAAGCAAGAGCAATCGACTTTACAGCCATTGTCCCATCCACGGCCATTGCAAGAGCTAGCTTCTGCTGAGCTTTCTCGTACTTCTCGACCATCCTGCCTATAACTTCCTTCGCCTCCTCGAGAATTTGCCTGAATTCCATTATAAGGCCATCTCTCTTCATCTTGAGCAATGCATGTCCTTTGGTAGCCATTGCTATACGTCTTCTGAGCTTTATGAGCTCCATTCTCGTCGGTTGTACCTCTGCCATTTATATCACCGTAAGATAGAAAAAATCAGGCTGCCTCTGCAGCCTCTTCTGCAGCTTTCTTCCTATAGGCAGGATGATACTTCTCTATGAACTTCCTCTCAATCTTAACCAGCTCTGACTCAGGTAGCATTGAAAGCAGATCCCATCCAAGATCGAGAGTGTATTCGATGTCTCTGTCCTCATATCTTCCCTGCTGGAGCCATCTCCTCTCGAATTCATCAGCAAACTTCAGATACCTCCTGTCTCTCTCTGACAAAGCCTCCTCACCGACTATAGCTACCAAGCCACGCAGATCAACACCTTCTGCATAGGCAGCATACATCTGGTCGTTCCACTGGACGTGATCGTCTCTTGTCATTCCTTCTCCGATACCCTCCTTCATCAGCCTGCTGAGGGATGGAAGCACGTTGATTGGTGGATATATGCCTTTTGCGTGGAGCTCTCTGCTCAGCACGATCTGCCCTTCCGTAATATAGCCGGTTAGATCGGGAATCGGATGGGTTATGTCGTCAGCTGGCATCGTAAGCACAGGGAACTGAGTAATTGAGCCTTTTCTGCCCCTGATTCTGCCTGCCCTTTCGTAGTTTGTCGCCAAGTCAGTGTACATGTAACCCGGATATCCTCTTCTTCCCGGCACCTCTTCTCTGGCTGCCGAGATCTCTCTCAAAGCCTCGCAGTAGTTCGTGAAGTCTGTCAGAATAACGAGGATGTGGTAGTCGTATTCGTAGGCAAGATATTCAGCTGCTGTCAGAGCCATTCTTGGAGTGATAAGTCTCTCGATAGCCGGATCGTTTGCTAGGTTGAGGAAGATAACAGCTCTCTCTAGAGCTCCCGTCCTTTCAAAATCCTTTATGAAGTAGTGTGCCTCTTCGTAAGTGATACCCATGGCTGCGAATATGACAGCGAATTCTTCGCCCGTGCCTCTAACCTTGGCCTGCCTAGCTATCTGCAAGGCGATGTCGTTGTGCGGCAAACCTGAGCCGCTAAAGATGGGTAGCTTTTGCCCTCTGACAAGGGTGTTCATTCCGTCGATGGCGGATATACCAGTTTGAATGAACTCTCTCGGATAGGTTCTTGCATAAGGATTGATGGCCGAACCGATGATAGGCAGCCTTTCCTCAGGAATGATCTTCGGACCTCCATCGATCGGCTCTCCCGAGCCGGAAAGGATTCTTCCCATCATGTCTTTGGAACAAGCGAGCTTAACGATATCTCCCGTAAATCGTACAGCAGAGCCTTTGTCAATACCTCTCGTACCCTCGAATGACTGAACGACAACAATATCCTTTGCCGAGTCGAGAACCTGGCCCCTTCTGACCGTGCCATCTGGCAGTGTAATGAGAACTAGTTCACCGTAGCTTACAGGCTCGGTTTTCTCAACAAAAATAAGGGGGCCAGCAACATCCCTAATCGTTCTATACTCCTTCATGATTCACCTCCCAGCAAGCTTGCCCTGATTTTCGCAACAGCCTCATCAAGATACTTCTTGTAATCCTGCTCGAATTTCGCTCTTGCAAAGTCTTCTCTACCCTCAACGTTCTCGATTTCATCTACAGTTTTGCCTGCATCCAGTGCTTTGTAGAATATGTCGTTGAGTTCCTTAATCGCCCTCATCATGTCGTACATCTTCTCAACAGAGCAGTAAGTGTCAACTTCATGGTATGCATACTGCGACAGGAAGACCTCTCTGATGTATCTCGCAACTTCAAGCAGCACTCGCTGGTTGTCTGCTAAGGCATCCTTTCCTACGAGCATCACGATCTCCATGAGATTCGCTTCTTCCTGCAGAATCGTCATCATCCACGTTCTGAGCTCTGGCCAGTCAGAGCCGACATTCTCCTTGAACCAGTCTGCAAGCGATTCAGCATACAGGCTGTAGCTCTGCAACCAGTTTATCGCCGGGAAGTGTCTTCTTGCAGCTAACTTAGTGTCCAGAGCCCAGAACACCTTCACAATTCTCAGCGTGTTCTGGGTTACAGGCTCACTGAAGTCTCCTCCAGGCGGTGAAACAGCTCCAACTACGCTAACACTTCCTACGCTTCCGCCCAATGTTTTCACTCTTCCAGCCCTCTCGTAGAACTCTGCAAGCCTTGAAGCGAGATAAGCCGGATAACCTTCCTCGCCCGGCATCTCTTCGAGTCTTCCTGACATCTCTCTCATCGCTTCCGCCCATCTGCTTGTCGAGTCTGCCTGCACAGCCACATCGTATCCCATGTCCCTGAAGTATTCTGCTATAGTTATGCCCGTGTAAACCGAAGCTTCTCTCGCTGCAACAGGCATGTTCGAGGTGTTAGCAACGAGAACAGATCTCTCCATTAACGGCTTACCCGTTCTTGGATCTATCAGCTCTGGGAATTCTTCAAGAACCTCTGTCATCTCGTTTCCTCTCTCTCCGCATCCCACGTAGACGATTATGTGCGAGTCCGACCACTTTGCAAGCTGGTGTTGTGTGACCGTTTTACCAGTTCCAAACCCTCCGGGAATCGCTGCCGTTCCGCCTTTCGCTATCGGGAAGAGGCAGTCGAGAATTCTCTGGCCAGTCAGCAAGGGAACCTCTGGAGGGAGCTTCTCCACGTATGGCCTTGGAATCCTCACCGGCCACCTGTGATACATCTTAAGCTCAACACCATTATCCAAAACTGCTATCGTGTCTTGCACGGTAAACTTCCCTTCGTAGATCTCGTTTACAACTCCTCCCTCTACGTTGGGTGGAACCAGTATTTTGTGCTCAACCACGGCAGTTTCTTGCACGGTCCCTATAACATCTCCAGCCTTTACGTTGTCTCCCTTCTTTACAGTCGGCTTGAATTCCCACTGCTTTTTCATGTCAATGCCGGAAGCCTCTATACCTCTCCCAATGAAATCTCCGGAAATTTCTTTCATCACCGGCAAGGGTCTCTGAATTCCATCGTAGATTGAGGTGATTATACCCGGCCCAAGGTCAACGCTGAGCGGCATTCCAGTGTTTTCAACTTTGCCTCCTGGCTTTATCCCTGAGGTGTCCTCGTAAACCTGAATCAGAACCTTGTCGCCAGCAAGCCCTACCACTTCTCCCATTAATCCTTCAACCTTACAAACATCGTACATTCTGGCTTTCAGGCCTTCAGCTACTACCAAAGGCCCGGAAACCCTATAAATCTCCCCTACACTTCCTGCTGTTTTCACTTCCATAAGTCAACACCTATCGCCTTTCTTATCTTTTCTCTAATCTCCTCAACACCCCCACTCCCGCCGACAGCCACGAAAGTCGGCTGAACCTTCTCATCTATCTCCTTTCTCAGGGCGGGAGGAAGTTTTTTGAGATAATCATATTTTATAACCACAATCCCTACTTCCTCATCCTCCATTGCCTTTCTCACACTCTCTACTATCTCCTCGTCACTCTTAACATCAAAAATATTTTCGCTCACAATTCCCGCAAGCCCAAATCCGATGTTGAACTCCGGATCTCCAATCACGACGATCTTCATACGATCACCATTTGCCTTTCTATCTCCTCGTTGGACATGTTATACCACTTGCCCCATCCCAAAATTCGCAGATTGTCCACTTCAACCTTCTTTAGAACCATGTAGTGCATCACCGGCAAAATCGAAAGCGGATAGCTCGTCGCCCTCTTTGCTATCGCCTCAATCCATGCCTTGTCAAAAAGCACCTCGGTTGCTGAGAGCTCCTCTTCAACTTTCTCGATATCTTTCCAGAACCAGTAGCCCTCCAAGGCTTTAACAAGCTCGCTCCAAGACATCGTAGCAAGTTTTCTGCATTCGTCCATAGTCAACTCGAAACCATTCGGTATGAGCCTCGAGATTATCTCATCTGGCGTGGCACCTTCAGCCTTCAACCTGAGAATCGTTTTAAGGTTTCTCAAATCCACTTCCATTTTCACGAAATCGACGAACAGCTTGAGCGATAGTTCCGCTGGTTTAAGCTTCGTGAGTTCGAGATAGTAGGTTTTGAAGAGCTCATCTTCCAACTGATTTGGCGGAATTGTACCCATTTTCGAGAGGGTTTCAAAGTACGGTGTGCCGCGATAAGTATTAACGATCTCATCAACATCTTTAGCAATCAGAGCTCTGTAGTAATCCAAATCCCTCTCAACGGGAACTATTGCCTCCTCAATTTCATCCGGCGGGATGTTCGCTGCCTTGCCTCGAATTATGCTGACAAGGTTCATGATTTCCCATTTTTTGAGATAGCTGGTTATGAGATCCTTCGCAAGCCCGAAGGAGATCCTGATTATCTTCTGATAGGTTCTAGAGAGATTTAGCGACAAAGCGTAATCCATCAGCTTTGGTCCAGAATACTTGTAACCGAACTCATCAATCTCTTTTTTGTATTCGGTTTCTTCCAAATACCTGACTATTTCATTGAATTCCATGTTCAGCAGTTTCCTGTACTCATCCTTGGGGATGAGCTTTCTTTTCATCACTTTTGTTCTTGCAACCAGGTACGCCCAAGTAGCGTTCTTTCCAATTAGCATCCTCAACCACCCAGTAAAATCTTCGAAACTTCACTCATCTCCTGATCGAAAAGCTGATTGAGGAGTTCATCAAACGTGAGATTTATCCTTATCCCCTCCTTGGAATCCTCAAGGATCACTCCCCCGAGGCAGTTCACGTTTCCAGCATACTCCACTTTTTTGCCCAAACCGCCTATGATTTCCTTAACCACGTCCTCGTCTTCCTTTCTGGAATAAACGACCATTCCATCCTGAACGTTCTTTTTGAGTAACGCCTCAAGCAATTTCTTCCTGTCTCCTTCCTCCATCTCCCTAACTCTCTGCCTTGTGAGATCGAAAACCGATTCAAGAAGCTCTTTTTGTTTGTTCAGGAAGAGTCTCTTCATTTCCAAGCTCACAGAAGAAACTTCCTGTCTTCGGAGGTTCTCTGCCTCCTTTTCCGCATCTTCACGAGCTTTCCTCAGTATTTCCTCAGCTTCTCTTTTTGCCTCTGCAATGATCCTCTCCGCTTCGCTCTCAGCCTCTTTGAGAATCTTCTCCACTTGTTCCTTCCCCTTCTCGTATATTTCTCCGATTACGTTATCGAGTGGCATAATTACACCCTGTAATAGCTTTAGAATGCGAACATCAGGATGAAGCTGATAACGAGGCCGAAGATGACGATTGTTTCTGGGATAACTGTGAAAAGCAAACCTAAGCCAAGAAAGCCTCTGTCCTCTGCTATCGCTCCTACTGCTGCGGCTCCTATTCCGCTTTCACCAGCTCCTGCACCTATTCCTGCCAAACCTACAGCTAAGCCTGCTCCTATTGCAGCACAACCCTTTATGAACGCCTCATCACTTATCAAAGCTTCTGCCATATCTTCACCTCCTTTTTAGGATTTTCATGAGTTTTCCAAAATTTAATGGGGAATCAGATCCCCGAACTTGTATCCTCCAATCAATATCAGCATCATTATTGTAATCCCCAGAGCGACTCTAAAGGTTGAGATTATCCAGTAGTATTTTACAAAGCGCTCTATGTTTTTCTCCGTGTTTATCTTGCTTTCCAACCACCTTACAGCTCGCTCCATGGTTCTTTTTCCTTGCTTTTCCTCGTCTTTCCCTCGTCTTTCCTTAGCCTAGAATGCGAACATCAGGATGAAGCTGATAACGAGGCCGAAGATGACGATTGTTT
>JACDNU010000024.1 GCA_017656505.1 Archaeoglobus sp. | reverse complement strand
CTACTGGAAGGCCGAAGGGAGTTTTCTTCACGCACAGGCAGATAGTTTTGCACACCTTTGGATTGATCACTGCTTTCACCTCCTATGACACGCCCACGAGGATCGGGAGCGGTGATGTTTACATGCCTCTAACGCCAATGTTCCACGTGCATGCGTGGGGAGTGCCTTACATGACAACGATGTTAGGAAACAAGCAGGTGTATCCTGGCAGATACGAACCTCAAATGATCCTAAAGCTTGTTTTGGAGGAGAAAGTCACTTTCAGCCACTGCGTGCCAACGATTCTGAACATGATCGTGACGGCGATGCCAGAAGGCTTCAAGCTTCCGGGCTGGAAGATGGTGATAGGTGGCTCAAAGCTTAACAAGGGGTTAGCTCAGAGGGCAATCGAGAAGGGTATAAATGTTATGGCCGGCTACGGAATGTCTGAAACATGTCCACTGCTCACAGCTGCAAACCTCAAACCGGAGCTTAAAGATGCTGAAGATAAAGTTGAGTATCTTATAAAAACCGGATTTCCGGTGCCTCTCGTTTACGTCAGGGTTATAAAGGAAGACTGGACGGATGTAAAGCCCGATGGGAAGGAAATGGGAGAAATAGTTGTCAGGGCTCCTTGGCTGACGCAGGCTTACTACAAAGATGAAGAGAAAACGAAGGAGCTGTGGGAAGGAGGATGGCTGCACACCGGCGACATAGCTGTTGTTGATGAATACGGCTACCTTACGATAGTTGACAGGGTTAAGGATGTAATAAAGAGCGGTGGAGAGTGGATCTCCTCACTAACCCTGGAGAATCTTGCAAGCCTGCACCCTGCCGTACTTGAGGCTGCTGCAATCGGCATTCCCGATGAAAAGTGGGGAGAAAGACCGATGTTAATTCTCAAGGTAGATGACAAGGCCGGAGTGAGCGAGGAGGACATCAGAAAACACATGGAGAAGTTCGTGGAAGAGGGGAAGATAACGAAGTGGGCGTTGCCTGACAAGATAGTTTTCGTTGAAGAAATCCCGAAAACGAGCGTTGGCAAGATAAATAAGAGGGTGCTTAAGGAGATGTTTACCTAGCTTTCCTTAATTTTTCTCATTTTTAGGTATTCTTTTTTCTGCCTTAATTTTTAGTCATCAGCAGATTTCTGAAAGGTTTTTATCCTTTGAGGTTAACCTATTTTCATGGGTCGTGGAGGTGTGGCTGCAGTCGCCCTGATCCTCGGACTAATCTTCTTACTGGCACTCTTCTATATCATGATTTACCTCAACAAGTAACAGTAACAATAAGTAACGATTAATTACTATTTTTGAGAAGCTTCCAAAAAATTTATATGGTTCTTGAGAAACTTCTCGATACTGAGATGTTGTCGATACTGAAGCAACTGGCACTTATGGATGCCCACAAGAGGGTTGTGAAGCTTAGCTCAAAAGAGCTTGGTGAAAAAATCGATCAGAGCTTTCAGACTGCCGCGAGGAAACTAAAGGAGCTTGAGGAAAAGGGCTATATCCTTAGAACCCTTGAGAAGGATGGTCAGTATATTGTGATAACTGAGGAAGGAGAGAAACTACTCTATAGGGAATATTTGGATTACAAGAGAATTTTTGAAGGAGTTGAGGAGATTTTCATTCGAGGAAAGGTGATGAGCGGAGTAGGAGAGGGGAGATACTACGTTTCGCTGGAAGGCTACAAAAAGCAGTTCAAGGAAAAGCTTGGTTTCGACCCCTACCCCGGAACTTTAAATCTGAAACTCCCAAAAGAGCAAGCTTACTTGCGGAGAAGGATTGATGAGGAGGAAGGTATAATTATTCATGGTTTTAAGACCGAAGACAGGACTTTTGGAGAAGTCAAAGCATTTAAGTGCCGAGTTGCAGAATTTGAAGGGGCGGTTGTTCTCCCGCAAAGAACTCACTATCCAAAAGATGTCCTTGAAGTAGTATCTCCAGTAAAACTTCGGGACAAGTTAAAGCTGAAAGACGGTGATTTTATCGAGGTGGAGGTGTTTCTATGATAGATGAGGCTTTAAAGGCGTTTAGGAAAGGAGAGGCTGTATTGCTCTACGACTTTGATCATAGAGAGGGTGAGACAGATATTGCCATCCCAGCGGTTAATGTCACACCCCAGGATGTAGCTTTAATGAGAATGGATGGAGGGGGGCTGATATGTGTCGCTCTGCATCCGATAGCAGCAGACAAGCTTGGTATCCCCTTTATGCATGATGTTCTCATTGCAGCAAGCGAAAAGTATCCGGAATTGTTGCCTTTAAGCAGGGGAAATGACATAAAGTATGATTCGAGATCATCCTTTGCTTTGTGGATAAACCACAGGGATACCTTTACTGGTATAACAGACATAGACAGGGCTTTAACAATAAGAAGGCTTGGAGAAGTCGTTGACATGGTGATGACAAACGGGGAATTCGATTTGGCGAGTGAATTCAGATCTCCAGGCCATGTTGCCGTTCTAAAAGCTGCAATAAATCTGACTTATGACAGAGTTGGCCAGACCGAGCTCAGTGTAGCGTTAGCGGAGATGGCAGGTGTTTCGCCGGCTGTGGCGATATGCGAGATGCTGGATGCTTCAACTGGAAAAGCTTTAACCAAGGAGAAGGCTATGGAATATGCAGAGGAGAAAGGCATCCCGTTTGTGGAAGGAAAGGAGATCGTCGAGCAGTACAGAGATTTCAAGGAAGTTAAGGTGAAACTGTTTCTCTAATACCTTTGAATACTTTTGATTCTTCTCTTTCTAACCTGATCTAATAACATTTTAACCGTTTTAACCCTCAGAAAGAATTGCAGATATAAGTTCTGCCATTTCCATGTTTGTAGCTTGAATTTTCCCGTAAATCTTTTCAACCTCTACGGGTTCCAAGTCAAGCCCCATGAAAAGTTCGTTCAGCATCCTCTCTCCGGCCACACCTTCAATTGCTTTTAAGTACAATCGTGCAAGCAACTCAATGAATCTTCTGATGGTTTTGCTATCCACCTCGAAAAAGCACATCTCCATAAGAAGTTCTGCAAGCTCCACGGGTGCTCTGTAAGCAGTTCCAAGTTCGACACCCCATCTCGAGAAGATTCTAACCTTAAGAGCAAAACCCAGTCGTTCAAGCTCATCAAAAAACCTTACGGCATCATCATAGATTGCGAAAGTTGTAATGAATCTCGACACAAGCTGTAGGGGACTCTGAACATCTTTCAGCTCCTTGAAAAGTGATTTGTCGGATATGTGAAGTTTTGTTAGAATATCCGGCGTGGTAGATTTCATTGAAAGGACATAATCCGCCTCTCTTACCCTCAAAAACAATCCATCCTTTCTTAAAGTGCCTAAAACTATAAGGAACACCTTCTTTTCTCCAAATCTACTAACGAGCGAGTCGATATCCGATCTGCTGTTTTTGAGCTTTCGCTCCACAACGCTTCTCGCAATCTCCCTCCCGTTGTCGGTGAGGTAGTTCATTCTCACTATGGGATGGGCTGTTTTTGGATAAGAAAATCCGTAACCGAGGTTCTTTACTTCCTCGAGCATTGGGATGTCCGGTTGGATCTCCATCCTCACCCTCGAGTCTTTGGTGTGGATAAAAACCTCCGGGAATTCTCGGTAGAGATACAAGAGGTACATCGAATTGAGGATTGCCAAAGCCTCTCTCTGGTCAGAAAAGCCCTTCATGAACTCTTCGGTTATATCGTAATCCAAAATCTCTTTTATGCTAACTCCAAATCCAAATTTCTCCTTGAAGAATTTGATGAATTCTTCAGGTGTACAGTAAACAACTTTTTTCCCATGGATCTCGGCTTCGCCTTTATCCTCACAGATAACGAAATTCAAATCATGGGGTTTGAATCTCAATCTCTTAAGTGCAAGCTCCCTATTATTGCAGCATGTTGCCGAGGTGGAAAACCCGGGTTTTCTGCCCGTAATGACCTCTCCAAATGGTGTATGAACTCTCTTGGTTCTTAAACCAGAAAGTTTAAAGGTTAGCAGTATTTTGAACTTGTCAAACGTCATTTCTAACATTTAATCTACACCGTGTTAAATAAATTGATTCTTTTCGGTTCTTTCGTTATATCAGTTAAAGCTGTTCAATCTGTTCTAATCCAGATTTAAGTGGTATTAACTAGTCGTACTCTCTCCAGGTCTTCCCGCATTTCGTGCAGCGGAAAAATCTGACCTCGCTCTCATCAGCAGCTCTGAGCTGCCGAAGCCACCAGAAAGCCTCTCTGTTACCACAAGCCGGGCAGATAGCGGTAGTAGTCGGAAGTGTTTTGATGTTCTCTCCCTCTATCACTGGAACATCATTTCTATTTCCTTTCGAAACTACAACTATTTTCTCATCGCTGTCCACTTCTTTCTCGTAACCGCATTTTCTGCAAATCGCCTTATTCTTATTGTAGATCATTATGCTCTTGCATTTCGGACAGAATTCCAACCAAATCACCTCTTGCATCTTCTATCATCTTTTCGTGATCGAAGGCAAGCTTTGGCAGCTGATTCAGCTTGAAGACCTCTGCCTCTTTCGCATCGCTTCCTGCTTTAAGCTTGCCTTTACCAACGATCAGATAGCAAACCGACACAAAATGACCCCTTGGATCTCGATTAGGTTCAGAGTATACTCCAACGAGCTTATAAATTTTCCCGTCGAGGCCGGTTTCCTCTTTCAGCTCCCTCAACACAGCCTTTTCGGTACTCTCCCCGTATTCGACTATGCCTCCTGGAAGAGCATAGTATCCTTTAAATGGATCGTTCAGTCTTTTTATCAGAACTATTCCTCCTCTGTAAGCAACGATTGCATCGACAGTTAAGGTTATGCAGTTTTTTACATTCAACCGATTATCCAACCAATCACCTCCCATCGAGCAAGAATTTTGCATTCGTTAGAAATTTTCTTGCTAGGCCGAATGCTTTGCTGACGTCTCCTATCCTGCTCACCACATGCGTGTCGCTTCCCACCGAGTACCTCAGCCTTTTACCCCTGCAAAGCTGGAGGAAGTTATCGGGTGGAGCGTTGTGGCCTGTGTTGATCTCTAAGGCGATACCTCTCTCCTTAAGCAAATCGATAATCTCCAAATCCTTCTCCGGGTCCTCGTTAACACTCCCAAAAAGCGTGGAGTGCAAGTGCCCAAGAACGTCGAAGTCGTTTTTCTTTATGCATTCGGTGATTCTGCGATAGTATTCGTTCGTTGAGAGAGGGTTGTGGATTGAAGCTATGACCAAATCGAATTTAAAATCTGGCAGAGCAATCTCTCCGTCAGCAAGAATCCCGCATTCGATTCCGCTTAAGACAGTTATATCGTATTTAGCTGAAAATCTCTCAATCTTCTCTTGCCTCTTTCTCGCTTTAGCCTCTGTTAAGCCAAATTTATGCTCCACGGAGTGATCGACTATCGCTATCGCTTTCAGCTTTTTCTCTTTTGCTTTTCTTACGATTTCCTCTATCTTGGCCGATCCATCGGAATAGTGGGAATGGATGTGTAAATCATACATACAAATTAACGAATTGTTTAAGTACCTAAATTAAGTTTTTTGCTCATGGATTTCCTCATTGTAATCTCACTCGCTTTAATGCTCATCTTTGTACTCTCAAAAATCAAAGTTCTTGGAGCTGCGGGCTGGATTGTGTTTTCTATAGAGTGGATCACCCGTCTCCCTCATTACCTTGAGATTACAGATTACTTCAACTCGGTAGTCGTTTTTCTCGCCTTTGTTTTCTTTTTTATCTTAGGATTGGTAATTTTAACAGATAAAGGAGACAATTTGCAAATCTTCATCGATATAACGGCTTTCTCAGCTTTAGCTTCTCTGATTTACTTTCCCTTCGCCATCGATAACAGCTTAGGATCTTGGCTGATCTCCGTCACTACAGATCTCACGGTAAAACTCGCGAACTTTTTTGGGTTTGGAGTATATAAGTATGCTGAAAATGTTCTTGGCCTTAACAATCGGTATGTTGAAATAATCTTAGCGTGCACCGGGATTGAGAGCATGGCATTGTTTGCAGGAGCCACACTCGGTATAAGGGCTGAGTTTAAAAGAAAAATTCTCGCTTTTCTGATCTCCGTTCCGATAATCTATTTTCTCAACCTTCTCAGAAACGTTTTTGTCATTACGAGCTTCGGCTACTCATGGTTTGGTGAGAACAGCTTCTATCTCGCTCATCATGTTATATCCAAGATTCTTGCAACTTTGGCATTGATTTTGATCTCACTTGTAGTATTCAGAATTCTCCCAGAGCTTGCAGATCTTATATACAGCCTAAAAAATGTACTTGAAAGTAGATTGCGAAGGAGTGGTTAATATGATCGAAAGAAGCGGGCTTAAGGTTATTCTGATCGAGTTAATCGCACTCTTTATTCTATTGCTTTTGCCCGTTTTCTTTCCCCTAGCCCTCTTCACACTTTTACTGATCTCATTTACAGTCTTTTTTTTCAGGGATCCTCCTAGAGTGATTCGAGAAGGCGTTGTTTCACCGGCGGATGGAAAGATAGATTTTGTTGAAGGGCAAAGGCTTGAGATATTCATGAGTCCCTTTGACTGCCACATCAATAGGGCTCCGGTTTCCGGAAAAATTGAGAAAGTCGTTTACAAAAAGGGGAAGTTCATTCCCGCCTTTCGGAGGGAGGATTCCGCTGAAAAAAATGAGATATTCATCAGGAATGAAAAGGGGACGTTTAAGGTTACGCAGATAGCTGGATTTTTTGCCAGAAGGATTAGCTGTTACGTAAAGGAGGGAGATTGGGTTGAGAAGGGTGAGAAGATAGGAATGATAAAATTCGGTTCTCGAGTTTGCCTCGACCTCCCTCCACATTTCAGAATAACAAGGAAAATAGGAGAGAAAGTAAAGGCTGGAGATACTGTGGCTGTGGAAGTTCAATAGATTCGATAGAGAACTCCTAGAATCTGAGATAAAATAGCAGGAAGCAAAAACACCAGAAGGCAAATTTTAATTAGTAGCTTGATAATTTTATGATAATTTAAAAATGGTGATGGGATGTTTGGGGCCCTTAACGACATTCGAGCGGCTGACATTGTAACAGCTTTTAATGCTCTCTTCGGCTTTCTTGGAATATATTTCGTTTTTTCTGACCTTCAGCTCTCAGCTCTTTTTCTGTTCGCTTCAGTGATAATGGACGGTTTGGATGGGGCTGTGAGCAGGATAGAGCTTAGCTTACTAGGGGAAGACTTGGATTCGTTGGCGGATATAATATCTTTCGGCGTATTGCCCTCTTTGATGCTTATCGCCATCTCAGATAGCTGGATTTATTTTTCTATAGCGGGTTTGTACCTTATAACGGGTATGATCAGACTGGCTAGGTTTAACCTGCTTAAGATCAAAGATGAATTTGTGGGATATCCAATTACGGCTGCAGGCCTCTTCATCGGTTCGCTGATATATCTTGAAACTCCAAACTACGTTGTCGCAACTGTTGCATTTCTGCTCTCTCTCTTCATGGTAAGCAACCTTCGCTACGCGAAAATCCGCGATAGGTTGCTCTTGACTTTTACAGGAATCGTACTGATCTCGGCATTTTTCATAAGGGATTCTGCATACATCGTTGCTGGGCTGGTTTTCCTATATCTTTTGAGTCCATTTCCGGCAGAGGTGAGGGGATGGTTGGAGAGAAGGAGAGGGAGAAAGCTGCTTTCGAGGCTGGGATAAAACTTGGTGCGCTTTTCCACCAGTTTATAGGCACTCCGGTTAGCTTTGAGAATGTTGAAATCCTTGAGAAGGCGATGGAGAGTTGTGTAAAGCTTCAACCTTTCGTTGCAGACGTGAAAGTCAAAATCAATCGTGAGAAGTTGAAAGAAAAATTATCAAGCTTTAATTACACCTCCTTAACGGGAGAGATGCTCGAAGCATGGGTTAAGGTTGAAGTTGAAGGCGAGGCGGTCTCAGCTCACCTCAGATGGGATGAGGAGAAAAGATATCCACTGATGAGTCTCGAGTAAGCATCAAATGAGCTCAAATGAGCTTGAATTAGCTTAATGATTTTAAAAACCCAACTACCTGCCGTAAGTTGCCATTGCCTCGCCGTACTGGATTATCTTCCCTTCCATTGCTCGCTCAAGCTCTTTTCTGCTTGCCTTTGGCTTCAAATCCAGCTCATCGTTGAGGACATAGACCTTGAAGAAATACCTATGCGGTTTTCCGGGAGGTGGACAGGGGCCCCAGTATCCGATCTTCTTGAAATCGTTAACTCCCTGCACAGCTTTCAAGGGTTTTTCAACCACCGAATCCTTAGGAAAAGCTTCAGGAATTACAACCTCTTTGCTTGCAGGAATGTTCCAGACTATCCAGTGGGTAAAAGTTCCCATGGGTGCGTCGGGATCATCCATTATGATTGCCAGCGATTTAGCATTTTCTGCAACTCCACTTATCTTAATCTCGGGTGAAATGTCGGCTCCATCGCAGGTGTATTTCTTCGGGAAAATTGAAAATTCAATTTGAACTATGACTTTTTGCATACTTTTTGGTGTCTTCTCTGGTGTTTTCTCAGCTTGTGGAGCTTGACTGCAGCCAGAAAGTGCTAGAAGTACTAGAAGCGCAAATCCAAGAGTGAAGTACAGGCTTAATTTTGGAAATCTCATCCTCATCACCTTTTGTTTTAATTTGGATGCAA
Organism: Archaeoglobus sp.; assembly: GCA_017656505.1. Classification (GTDB taxonomy): domain Archaea; phylum Halobacteriota; class Archaeoglobi; order Archaeoglobales; family Archaeoglobaceae; genus Archaeoglobus_A. Next base: position 27,803 of record JACDNU010000024.1, on the reverse strand, counting down.
ACCTAGAAATAGCTTTCTTCGCTTTTTTGAACTTTTAAATTCTAATTTTTGTATCTGAAAATAGAAAAAGTAAACAGTTTTTGTATTGCAGTTAATTCAACCAAAAAGCCTTTTCAGAAAGCGCTTAATACTACTCTCTTTTTTGGTTTCATCTTTTTTATCTAAATTTACACTTACATCTCCACTTTTCGGTGTAATTTCCTTTGTAGCAACATAATCAATTACTCCAGCATGTAAGCGAACTTTATGAGGCGTATATTTTTCGCAATTGTGAGAAGAAGGATAGAGGTGCTCTTTACAAAATGCTTTCCCGCAATATTGGCATCTTTCAATCACTCCAACACTACCGCAAAATTCGCACATGTTCAGAAGCTCGTAGTAACCAATTCCGGGTGGGAGTATGTATTTTCTCTTATCCAGACATCCGTGATCTTCCGGAGTTCTATGCTCTTCACAAAAACTGAGATCGCAATGGCTGCAGACGAATTGCAAATCGTTCCAGATTCGTTTTCCGCAGTAATAACAGTATTTTCTGAGTGGTATTCGATACAGATCATCGACATCTTCTCTCGCCAGACCGTACTTCTCCCATCCTTCAAGTGGCTCATCGGGTGTTAGGGCTGGAAGAACGCTGTCAGGGATATATGGGACAAATTCGCTCAGCTTAACTGTCTGGATCTCGATAGTGCTGAATTCTGGTCTGCCTTTTCTCCGTATAAGTTTTTTATTTGGAGGCTGACGTTTACGCCAGAATTCAATACCAATACAATCGTGGTTAGGAGGAAGACGGTGATCATCACAGAAACTTCCGCCACAAAAAGGACATTTATAAGGAAGTGTGATCTCATTCCCACAGAAGTCACAAAAGTCCATTTTCACACCTCAATTAATTATCTTTTCTTATCATTTCCTAACTAACTTTTAGGATATTTAGATTACGCCTTAACTTTTTTTATTAAACTTAATATTTGGATCAGAAGGTGAGATAATCTTGTTTTTTATAGATCAAACTTTAGGAATTTCCCCATTTATCCATGATTTTGATTAAGATAAGATATCCGAGCTTATGTTTATATTTGTACTGAAAGCTTCTTCTGACCTTTTATTCTCCTTAAAAACTCATTTAACGTTTCCTTTTCCTTAATGTAGTCCTTTGTTTCACTCTTATCAATATACTCTCGTGAAACATCAAATTCATCTCTACTAGCCATGAACTCATGAACCTTTGAGATCGATAACAACACACTCAATTTTTCGTCATCTCTCCTAGCCTCTTCATAATTCTCAAGAGCTATTTTTATCTTTTTATCGTCACCAAATTCTTTAGCAACATTTTCCATAACATCAAATCCAGTATCTTTTATTGGCAACACTTGTAGATTCTCCCTATTGAAAAATTTCAGCAGTCTCCCAACATCTTTCTCCTCTCCATCTTTACTCCTGCCCTTGTAAACTCTTTTCATCTCCAAGGCAAAAATATCTCCAAATATAAATTCCTGCAAATGCAGTCCGGATAAATACCGCGAATTCTCGTACCTTTCAACATCAGCCACTATTACAGCAAGATCCACATCCCTCAGGTTTCTCCACAATATATCGTAACTTGGCCAATTTTTTCTTGGAGAACCATAAATAACTCCAACAAAATTAATTCTTCCTGTTTCGTTCAACTCTTTGAAATAATCAACAATTTCCCCAAGTCCCTCTGGGTCTGATACATCAACAAAAAAGATCAACTCATTTTCCAGATTCCTTTCAATAGATTTATAGATCTCAATCGCTTTCCTCATCCCAACTCCGACCCAAGGAATTGTAATACTCTCAAATCCAGCCATTTGCTGAGCTTTTATGTTCATTCTTATAAACTGGCTAACTCGAGCCTCATCTCTATTGATAAGCCTAAGAGCCGATCTGGTTGGTTGAATTAACGAGAAGACGATATCGGAGTGTTGCATTCTTAGCTTATACCCCTCAATATATTCCAGAACTCTACTAAATTTCCTGTTGTTATCCATAAACTCTATAATTTCCTTTTTATCCAATTTTCTCATTATAAAGGCTATTTCACCTTGCAAAGGAATTTCTGATGGTATGTTTGACTTTGCTATGAGTTCAGAATTGGTTAACGCTCTCAAAGGGGATTCTATTGTTTTCTCACCAAATTTAATCTTTAGCGATCGTGTAGTATATACATATTCTGTCTCATCGATATTAGATACTTTAATCTTCATACTTTTCATGCCTTGCCCTTCCCCCACTCGATCTCCTTGTATTTTTCTTTGAGTTCAGATTTTTCTTTGAATTTAGGATAGTTTTGGTAAACGTACCTCAAAATCCCGTTTGTACCAAGTTGGTCCCAACCAATCCTCTTTTCTTCAATCTCCCTCTGAACTTTATCATCCAAAGTCCTGAACTTGTTTATAATCTCTGAGAGTCCTTTCTCTGTCAACATAAATCTCTCTTTTCTGCTATTTTTTCGCCCCTCTATCTTTATGTATCCGGCGAAGTCCAAATCCTCAAGTACTTGCATAACTGCAAAACTATATGGTCCATACCTATATGGTACAAATTTCGGATCTTGGAATTTCAGACCGTATTTCTTTAGTATTTCTTCATAGAGGAGGAATATTTGTTTCATTAGCATCGTTCGGCCGTAAATCGGTTTTCTATTTCTGGCCGCCAATAACATGAGAATCGCATCTCTTACAAGGATCTTATTTTGTGGAGATCTCTTAAGCAAATTCTTAAACTCATCTATCGAATACAACTTGGTTTTATCTGGCAATTCTTTTAAAACGTTCTTTTGCTCTATCATAACCATACACCTCAGACCCTCTCCACATTTACCGCAACCATTTGATCTCGAGACTTATAAAACGTCATGTAATATCTCCTCTCCCCAGACATGAATATGATATGAAACTCCTTTTTACCAATAGTTTTTCTTTTAATCGAACTTATAAAACCTTTTGGGAAAGATATCCCTACAAAGCCATTTTCCACGTTATCTAAGCTAATTCCAAACTCATCCATAATATCAATTAGCGCATCCGAAAAAGCCATTTTAGATAATACGTTTCGAAGGAAATCAACTTTAGTTGAGTCGGCAATGAGCTTGTACTTTCTCCCACAAAAATCACAAGTTATCTCGGGTGTTAATCTTAAATTCCATTCTTCTCGATATGATATGTCGCCCGATATACCGCCTGAGCCGGCACCGAACCTTATTCCAATTTCACGCGTAGAAAACACTTTTACGGTAGGATTTGGATTTCCACAATATAAACACTCAACTTGTGTATTTGTTTGCATTCTTTAGGAAATAAAAACTAATAATTTTTAAACTTTATTAATTTCTGACATTCTTTTTCCAATTTTCCTATAGCATACCTTTACACTTTGGCAGAATATCTTCTAAACTTTCCTATTTCTAGAATTAGGTAAAACCTCAAAACCATGGATTCTAAAATCTGAATCAAAAGTAAAAACCTGCTTTAATCCCAATCTTTCCATCAGTGCAAAGCTAAGACAGTCCGTGAGATCTATTCTCTGATCATTGTACATTCTAAAGTACTCTAAGGCTTTAATCCAGTCTTTTTTAGTTTCCAATTCCAAAACAACGATTTTGCTGTTAAGAATTTTATCAAGCTCGTATATTGCTTTGTCTTTCCCAATTCTTTTTGTAACTCCGTCCAGATACTCTATCAATACATGTTTTCCAATTACGAATCTTGTCCCCTTTTTAACAGATTCTTTAAGGTGCTTGACGGCGTTAACGTGATTTTTATCCCTTTTGTCACTGAGGGCTATAAGGGCGCTGGTATCAATGTACTCCATTGCTGGGCGCTCCATCGTACCCTCCATTCTTACAGTCTTTTCTCACTAATCCCTCCAGTCTTTTCTCTCGCTCCAGTTTCCTTCTTTTGTTTCAAAACTTCCAATTATCTCGAAAAAAGTATCTTTTTCAATTTCTTTTTCATGTTTTGCGACATACTCTTCGATCGCCTCCCTGACTACATGTTTCATGCTTTTCCCTTTATACTTTGATATGTTTTTGAGTACTACATGTAAATTTTCATCAATTTCAGTTTGTATGTATTTTAAATGTCTTAAATGTTTTAATTCAGATTTCGATTTTCTCATTTAATCTCACCAAGTTATCATTTTTACATTTTTAGTATTAAACATTTTGCTTTAAATGCTTTAAAATTGAGTCAAACAGCAATCCTCCTTTGCAAACCTTAATTCCAAAATATCAAACAGAAATGCAATTTCATCCCCACTTTCACAGATATGGAAAAGCTTATTCAAGTTGGAAGTTTTGATAAATGTAGGAGGTTCAGTATGAGCGATGGTATGGGCGATGAGAAAATTAGTATTCTCACAGAAAGGGTCCTTTCAAGGTTTAAGGGCAGAGAAATCGATCCAAAGGAGGTATCGAAAAGGCTTAAGCTGTTAATCTACGAATTCAAGGTGCCAGAGGAGGAAGCTGTGAGGACGGTAACGAACTATCTGATGAAAGAGTTCGACATTACTAGGGAAGAAGTGGCGGAAAGCCCGATAAGGACGATTTCAGAAATCACGAGGGCGGGAGAATGGGTTAGCGTTAAGGCGAAAGTCATGCAGCTGTGGGATGCCGAAAGCCCCAACCTGTCTCAAGTCGGCTTGGCTGGGGATCCGACTGGAATAATAAAATTTGTGATTTGGGCGAAATCGAGGAAGCCGGAAGTTAAAGAAGGAAAAAGCTATCTCTTTAAAAACGTCGTGACAGATTCTTTCAGAGGAAGAATGCAGATAAACGTAAACCGCAATTCTGATATAATCGAGCTTGATGAGGACATAAGCCTTCCTCCCCGTGAAATCGAGCTTATCGGAGCTTTGGTTGCAATACAGCAAAACAGCGGATTCATTCAGCGTTGTAGCTTGTGCAACCGTGTTCTTAAAAAGGGAGTCTGCGCTGTGCATGGAAAAGTGGAAGGTTATGACGATTTGAGGATTAAAGGGGTTATAGACGATGGAGCTAACTACTACGAAGTAATTCTGAATCAGGAGAACATTAAAGCCCTAACTGGAATCGGAATTGAGGAGGCGAGAGAGATAGCCTCTGAAAAGCTCGACAGGGAGTTTGTTCTTGCAGAGCTCAAAAAAAGATTGCTGGGCTATTACTTCAAAATATACGGCTCAAAGGGGAGCAGATACTTCTTGGTCAGAGATATAGAGTTCCTTTCTGCAGATATCGTAAGTGAAGCGAATACGATTCTATCCGAAATTGATGGGCTGGTAAAAACTGCTAGGGAAGAAACTGCAGAGGAGGGGATCTAAATGGACATTTTAAGGAGAGAGGTAGCAAAAAGGGTTTTCGCTTATGAACTTTCAAGATCAACCCATGAAACCTCCGAAGGTGGAGAAAGAGCTCCGAAGTACGTTCTAACTCCAACTGGTGAAAAATGTAACAGGATTTTTATGGTTGGAGTGCTACTAGAGAAGGAGGAAGTAAGCCCCGATTCAAATTTCTGGAGGATAAGAGTTAGCGATCCTACCGGTGTTGTGTCTGGATTCGTTGGCAGATACCAGCCCGAAGCTTTGGAAGCCTTGCTCGAAATTGAACCGCCGGAAATAGTTTCGATAGTTGCAAAGCTCAACATGTTTCAGGGAGAGACGAGGAGATTTCTCTCTATAAGACCAGAAGCAATAAACATTTCTGACCGGAAAAATAGAGATTTTTGGGTCATTGAAACGGCAAAAAGAACCCTTGAAAGAATTAAAAAACTGGAAGAGGACGCGGATGACGCAAAGCTTGCTTTGGAGATTTACAATCCCGATGTTGGAGAATATCTGGAAATGGTAAAAAGGGCCGTTGAGGCTGTAAGAGAGGAGGCCGAGGCTTTTAGAAAGGAAGAAGGCGAAGTGATCAAGGAAGACAAGGAGAAAGAGGCTGAAAAGATTGAAAGTAAGGTAGAAGAAATTGAGGAAGTTGGTAAAATTAAAGCTGAACCGAAAACTGATGCAGAGGAACTAACGCTCGAGTCTTTTGAGGTTGATGATTTGGATGAGTTCGAGTTTGAAGAGGAAGAGTGGGATTTGAGCGACATCTTAGACGAGGAATAACAAGAATTTTAACAGAATAACAAAGAATTAGAAACAGGAAAATTTTTATGATGATCTATCAAGCTTAGCTACCTCAGGTGATCGAATGGAGGCGAGAAGAGTTTCTGAGATTTCAACCTCTCAGATAAGGAAGATGTTTGAGGTGGTCGAGAAGGCGAAAAAAAGTGGGAAGGATGTTATAAGCCTCACGATTGGAGAACCAGACTTCCACACCCATCCTGAGATTCTTAAAAGGGCTTACGAGGCGATGAAAAATGGCTACACTCACTACACTTCAAATTTCGGAATAGAGGAGTTAAGGGAGCAGATCGCAGAAATGCATGGGGTTGAAATGGAACGGGTTATGATTACCGCGGGAGCAAGCGAGGCGTTGCTCAACACGAGTTTGGCTTTCATAGAGAGAGGTTCTGACGTCTTAATTCCAATTCCGAACTTTCTGTCCTACTTCACCTATACAAAACTCTGTGAAGCGAGAGTTTTGGGACTTGACACAACTTCAACCGATTTTGTACTAAATCCAGATCATCTTAATGAGCAAATGAGCAAAGAAGTTTCAGCAATTTTTATTAATTATCCAAATAACCCAACCGGGGCGGTCATGGATCAAAAAACCTTGGAGGCTGTGGCTGAGATAGCTAGGGATAATGGAGCTGTTTTGATAAGTGACGAAGTTTACAGCTCGATCCACTATGACAAGAAACCCGGTACGCTTGCAGGAGAAGAAGGTGTGGTGACTATAAATGCATTCTCTAAATCTCTTGCGATGACTGGTTGGAGAATCGGTTATATTATAGCAGAGGAGTCGCTGCTGGACTCCATTCTAAAGATTCATCAGGTGAACGGTGTTTGCGCTCCGGCGTTTGCCCAGAAGGCTGTTGCAGACGTGATGGCGGAGGGAATAGCTAGAGATATAACTGAAGGAATGGTCAGAGAATTCAGAAAGAGGAGAGATTACGTTTATAAATCTTTGAGGGAAATTTTGGAAGTTGTGAAGCCTGAAGGGGCTTTCTACATCTTCCCCAAGGTTCCGATGGATTCGATAGAGTTCACGGAAAGGCTTTTGGCTGAGACAGGAGTAGCAATAACTCCAGGAATCGCTTTTGGCAGCGAAAATCACGTGAGAATCTCTTATGCTGCATCGATGGAGAACCTTGAAAAGGCAATGGGTCGGATAAGACTTTTCGTTGAAGACTTGGGCTGAACTTTGAGTTTGTATTTGGAATCAATTGGAATCATGAATCGAATTTTAGTAAATTTTTTATGAAACTGGAAATTGAAGGGGTCAGAATAAGGCTTAGAAAGCTTAAGATTTCTGATGCAAGGGACATTTATGACAATATAAGGGATGAAGAAGTGGTTAGATGGCTGCTGAGAATTCTAGATCCCTATTCCTTCAACGATGCTTTGAAATTCATAAGGAGAACGCAATACAGGATCAGAAAAAATAAGGGTTACGCCTTTGGAATCGTTTTGAAGGAGACTGGTAGGGTTGTGGGTGTTGTAGACTTGTTTAACATCGATTGGGAGAACAGAAATGCGGAGATGGGTTACTGGCTCGGCAGGAGATACTGGAACAGGGGACTGATGACTGAGGCAGTAAAGCTGGCTTTGAAATTTGCTTTTCAAGATCTAAAACTTCATAGGGTTTCAGCAACAATTTTTGAAGGTAATCTTGCTTCCAGACGGGTTTTGGAGAAAGCTGGTTTTAAACTGGAGGGAAAAAGAAGGGAAGCCCGATTAAAATTTGGTAGGTGGCAAAACGAATTGATATATGGAATTCTGAAATCGGAATATGAAAGGTGCTGACTAAACTCCGAATTCTGCCAAATTCTACTAAATTATGGTTTATCTGGTTTCCCTTTCCTTTTCCAGCTCCGAGTCGACCTCCTGCATCAAATTCGACGCAACCTCATCACTTATGTATCCTTTTCTGGCTGCATCTCTCAAAGCACTTTTTTGCGCCAGTAATACCTTTCTCCAGGCGGAAAGCCAGACATCCTTTTCAATATCCTCCGTAAGCATCGATGAAAGCTCCTCTGAGATGTTTTCCAGCAAGGCCATTATGTCTTGCGATAATCTATCTGCTATCTTCGCCGGTATCTCTCCATCCCTTCTCATTCGCTCTATTTCCTCGAGAGATGCTTTTAAAGCAATTCTTCTACCCATAAGACTCTCATACTTCATTCTTTTCTCATCCTTTCTGCCAAAATACCTTCTTGCAATGAATTCAAGGCTCAAACCCTGGAATACGAGAGAGAAAAGAACAACACCGAAGGTCATGCTAGCAAGTTGATCACGGAACGGGATGTCTGCTAGGGAAAGAGCTAATGCTACGGGAATCGTTCCGTGTAAGCCTCCCCAAAAGATGATGTTCTTCCAGAATATTGAAAATCTCTCCCCGCTTATGGGTGGGAGTAGCAGAAAATAGGTTGCCACAGCCCTCCCTATCAGAACTGCTGGAATTGCTAGCAAAATTGAGCTGCCGAAAGCCAGGATCTTGTCGAAGTGGATATCTATTCCTATTAGCAAGAAGATTATCGAATTTATAACGAAAACAAAGAACCCCCAGAAAGTTACGAGAGCTACCCTCGTTGTCGGAGACATGGAGAAATAAGTGCCGTAATTTCCGATTATAAGTCCAGCCGCAACCACTGCAATAACCCCGCTCACGTGGAGATACTCTGCGATAATGAAGGTTGAGAATGCAACTATCAAGGTTATAGCCACCTCTATCTGGTGGTCGTCTATGAAACCCAAAATCTTGTATGAGATGTAACCTATTGCAAGTCCTACTGCTGCCCCACCAATAACAACGAAAAAGAAGGTCAAAAGACCATTCAATGGATCAAATGACCCCCTTATCATCTCTAGCAGAATGCTGAAGATTACTATGCCGGTTCCATCGTTGAGTATGCTTTCCCCCTCCATTATGGTTGCAAGCTTTCTGGGTGCTCCCAATTCTTTGAAGGTTGCAAGAACCGAAACAGGATCGGTTGGAGTAATCATCGCTCCAAAGAGGAGGGCCAGCATAAGAGGAATTTGCAGAAAGTAGTGGATGAGATAGCCCGTAACGATCACGGAAAGAACGACTCCTGCAGTTGCAAGGATCGAAATGCTCCTGAAATTCGTTTTAAGATCGTCAAGATTCATATTCAAAGCTCCCTCAAAGAGTAGAGGAGGAAGGACTAGAAAGAAAATCAGATCTTGAGTCAGCTTTACCTCTGGGAAAACTCTGAGCAAGCCTGCAAATAAGCCCACCACGACGAGCGCAATCGTGTATGGAAGCTTAATGTACTTAACAGCAACACCAACAACCGTTGCAATCAGCAAAAGGCCGATGAATTCGGTAAGCTGAAAGGAGATGTCCATGGTGTAATTACGAAGGGGAAGATTAAATCTTTACCCAAAACATCCTATGATATTTCCATCACCATCCATCACCATCCTACTAGCATCTACTAGCATCCATTCAACATCCATCAACCTTTTAAGCCATCCGTCTTACTCTGCCCAATGATTAAAAATCTCCTTAAAAAAGATAATCTTGAGAATCTCAATGCGCAAAATGAAGAACAAGAATTACAAGAATTGCCGAGAGCAGATCTCCCGAGAATAATCCTTTTTACCGGCAAGGGTGGGGTAGGCAAAACCACGGTTGCAGCGGCAACGGCGATTAAAACCTCTGATCTAGGAAAGAAAACTCTCATTATATCAACTGATCCTGCTCACAGTCTTTCTGATTCTTTTTCTGTTGAATTGAAAGCTAGACCAACCAAAATAAAGGAGAATCTTGAAGGAATGGAGGTTAACGTTGAATACGAGCTGGAAAAACACTGGGAAACGATTAAGGACTATCTAACAATTTTTTTCAAGTCCCAAGGTATAGATGATGTTGTAGCAGAGGAACTTGCGATATTCCCCGGCTTTGATGAGCTGGCAAGTCTTCTGCACTTGCTTGATTTTTACCAGAAAAAGAAATATGAGGTTATAATTCTCGATTGCGCTCCCACCGGCGAAACTCTTCGCCTCCTCAGCGTTCCAGAGATTGCCAAGTGGTATATGAACAGATTCTTCGGAATTGAAAAGAAATTGCTGAAAATAGTTAAGCCAATAGCCGAACCCCTAATAGATCTCCCTCTCCCCTCTGAGGAGGTTATCGACAAGATTCAGGATCTTTATACGAAGATAGGGGTTCTCAAAGAAATCCTTGAAAGCCCGCAGACAACTGTGAGGCTGGTGATGAATCCGGAGAAAATGGTAATCAGGGAATCGGAAAGGGCTTTCACATACTTAAACCTCTTTGGATACAGAGTTGACTGCATCATAATAAACAAGGTCTTGCCTGAGAACGCTGGTGCATATTTCAGGAAATGGATAGAAATCCAGAAAGAGTACTTAAGGGACATCGATGAAAGATTTCCGGTTCCAAAATTCCAGCTTACCTTCAAATCTGAAGAAGTTGTTGGTGAGAAACTTAAAGACATTGCAAATGAGATCTACAGGGATAAAGATCCCTCAGAAGTTTTTACAATTTCTAAACCTATGAGGATTGAAAAGGATGGAGATGAGAGTTTAAGCCTTGTAATAAAAGCCCCGTTCGTTGATAAGAGCCAACTTAAAGTTCTGAAAAGAGGTGAGGAGCTAATAGTTATCGCTGGCCAATGGAAAAGAATTCTTTACCTCCCCCAATCTCTTGCTATGAGAGAGCCGGCATCAGCAAAGTTTATGAGTGGTGAGCTGAGAATTAGGTTTAGGTGAGACGATGGCGAAGGAGATAAAAATAAAGCTGCCTGAGGTGGACGAAATTTGTCCAGCGGAAATCAGAAGACATCTTTTCCAATCCTACAGAGAATTTCTGCTCGCTCTCAAGAAGGCGATTGATTATCAGATTGAAAAGGTTGACAAACTTGAGGAAACTCTGGCTCCAAAAAAGAAGGAGATAAAGCGGGTTGACGTCGAATAGTTTGAATGCGGAAAAATTTTGAGAATAAGCAAATAAGCATTAATCAAATCTGATTAAACGAATGAATTCCCTCGAATTTCTCGAAAACTTTGGTTTCCTTCCCTTTCGCAGGAAAGGGAAAAGGGGTGTGAAACCCCATCTCAGCCTGAGGTTCAACTCGAATGTGGTAGTGGACTTTCATGTGGATAGCTACAAAGGCCTTCCGCAAGAGGACTATGAATTCTATAACCTTATAACCCACGCCCACTCGGATCATTACGGCCAGAACAACCTTGGAAATGGGAATGCAGTTGCCTCTCTTGAAACGGCCAAGATTTTATCAGCGACAACCGGAAGGGACTTTAGAGGCAGAACTTTTAATTTGGGTGAGAAGCTCGAGCTCGCCGGGATTAGGATTAGAACCTACCCAACCGAACACATCTTCGGCTCTTCAGCCTTTTTGCTCGAATCAGATTGCAAGGTTCTCGTGACTGGGGATGTGAAGGATTTCTCCTCCCTTCCAAAATGTGATGTTCTCATAACCGAGGCCACCTACGGCAGGCCGGACTTCGTTTTTGAAGATGAAATTGAAAAAATGATAGAGAACGCTGAGAGTTCTACTTTTGGCGTTTATCCAGTTGGAAAAGCTCAGAGGGCCGCTAAAATCCTCAATGAAAACGGATATGCTGTAAATGCAACCCCTAAAATTTCAAAACTCTGCGAGATTTTTGGGATAGAAATCTCGAATGAGGCAGAGGTCAATCTGGTTTCTCCTAAAGAGCTCTATGAATCCAGAGGAAGAAGATTCATCCTAACTGCCCAGAATTTCTACAGATGGCCACGGATAGTTGTAAGCGACCATCTTGACTTTTTGGGAATTCTGGCGATGATCGATCACTGCGATCCTGAACATGTTATATTCTATCACGGGAGGCCAGCCGAGTCTCTCCTTGATCTGCTGGACAGGGATTATAGTCTCTTGAGAGATCTGGATGTGATGAGTGAGGGAATGAGGTGAGAGGTGGGCAAGACTGAGATAAAAATTAATTGAGTAAACTTAAATTAAAATTTAAACTTAAATTAAAATTAATCGAACCTAAAAGACTATAAACCCAACTACTAAACTCGGCTATTCTCAGACAGCCTTCACGGCAACCTTTTCCTTCCCAAGGACTCTCCACACTCCTACGGCCAGATACATGAAAGGCGTGTCGACTGCTGCGATAATCAGCTTAAGAATGTACTGCCCAACGATCAAGGAAAGAATTTGGTCGGTACCGAAGATACCGTAGAAGGCTATCGTTATGAATATTACGGTGTCTATGAGCTGCGAAACCATGGTAGATGCGTTATTCCTGAACCAGAGGAATCTACCTCTTGTCTTTTGCTTCCAGAAGTGGAAAGCGTAAACGTCGTGTGTCTGGGAAATTACGTATGCGATTATCGATGCGATGACAATTCTTGGTGCTAGGCCGAGAACACTTTCAAAGCTCTGCTCGAATTCTGCGGAAACAAAGGGGGCGGGAGTCCACTTGAGAGCGATTAAAATCGAAATTATAGCGACGATATTTGCTGCAAAACCTGTTATAACTGCTTTTTTTCCGTATTCCTTACCGTACAGCTCTGTGAGAATATCTGTTACCAGAAAGGTTGAAGCATAAACTATCACACCAGCGGGCCCTACTATTAAGCCTATGAGAGGAACCTCCCCTACAGCTATAACCTTAACTGCGATTATGTTGGCTATCACAGTTAAGGCTGCGTAAATCCCAATGGCAATCTCTACCCCGAATTTCTCGGCTAGGATTGCTATTAGAGTGATAATACCCAGTGTTGCAAGAACCCATATTATGAATTCGGAAATTACCATGTTTCACCTCCCAGATTCCTTTATTTATCCTTTTATTCTATATCCTTCCGTGTCTTCTGTCTATCTCGTCGAGCTGATCGAGCATTTTCCGTATGGCAGTTCTTATGGCCTCGCTCAGATTTACGAACTTCTTATCTTCGCCAACGTGTTTCATGAGATCGTCGTAGAGCTCTTTCGGAATATCAACGCTGACCTTCGGCATCTTTCTGCTTCCTCTGGATCGGAATAAAAATCTTACGAAGATATTATTTGAAGATTAGCATGAGATTATTTCGCTATTACTTCACTATTACTCCAATATTATTTTTCATGGCTGTAATATCAAAAAATCAAAAATCAGATTATTTCGATCCTGAAGATGAGCAAGGTGGAGGGATCTTTAAGAAGTTCAACCATCTCTCTGCTCAAATCTATCGCCGCCTTATCGGCTTTAATCAGCAGAGTTCTTCCGCATATAAAAGAGCTTTTCCTAACTACTATGTCAGTTGGGTGTGTAAAAGAGAGCTTTTCCGCTCCGATCCCGGTTAAATTCTCCTCCATCCCATAATCCGGCAGAATAATTGAAATCCTGGCACTTCTGCCCCGTTTTAAATAATCTTTAATCTTTTCCGAAAGCTCGGATATGCCTTTATCGGCCTTCACGCCTATTATACAGTCCCCTCTTTTCGATAATTCACCTTCCTTCGTAATTTCAAGCGTGGTTTTGTGCTTTGCGGTTATATTAGGGTGTCCTCTGGCAATGATCTCCTCGATCATCCTCATTTTTCTCCCTTCCATCTTTCATCTTTGCTGCAAATCTCTTTGTACTCGCAGTCGAAGCATGCGTACTTCTTCCAGATCCCGATTATTTCATCCAGTTTCTGGCTTGTGTAATTCCACGTTGTCTTATCTCCCGGTTTCAGTTTCAAGAGATTCATGGCGAGAAGATCAAGTTCGGTAATCAGTTCTTCTCCCTTCTCGCAAATTCCATCTTTGAGATACGGGCACGGTTTGCAGACCTCATCAGCCCCCATGATCACCTCGATTCCCTCATTTTCTGCTCTCTTCAGAATACTACGAAGATTCTCCACATATTCGGCTGTGTACCCTTCTCCTTTAAAGAAGTGAAGGCATATCAAGTGGTGAGCTCTCAGATGCATGTCTAAGTTTTTTGTAGTGGATCTTAAAAAATCTTTGAGGTTGAGTAGTTTATTAATTATCACTTACCGCTCGGAAAAATTAATGTGAACCTGAAAATCATTAGAGCATCCTTGGTAGATTGAGTTGTAGAATTGCTACGACGAGACATCTTTTTTAGTTCGATAAAGTATAATTAAGATAATTAAGATCTTGAATAAGAGATGTAACAAATCTTTAATCCATAAAATTCAAAAGTGAATTGGTGATGTTATGGAAATAATCCCTCTCGCCTTCGACTCACTTGGAGCGAGGAGTATGTGCACTTTCGTCAAAACGAAGAACCTCAACGTAATGATCGACCCAAGCGTCGCCTTGGGACCGAAAAGATATGGTTTGCCACCTCATGAGCTTGAAATCAAGAAGATGGCAGAGCTGATGAACGAGATAAGAAAAGCTTTGAAGACGAGCGATATCGTTGTAATTACTCACTACCACTACGACCACCACAATCCCGATGATGCTGAGCTCTTGGTTGGGAAAAAACTCCTTCTCAAGCATCCCAAGGAGAAGATCAACAGAAGTCAGGCTGGAAGGGCCGCTTACTTCCTTGAAAGGCTGAAGGAAGCCGGTGTAACCGACATAGATTTCGCTGACGGAAAGAGCTACGATTTCGATGGTTTGCACATTGCTATCTCAAAACCCGTTTACCATGGTGCGGGCCCGAGGCTTGGATATGTTATAGAGGTCTTTCTTGATGATGGAGATACTTTTCTCTTTTCATCGGATGTGGAAGGTCCTATCCATAAAGAGCAGCTGGAATTCATGGTGGAAAGAAATGCTGGTACTGTTTTCATAGATGGCCCGATGACCTACATGCTCGGATATCGATTTTCTGCGAAGAGTCTTGACAGCTCGATAGAGAATTTAATGGAGCTCATCGATAAAACGAATGTGAGAAAGCTGATTGTCGACCATCACCTAACGCGAGACCTCAATTACAAGGAGAAAATTAGCCAAGTCATTCAGCGGGGAGAGGAGGCTGGAACAGAGGTTATATCGGCAGCAGAATTTTTAGGAAGGGAAGATTTGCTTTTAGAAGCTAGGAGAAAGGAGCTCTATTTAAAGAGGTCCTAATAATTTCCTTGTTTTTTGTTCCCTTAGATCTCCATCCTTCAGACCTTAATCACCCTTAATCTAAAATTCATCAAAAAAACAAATCGTTAAATAGTAACTAATAATCCTATTATCAATTAATGTGGTGATACCATGATAGAGGTGGAGATCATTTCTGGTAGGACTCTCGACCAGGGTGCTACTGTAGAGGAGAAGTTAACCGATGAGTACTTCAAAGCCGTGAACTACTGCGAACTTAGTGAGGATGACTTCAACGCTCTTGGACTCGCTGAAGGAGACAAAGTTAAGATAAAAACCGAATTTGGAGAGGTTGTCGTTTTTGCCGTTAAGAACAAGGATCTACAGAAGGGTATGGCATTCATACCAATGGGGCCGTATGCGAACATGATTATCGATCCAAGCACCGATGGCACAGGAATGCCCCAGTTCAAGGGGATAAAGGGGGTCGTAGAGAAAACGGATGAGAAGGTTTTAACGGTAAAGGAACTTGTAGAGGTGATATGATGCCGGAAACTAAAGAGGAAGAGCTGACAAATGTTATCTGCACTTTTTGTGGAAGTGTTTGCGATGACGTACTTTTCGATGTTGAGAAGTACAAAGGAAAGAAGTTCTGCAAACTCGGAAGTGCAAAATTCTCCAAGAAGGAGAGAATAAAAGCCCCGATGATCGATGGAAAGGAAGTAAGTTATGAAGAGGCTATAGAAAAAGCCGTTGAGATTCTTTTAAATGCGAAAAGACCCCTTCTCTACGGATGGGCGTCAACTGTGAATGAAGCTATCAGACTTGGAGTTATTCTGACAGAGAAGGTCGGTGGTGTCTACGATCAGTGTGCAAGCGTTTGCCATGCCCCCGGAACGCTGGCCTTGATAGAAGAGGGAGTTCCGGGCGGAAGCTTAGGTGAAGTGAAGAACAGAGCTGACGTCGTGATATTCTGGGGAAGCAATCCGATGGAGGCCCATCCAAGGCATCCAGTAAGATATTCTGTTCGAGCGAAAGGTTTGTTAATAAAAGACAGGAAGGACAGGAAAGTTGTTGTGGTTGATGTTAGAAAAACAAAGTCTGCTAACATGGCCGATCTGTTCATCCAAATTAAGCCGGGCTACGATTATCCGATAATCTCTGCCCTCAGAGCACTTGTGAAAGGAGAAGAAGATGCCGTGCCGGATGAGGTTGGTGGAGTCAGCAAACAGCAACTGAAGGAGCTTGCTGAGCTCATGAAAAACGCGAAATACGGAGCCTTACTCTATGGCCTAGGTGTAACCCAGTCAAGAGGAAGAGATAGAAATGTTGAGAACGCCATAAAGCTAATTCAGCTCCTGAACCGCCACACGAGATGGATCATTTGGCCGATGAGAGGGCATTACAACGTCGTAGGAGCTGGAGACGTTCCTGCTTGGGAGGTTGGTTATACTTATGCGATAGATTTCAGCCGCGGTTATCCGAGATTCTCTCCGGGCGAATTCGCTGCCAACGAGGTTTTGCAGAGAGGGGATTGTGATGCAGCACTTATAATAGCCTCAGACCCCGTTGCTCACTTCCCGAAAGCTTCAGTGGCTCATTTAAAGAAGATCCCAGTTATCCAGATCGATCCGTTTCCGAACATGACGACTCTAATCAGCAAAGTTGTAATTCCATCGGCAATGGCAGGGCTGGAGGCGGAAGGTACAGCCTACAGAATGGATGGAATTCCATTTAGAGTCAAAAAGATCATTGATACAGAGTACTGGAGCGACGAGAAGATACTCGAGTTGATGCTTGAAAAGGTAAATGAGAAACTCGGGTTGAGGTGATATTATGCATCATATGCTCCATATTAAGAACGGAATTGTTGTTGATCCTAAAAACGGCATTAATGCTGAAAAAATGGACATCTTCGTCAAAGAGGGGAAGATCGTTGAGGAATCTGAGGTTGATGTGAAGGAAGCCAAGGTCATCGATGCAAGCAACAAGCTTGTAGTTGCTGGCGGATTTGACATGCACGCCCACATAGCGGGCAGCAAGATCAACACGGGCAGAGAAATGAGGCCCGAAGAGATGAGAACCGTAAGACTTATCGCGGGAAAGTTCAGGGCTTCAATAGGTCGAGTTCTGCTAACATCGCCAGCAATAGGTTATGAATATGCTAAAATGGGCTATACGACAGCTTTCGAAGCTGCTCAACCACCTGTAGGAGCTCTGCATACGCATGAAGAGCTCGACGCCATTCCGATGATCGATAAGGCAGCACTGCCAGTATTCGGAAACTGGCATTTCGTGTTGAAGTACGTAGCAGAAAAGGAGTGGGAGAAACTCAGGGCATTTCTAGCCTGGGCACTGGAGAGAACAAAGGGTTTTGGAGTAAAGGTCGTAAATCCCGGCGGTGTTGAGGCTTGGATGTATGGTGGCAATTGCAAGAGCCTTGACGATGAAGTTCCGGGCTTCAACGTTACTCCGAGGGAGATAATAACCGGATTGATACAGGAAACGGAGAATCTTGGCCTCTGCCATTCAGTCCATCTCCACTGCAACAATCTTGGCACCCCCGGGAACTATCAGACAACCATCGAGACCATGAAGCTCGCTTCAAAGTTCAGCAATGACAAAAGGCAGGTGTTACATGTCACGCATGTGCAGTTCAACGCCTATGCTGGCAGCAGCTGGAGGGATGTTGCAAGTGGTGCTGCTGAGATAGCGAAATACGTGAACAGCGTCGATAACATTACAATCGACATGGGTCAGCCCATATTCGGTCATGCAACCGCTATGACAGGCGATGCCCCCTTCCAGTTCACGTTGCATAAGCTCACAGGCTCGAGATGGAGCAATAAAGATTCGGAGATTGAAGGAGGAGCGGGAATCGTTCCAATAGCCTATCTGCCAAAGAATCCGGTGCATGCCCTCCAGTGGGCCATAGGACTTGAGCTTGGACTTTTGATCGACTCAGACAGAGTTGTGCTATCCACAGATTATCCGAATGGTGGACCCTTCACAGAATACCCATACGTCATGGCGATGTTGATGAGCAAGAAAATGAGGGAGAAGGAGCTGGAGAGGGTTAGCCCCTACGTGCAGAAAGCAACCGGATTGGCTGCGATAGACAATGAGAAAACACTTTATGAAATCATACAGATGACCAGAAGTCTGCCCGCAAGAGTAATGGGGATGGATAACAAAGGACACCTAGGAATTGGAGCGGATGCGGATATTGCAATCTACAACCTCGATCCACTCAGCATAGATACTGCAAATGATTTTGAGGCAGTTTACAAGGCTTTCAAGACCTCAGCCTACACGATCAAGGGTGGAGAGATTATCGCGAAAGATGGCGAGCTTGTAAAGGAGATATGGGGAAGAACGTTCTGGGTTGATGCAACTTCAAATGCATCAATCGAAGCAATCGATTCAGATCTGAATGAGATGTTCGAAAAATACTACAGCTTGCAGAGGCAGAATTATGGCGTTGAGGAGGCTTGGCTCAGAAAGCCGGAAAGGCTCGTGATGGGGTGAGGGGTGATAGCCATGCTAAAGCTAAAACCAAAAATCGATTTTGAGGTTAGTGTGGAGGCAGAGATAACACCTCAGCTCGCCACTTTAAGCTCAGACGAAATCTCAAACTTCCAGGTTTACTATGGGAAGGAGAAGACCAAGCTCGGCGACCTTTTTGAGATCTCCAAAGAAGGCGATGATGCAAAGCTAGTCCTCGATGGAGATTTCAGCATGGTGAAGTGGGTTGGAGCGAGGATGGATGATGGGGAGATCGTTGTCAAAGGAGACATCGGCGATCATCTTGGCGCGTATATGACTGGAGGAAAGATCGTTGTTGAGGGAAACGCTCTTGACTGGGTTGGAGCAGAGATGAAAGGCGGAGAAATCGTTGTTGAAGGAAATGCAAGAAACTATGTCGGCTGTGCCTACTGGGGAGACATGACTGGGATGAGTGGTGGCAAGATAACGATCAGGGGCAACGTATCCAACTACATCGGAGAAAAGATGGGTGGTGGTGAGATCGAAATTTTCGGCAACGCAGGAGACTTCATTGGCACAGAGATGAAGGATGGGACAATAACGATCCATGGGAGCTGTGGATTCGTTGGTGGAGACATGAAAGGCGGGGTTATCAAGGTAAAAGGGAGCTTCGAAGTAGTTCCAGGGTTCAAGAAAGTCGAAGATGGTTTTGAAGGAGATGTTAACGTAGGAGGAAAGGGTAAAATCACCCAATTTTAACTTTTTTAATCCCATGAGCTTGGAATCAAAAAAATTGAATTCCACAAATACTCGGGAGAGTCCTTATTCCAGACTCCTCGAAAAGAGCGAGAAGGAGATAGCTGAAATTTTGACAGCGTACCTTAAAGAAAGGGTTGATGAGGAGGTTTTCAGGCACATACTCGTTGTGGTTGATGTTGCTACAAAGATAGCTGAGAGACTCAAACTTGATGAAGAAAGCAGAAAGCTCGTTCTCGCAGGAGCGATGCTCCACGATGTTGGAAGATGCAGAAGTCACGGGATGGATCATGCTGTAATCGGAGCTGAGATGCTAAGAAAAGACGGATTCGATGAGAGAATTGCCAAAATAGTGGAGAGACATATAGGAGCCGGTTTGACAGCCAAGGAGGCGAAAAGCTTTGGTTTGCCAGAGAAAGACTACATTCCCGAAACGATAGAGGAGAAAATTGTTGCTTTAGCGGATAACCTAGTTTCAAACCGGAAAGTTCTTAGCAAAGAGGAATATCTGAGGGCTGTAAAAGAGAAATTTTCAAACCAACCGGATGTTTTGGAGAGACATATAAAACTTCTTGAGGAATTTGAGGGTGTTGTGGATTAATCGGGGTTAATTAATCAGATTAGCATAATAACTTTTGTCCCACCACGGTTTTAGATCAAAGAGGTGTTCGATTTGAGATTGAGATTCGATTTTTCAGATCTTACGAATGAAGAGCTTCTGAATGCTATGAACGGCATTATTGCAAATTCATTTGCTGGAAAAATTGGAATGGTCATAACAGAGATGAGAAATGGATTTGGGAGGGCAGAGATGGTTGTTGAGGAGAGCAATTTCAATCCAGCTCGAACTCTCCATGGTGGGACTATCTTCACCCTCGCAGATACATTAACTACGGGATGCTGTATTTTCAGCTATTCCAAGCTCGCAACAACAACCTCAGGTCATGGACAATTCCTCAAGCCAGTTAAGGAGGGAAAAGTGGTTGCCGAGGCCAGAGCTTTGAGGATGGGGGATAAAATAGCCGTTTGGGATGTTAGGTGTTTTGTGGAAAATGAGCTCGTAGCTGTTTTCACAATTGAGCATTTGATTTTAGATAGCAAATAAAATTTCCATTTTGCCAGAATAATTAAAAGGAAAAGAGAAAAATAAGTGAATTTAAAGCAAGTCAAGATCAAAAGGTTAATCAAAAGGCCTAGCCTCCTGCCAAGGACTTATGTCCTGATATGCCTTTGAAACCCTCAAAACATCGGCATCCCTGAAATGCTTACCGAGTATCTGCATTCCTACTGGCAGACCATCCTTCGTAAATCCTGCTGGAAGAGATGCTGCTGGCTGTTGGGTGAAGTTAAACGGATAGGTGAATGGCATCCACGCTAAAGGTGTTACGGGTTTTCCATCTATCTCTGAAACTCCGATGTCTCCAAGCTTGAAAGGTGGTACCGCAACAGTGGGTGTAACCAGAAAGTCATAGTCCTGGAACACTTGCTTTAGAGCTTTCCACAGCTCCATTTTTCTTTCCTCAATTTTTATGTATTCTTTGTAGCTCAAAGACTCCGCCAAAGCCATAAAACCAAGATATGGTGGATAAGTGATCTTTTTCCATTCTTCCATCCTATCTCCCATCATCGTGGTAACTTCAAGCACGACCTTCGTTACAAGCTCCATCTCTAGACTTGGAACGTTTATATCAATTTCTTCAACCTCCCCAAACTTTTCCAGTTTAGAAACAGCATTCCTTACTATCCCCTCGACCTCTGGATCAACAACCGCATATCCCAGATTGGGTGAGAATGCGATCTTCAAGCCATCAACAGGATCTTTTATGGCCTCAACATAGCTTAGATGCTTTGGTAACGAATGCATGTCCCTCTCATCCCTTCCGGCAGTCAGATCAAGGAGTAAGGCTGTGTCTTCCACATACCTTGTTAGAAAACCTTCCGAATGCAAACCTATGAAGATCGGCATTGATGGATGGCATGGAATTCTGCCAAAACTGGGTTTCAAACCAAAAAGATTGCAGAACGCTGCTGGAATCCTTATGCTGCCCCCTCCATCATTTCCGGTTGCCACAGGAATCATTCCGGCAGCGACTGCAGCGGCACTTCCACCGCTTGAACCGCCTACCGTTCTTTCCAGATCCCAAGGATTTCTTGTAGGGCCGAAAAGTGGGTTGTCTGTGTAAGCTATCAAACCCAGCTCAGGCAAATTCGTTTTTCCTACTATAACTGCTCCAGCCTTTTTAAGTCTTTCAATAATAACAGCATCCTCTTGCGGTACGTAATTTTCATAGAACTTGGATGCATAGGTCGTTCGAATTCCCTTCGTCTCAACGTTGTCCTTGACCGCTATGGGCAGACCAGCAAGAGGTTTGTCTTCCTTCCCAAGCTCTTTCTCAACTTCCTTAGCTTCCTTTACTGCATTTTCGTTAATTGTTATAAAGGCGTTTATCTTTGGATTTAGCTCCTTTATCCTTTCAAGATACATTTCAACTACTTCACTTGCCTTCAAATCGCTTTTTAACCTCTCAACAAGCTCATATGCGCTAATCCAGAAATCCATTTTATCACCTAGAATAGCTCTCTTTCATAATAGAAAAATTAATCGAATTGTGAAATTTTGCTTGTTTTTGCTTATCTCTGAGCTCAATCTTTAACCCCTATCCTTATTTTGGTGAGATTCTCTCTAATCTCGAATTTCTTTTTTAATCCCTCAAGAACTTCTTCCAAAAATACCCTCATGAACTTCTTAATGTGATCGCTGCCAAAAACTAGAACGTATTCACTTCCACTCCTGCCGAGTCTAAAAAAGTTGCACGCCTCGAGCCTTCGTAAAATTTCCTCAATCGTCATTCCTGAAAACTGCTCTGCGTGATTCCTTGCAATCTCTTTGTGCAGTTCCCAAAATCCCTCATCTTTGTACTTTTCAACTATGTCGAGTAGAATAACGAGATGATCCAGATCGAGGATAACGTGCTCCCCCTCGGAGAGCATTTCAACGTAAATTTTCAACTTTTCCATGTCGTACTTTTCAAGCTGTCTGAAAAGGTAGTAGAATTTAAGGGCGTTTCGAACTATTTCACTCTGCGATAGTTTTTCCTCTTTCAGCTTTTCAAATATCCCGGCAGTCTCTTCATCAAAGGCTATTGTCGTGCGCAAGGGGTTTTTCATGAGATTTCGCTTTTCCAAATGGTTTAAAAATTTTATGATTCACCAATATTTTTAGTGAAATTTCAACAGTAATACGCTATTTTTGTTAAAAATATTTTAAAGTTTTGGGCTATTTCCAAGGGGCGTACCTGTTAGTTATCGGTAGCCTCCTGTCCTTTCCAAAAGCTCTAGGCGTAATCTTTATGCCCGGAGGAGCCTGCCTTCGCTTGTACTCATTCCTGTCGACCATCTTTATGATTCTTTTAACGAGATCCTCATCGAATCCTTGGGCAACGATCTCATCAAAGGCTCTATCCTCTTCGATGTAGGCTTTAAGGATCGGATCGAGAATGCTATAGGGCGGGAGATCATCCTCATCTTTTTGATCTTCTCTGAGCTCGGCGGAAGGAGGTTTCTCAAATATTCTAGCTGGAATCACTTCTTTTCCCGACCTCTCGTTTATGTATTTAGCTATTCTGTAAACCATCGTTTTGAACACGTCCTTTATGACAGCAAATCCCCCAGCCATGTCGCCGTAAAGAGTTGCATAACCAACGCTCATCTCACTCTTGTTGCCGGTAGTTAGCACTAAGTAGCCAAATTTGTTCGATAAGGCCATTAGGATGTTTCCCCTTATCCTAGCTTGGATGTTTTCCTCTGTAGTGTCCCAAGGCTTGCCCTTGAATGAATCCCTCAGTTCATCGAGATAGCTCTCAAAAATTTTCGTAATTGGTATTCTAACAATTTCAATCCCAAGATTTTTCGCAAGTATTTCGGCATCCTCAATACTGGCCTTGGACGTGAAGCGAGAAGGCATGATAACGCCCACAACGTTCTCATTTCCCAAGGCTTCGACTGCTATGGCTGCCACGAGCGATGAATCGATCCCGCCGCTTAAACCAATAAGAACCCTCTGAAATCCATTCTTTCTGACATAATCTCTCGTACCTGTAACGAGAGCTTTGAAAACTTCCTCCTCAATTTTTAAATCCTCTTCAACCCTTGGTTTAATCTCCTGCCTTTGTTTGGTACTCTTACAGACAAAAATTTTTTCGATCATCTGAGCCTTCAGCTTCTCCTTCCTCCTTCTCGGATCATGCAGCCTTCTCCTGAAAATTCCATCGGGATTCAAGTCAACAACTAGAAAGTCCTCCTCAAAAATCTTTGCTTGGGCGATCAACGTTCCGTCTGCGTCAAAAACCATGCTACCTCCATCGAAGACGAGCTCATCCTGTCCTCCAACTAGGTTCGTATATGCAACGTAAACGCAGTAGTCTGATGCCCTTGTAGAAAGCATCCTCTTTCTGAAGTCCCTTTTCCCAACATGGTATGGAGATGATGAGAGATTGACAATTAGTTCAGCCCCGTTTAGACTTTGGGTCAGAGCCGGCCCGTCAGCATACCTGATGTCTTCACAAATCGTTATTCCAACATTAACTTCATTTATGACGAAGATGTTCGGCTCCTTTCCAGCCTGGAAGTATCTTTCTTCATCAAAGACGCTGTAGTTAGGGAGGAACATCTTGCGGTAAACTCCCTTAATTTCCCCCTCGTAGATTACCGCTGCAGCATTATAGATGTCGTCTTCAGCATCAACAAACCCGACCACAGCCACAACATCGCCAGTCTCTTTGGCAATTTTTTCCAAAGCTTTAAGGTTATCCTCAACGAACTGCGGCTTTAAAAGCAGATCTTCAGGAGGGTAGCCGGGAAGAACAAGTTCGGGGAAGCAAACTAGGTCTGCCATCATCTCTTCGGCTTTTTTTATGCCCTCGAGTATCTTCTTGGAATTGTAATCGAGATCTCCCACTATCGGATTTATCTGGGCGACTGCGATTCTGAAATCTCGCATGTTCAAAATTCAGAATTCAAAAATAAAAGCTTTTAGCAAGTCGTGACATTAGAGCAAACTTTAGGATATTCAAAGTAAATTGAATTAATTCAAAAAATTTTTAGAGTTTTTATTTTTTACTAAAGTTTTGTGAACTTAAACATCATTTTTGTGAAAATGTATTAAATATATTTAAAATCAATGGGCAGTCTCTCAGCTTGGTGATGGGATGATAGATTCAGGCGATACCGCATGGATACTCGTTTCAACGGCATTGGTAATGCTGATGACTCCGGGAGTGGGGTTGTTCTACGGAGGGATGGTAAGGAGAAAGAATGCAGTTGCGCTGATAACCTTAGCTTTTATCTCGTTAATCATCGTGGGAATTCAATGGGTGGTTGTAGGATATTCTCTTTCCTTTGGCCAGGATGTGGGAGGTTTCATAGGCAACTTGAACTACTTCTGCCTAAACAACGTCGGGTTTGAGGCTTTTGAAGGCACAAAAATCCCGCATTTGGCGTTCATGCTCTACCAGATGATGTTTGCTGTAGTGACCCTGGCAATTCTCGTTTCAGCCGTAGCAGAGAGATCAAAAGCTGGAAGGATTCATCGTATTTGGCTTGCTTTGGGTTTTCCTCGTATACAACCCCTTCGCTCACTGGTTTTGGGGAGGTGGATGGCTAGCAAAGCTTGGAGCTCTGGATTTCGCTGGCGGAATGGTTGTGCATGTCAGCTCTGGATTCTCAGCCTTAGCCCTAGCGATGGTGATGGGTAGGAGGAGGGAGTTTGGAGAGGTCTCAATCGAGCCGCATAACATCCCGTTAACCTTGCTTGGGGGAGCTTTGCTCTGGTTTGGGTGGTTTGGATTTAACGGAGGGAGTGCTTTAGCAGCCAATGGTTTGGCAGCAAATGCTATTGTTGTGACAAACGTCGCAGCCATGGTTGCTGCAGCAGTTTGGATGCTGGCATCATGGGCTGGGGGAAGCCTGGTTCGTTGAGCATCATCAGCGGTGCCATAGCCGGTTTAGCGGCTGTAACACCAGCGGCCGGCTTCATAGACGTTAGAGGGGCAGTAGTAATCGGGCTCGTTGCGGGATTCATATGCTACAAGGCGATGGATTACAGAATTAAGGCTGGATTGGATGAGAGCTTGGATGCATGGGCGATACACGGGATTGGTGGCTTGTGGGGGAGCCTTGCAATAGCTTTATTTGCAAATAAAGCGATCAACGGGTATGCTGGGGTATTCTATGGCAGTACGGATCTCTTAATTCCGCAAATCGTAGCTGTGCTTGTTACTGTTGCCTATGCCTTCATAGTAACCCTCATTCTTGCCAAGGCTGTAGATGCTGTAATCGGTCTGAGAGTTAGCGAGGAAGAGGAATACGTTGGCTTGGACATCTCCCAGCATGGAGAGGTTGCTTATGCTTGAGGCTTGGGATAAGCTTAGGGTGGTAAGATGAAGAAGATAGGGGCGATAATCAGGCAGGAAAGGTTTGAAAAGGTAAAGGAGGAGCTTGAAAAAACCGGATGCATAGCTATGGCTGTAACAGAAGTCAAGGGCAGGGGTGAGCAAAGGGGAATTACCCTCCAGTTCAGGGGAAGAGAGATGCAGGTCGATCTGCTGCCTAAGACTAAAATTGAGATCGTTGTTGAGGATGAGAGAGTTGAAAAGGTTATTGATGCGGTTATAAGGGCTGCAAGGACTGGAAGGCCTGGAGATGGGAGGATATTCGTCATCGATGTGGAGAGGAGTGTAAGAGTGAGAACGGGAGAGGAAAATGGCAGATGATTATTTTGCAGTGAATTTTACCAATTTTTATTGCGAGACCTTTTAGAAGCTTTTATAAAAATAAAATTTAAAAAATGCATAATGTTTTATAGTTCAGTATAATATACTTTGGTGAAAGAAATGGAAATAAAATTGGACGAATTTTTGAAAATGGAACACATAACTAAAGCGTACGAGGTCGTTGGCGAGTGGGAATTTGTGGTTGAAAATTGCCCGGAAAGATTGAAAATTAAAGTTGTAAAACGCCCAGACGGTAAGTTTATTGGTATGGCAAATTTTTTAATCCAAGAACCCGGAAGATCTAACCCTTATCTGAGCTATCAGATCAAAGATAGTATCTATGATGCATTGAAAGAATCTATTGCAGGGTTTTTAGCTAATTGGAAACCATCGCTTGCCAATCAAATTAAGCTTTTCCCCTATGAAGGGTACTAATTTCTATTTTTTAATTTGATTCAATTTGTCTTCTGTAACAAAAAATATTAATACGCTATTGTAATACATAACGATATCATGGCAGATTATGTAACAATTTCTGCAAGAATCAGAAAGGAATTAAAGGAAGAGATGGAAAAATTTGGAATTAAGCCCTCAGAGGTCATCAGAAAGGCAGTTGAGGAGAGCATCCAAAAGAAGAAGAGAGAAATCCTCCAAGAAAGACTTAAGGAGGCGGGAAATATAATAAAAAAGATTGGAGAAGAGGAATGGGTTAAGGCTGTTAGGGAGAGCAGAGAGGAGAGGTAGAGAAGGAGAGGTATAGAAATAGAAGAAGTAACATGCTAGACGGCAGGCTTTTTGATTCCTCAGCGATAATAAATCTCTGCGGACGGGGGAATTTGGATAAATTTGATGGTGGCTACACCCTGAATTTGGCAATCTTTGAAATTGGGAATGCCGTGTGGAAACAGGTTTATCTAAAAAGAAGAATTGAAACAGAGGAAGGTTTAATTGTTCTAGAAGTTTTGACGGAGATTTTTGAGAATCTTAAGAAAATTGAGGTGAGTGCAAGAGACGTTTTAATGCTGGCCATCGAAGAGGGATTGACTTTTTATGATGCAGCTTACTTACATGCGGCCATTAAGAACAACTTAACTCTTGTAACAGATGATGATAGACTTTTTAAAATTGCAAAAAAGCATGTGAGGGTTTTGAAAAGTAGGGAGGTATAGGTTATTTAGTTCCCTGGGTATTGGGAAAAAGTAAATTCGGAAGCGTTTATAAAATTTTTTGAGTCAAAATTTTAAACAATTTTCCGATCAATAGTAAAAATAAAATACCTTAAAAATAAACACATAGTAGTATGTATAATTCTAATGTTAACGTTAGCAATACTCATAAAAAAATCAGAAACTGTAGAGAGAAAACTTCTGAACTGAAAACTCGAACCCAAGAGGTAAAAAAACCGGAGAGAGCTGGGGAGTACGAGAGAAAATATAAGGAGTTGTGGGAAAGTGCAGAAGACATCCTCTTTTTAACCGACCTTGAAGGGAATATTATCGAAGTTAATAGAGCTGGAAGGGAGTTATTCGGATATGAACATAAAAAACTGAATGTTTTGGATGTAGTCGATGAGAAGTATAGACCTCTAGTTATTAGAGAAATTAGGAAATTATAGTATCTGACATAACCAATTTAACCAATATCCAAAAACTTCTTAACC
>JACDNU010000023.1 GCA_017656505.1 Archaeoglobus sp. | reverse complement strand
AAGGTGGGGATACTGAATCTGGCTTCGAAGCTCGGGTTTGGGTTTGGCTGAGGTTGGTTGAAGTTTTTTGGTTATACGTTCCTGTTCCTTTTTCTTTACCCTAAATTCATAGTATCGCAAAATCATTTCACAACCAAACATTCAACTTAGGAGACTGAGTAGCATATTATTATTAGAATAAACCATCCAAAAGAGGAGATTGTAGTGGTACTTTTAAGGAAGTTGACTGCCGAAAGGGTGTTAATTGAGTACAAAAGGTAATTGAGTGAAATTAATCAATGCCCCACTTATCTCAAATTTCACAATTTCGCACTTTAGATTTCAACCCCCAGCAGCCCAAGCAGCCCCACCAACGATTCAATTTTTAAAACCTCAGGATAGTTCTAAAAATGGTGGATGGATTAAACGAGATCGAAAATCTGACTCAAATAAACACGGAATTCTTCGAAAGGTATTCAAAAATAGATCCGACTGAGGAATTCATGGCGTTCATGCTCAAGCCTTTGAGGCAGAGCTTTCGAGTAAACTTGCTGAAGGGTAAACCGGAAGAAGTGGTAAGAAATCTCTCCTTAGAATTTGATCTTGAGCGAATTCCCTGGTGCAGCGAGGGTTACTTCGTTTACGAGCGGGACAAAAGAATAACGAAAACGATCGAGCATCAGCTTGGCCTTATCTTCTCCCAGGAGGCCAGCTCGATGATCCCACCAATAGCTTTGGAAGTTGAGCCGGGAATGCTTGTCTTAGATATGGCCGCTTCTCCCGGAGCAAAAACAACGCAGATAGCCAGCTATATGGGGAACGAAGGTTGTATAGTTGCGAACGATGTAAAATACTCCAGACTCAACATTCTGATCTCCAATCTCCAGAAGTGTGGGGTGATTAATGCGGTGGTAACGATGATGGATGGTAGGAGCTTTGGTAAGCATGAGAACAAATTCGATCGGGTTTTGCTGGATGCTCCCTGCAGCAACGTTGGAATGATAAGGAAGAACTTCAAGTATCTCAAGATATGGAACATGAGGGAGGTTGAGGCTCTCTCAAGACTGCAAAAGCAGCTTATCAGAGCTGCATACAAGGCTTTAAAGCCCGATGGTATCTTGGTTTACTCAACCTGCACGCTGGATGTCAGAGAGAACGAAGAAGTTGTAGATTCCTTGCTTTCAACAACAGATGCGGAAGTTGAAGAGATCAGGCTGCCAGTTAAAGCGAGAGGGGGAATCGCTGAATTTGAGGGGGTTAAATTTAACCGGGAAGTCAGGAAGTGCCTCAGAATTCACCCCCAAGATAACGACACCGAAGGCTTCTTCGTGGCAAAGATTTCCAAGCCGGGGTGAGTTACGATGAATGATAATGGAGAAAAAAATGCGGAAAAAGAGATAAAAGAGCAAATAAAGAGCGTGCTAAAAGAACAGTTCGGAGTTGAAATGACGGATTTAGCTTATCTGAATTTCAAAGAAATGGGGAAAAAGAGGATCTATGCTTATACGAACTGTGAAGGGTTAATACTCAGAAAGGTCAGCCAAGGCATCTACTTTGGGACAATTGAGAAAGATGGCTTAAGGCTTTCCATCGAGGGTTCCTTTCTCGTTGGGCCGAAAGCGAGGAAAAACGTTGTGGAAGTTAGCAAGCAGGAAGCTGAAGAGTGGATGGGTGGGAATGACTTAAAAATCGGATTAAGCGAGGAGGTTGGGAAATACGTCATTATCAAGTCCGGCTCCTATTTCCTCGGATGTGGAAAGGTGAAAGGAAATCGAATTATCAACTTCGTGCCAAAAAACAGGAGGATTTTATGAAGGAGAAAGATTGGAGTGGTAGCAAGATAAAGCTCAGGGTTAGCGAGGCAAAATATGCGGTTGCCAGAGTTAGAGATCTTGATTTAAGCTCTTCGAACTTTACCAACTTTCCATTCTTTGCGCTGATAAACGACGGAAAGGAGATAACCATCGTTGCTGAGGAAGATCTATTGGAAGACCTGGATTTGAATATCAATCTCGAAAAAGATTTCAGAATCATAACCTTCGAAACCGTTCTGCCGTTCGATACCGTTGGCTTCATCGCCAAGATCTCCGGAGCTTTGGCTGCGAAAAATATACCGATACTCGTGTTTTCTTCCTACTCCACCGATCACATCCTGGTTAGATCGATCCACCTCGAAGATGCACTAAAGGCTTTAAGATCTGTTTTTGAATCCTGAGTGAATTACTCACTCATGTAAACGACCTCGCCTCCATCCTCCTCTATTTTCAGCAAGAGCTTCTGTCGGAGCTCATAGTAGTCAACTCTGTCGGTGCTTAAATGGGAAACGATTGTAACGGCGTATTCACCACTTTGCTTAGGTGTGAACTCAAATCTGAACTCCTTTTCCTCGCCAGCATCCAAATCGAGCTTGTAGTAGGGATTGGATACCTCAAAATCCTTCGGCAATCTCGCGAAGCTTACAGTTCCTGTCACATCGCTGAATGCAGTTACCTTTACAACTATAACCGATTTGACTCCTGGCTTAAGCTCCCCTTCAACATCAACCACCATATCTCCCAGAATGATCGGCTTGTAGTCCCTTATTAAGTCTATGGCAGCGTAGGCTGCTGTTCTGACGGTATCGTTTTCCTCGTTGTACGCAATTTCCTTCAGATATGAGATCACCCTCTCCGTATCGTTGAAGGCAATTGAGAGTTCCGCCATCCCGATAATAGCATCCTCCTTCGCTGCCGAATCTGCATCGCTTTCTATGATCTCCTTTAACTCGTCAAAATAGCCCTCGGGCTGGCTGCTGAGTTCGATTAGCTTTTCCGAGATCTCATTTCCCGAAACGTTACCTTTGGGACTCGGATTTTCTGATGCACCCTCTTCAGCCGACTTGAACGATTGCTCCTCTGATTGCTCATTCATTTGCTCTGACTGATTCAACTGCCCCAAATTCGACTTTTCCGACTGCTCTGATTGATATTCTGATTCGGGCTTTTCAGCGCACATAAGGAGGAGAGATGCGATCAATACCAGAACGATGAATTTTCTCACCTTAACCACCTCAATCACATGCGTTGTAATGATCGAATATGTCCTCAATCTTTGCCTTCGTAGAGCTGCTGAGTGAGAGTCTGCTTCCCTGTATCCCCTCATGCAGAAATTCGCAGAGATCAGGGGCATCCCACGACTCTTCCCACGAGTTGTCAAGCTCCCTGTCGAAGATGCTGAAAACTATGTCATCCATCCCGGATACCGCATCAAAGCTTTCATTGATCGAGCCCGGAAATGTAGGATCGTCTGCCAGATCCCAGAGAACCGCCGCAACCGTCGACTCCATATCGTCTCCGGATTTACCACAAGGCGGACTTTCTATTTTCCAGTAATCCTCGTTTGGATAATCCAGATGTGGATTTTTGGCAACTATAAGCGTTCCGAAGTATTCGGCAAATCCCTCACTCCAAGCAAACTCCGTGTCATCCTTGTCGCTGCAAAATGTGTGACTCGAATCGATTCCGAAATAGATATCATGGCTGCTGATCCTTTTCTGCAGATAATGTCCGAACTCGTGGATTGCGGTTCCGTCCTTAAACCCGTGATCTCCCTTGTTGCCCTTGTACAGCGTTATCTCCTCCCAGATTGGATGGAAATTCGACCAGTCTGCATCCGGATACTGCACGGCAACCTTCCCTATGCCATCGCTATCGCTTCTGTGGGCATCGGCATACATCCTTGCTGTCAGAATCGCATCCGCTATGTTGAAGTAAGCCGATCCCCCGCCTAAGCTGTGTGTGCTCCCTCCGCAAAAGCCGTGCTTGTGTTCCTTCCAGTAACTCGTGAAGTCGATATCATTTCTCATACCAACCTTGAGGTCTCCGAGATCGAGTATTCCCCTGCTCGGAACTCTGAATGTTCGGGACAAAAACCAGACGTACTCGTTGCAGTAGTCCAGATCCTTGGCAATCTTCACCGCATAGTTGAATCCGGTATCGTACATGCCATGCCCGCCAATCTTTACCTGCAACTCCTTACCAGCCAGGTTTTGGGGGAGCGTAAGCCAAATCTCACCCCGGCTGTTCGTCATATGGACGCCGAGATCTGCGTCTCCCACAACCTTATACTTCAGAAATCTCGCTGGCTTGAAGTTGGAAAGCCCATCCTCGTAAACTATCCTCCCCCTTACGCTCACATAACCGCAGGGGGGACATGGTCCGCCGCAATCAACTCCAATCTCATCCCTGTTCCTAACTCCATCACTGCAGCTCATTCCGTTGATCGTCCACGCCTTAATCCGGCAGTTGTTTTCCTCATTGTATTCGCTCACGTAGTCCATCTCATCCACGCAGGCTTTTGCTATGACGTGCTGCCATGGGGGAGTCCACGCATTGTTCCATTCCAGCCTGTAGGAATGTCCCGGATCGATCGGAGGAACGGCAAATCTGTGTCCTTCAACGGTTCCGTCGGGATAGCGGAAGGTCAGCCATAATGATGTTGATGTGCTGGGGGCATCTCCGTCGTTGAAGATGACAACCCACACATCCAGATCTTTCACATCGCTTCCCATCCAGCTTACGTCCTCCACGACGAGATCCGGCTTCGGAACGTGGGGGAGATCGTAGCAGTTGATGTTGAGGATCCTTTCGTTGTTTGCCTCGTTTGTCTCGTGCACCGCATGGGTTGCATCCGCAACGATCCTGAGCGTATCCTGGCCGTCGGTGCAGTTATTGAAGCCGTAGGGGATCGTTCTCTCCCTGCTTTCACCCGGAGCCAGTGGCTCGACTGCATCGACTGTAAAGAGCTTGTCATCGACGTAGAGGTAGGTGTTGGAATCGCATGCGTAGCCATAGCCCTTGTTCGTTATCGTGTAAACCATCCCGGCGTAAAGGGGTATCTCACCACGTCCGGGAAGGTATGCGGTCACGACTTTATGGGTGAAATTCGTGATGTACAGATCCGCATTGCTACCCCTCTCGATACAGTGAACGATTGCATCAGCTGAGTTATCGTTCTCGTTGGATTCGATTATTCGATCGTTTGGATCAATAACCACCGAAAGCTCGTCGTTATCACCCGTGCACATGAGATTTACGTTCAAAGGAATCGTGGCCGTTTCTCCAGCAGCCAGTTCTGGGATGTCGAAGATCTTCCATACAACCCCATCTATCATCAGTTTTCCTTTAGCAGCTGGAGAGGTCTGATTTCCAGAGTTTCTGATTTCTACGATTATCGGATTTTCCGAGTAATCCACAACTTTGCAGTACTCGAAGTTAACATTCAGCTCAAGAACCTCGAGATTGGGTATCAGCCCTCCCGAGCAGGTGTAGGTAGCGTTGGCACGGTTGTTCGTTTCATCGCTTTCCGCAACCTCATTGCTGTAGTCTGCAAATGCTGTGACAACATCCTGCTCTCCATCGCAGATCCTCGCGATGGGCAGAGACGCTACCGTATGCCCGCCTTCTCCAAGTTCACCAACCTCAACCTCCCCGAGGTATTCGCCATCAGCAAAAAATGCTACACTGAAGTTGCCGGCTCTGAAATCACCCCTGTTGTAAACGTAAGCTCGAAGCTGACTGTAAACGCCGGGCGATGATTCAACGGGCCACACCTGCGATACCGCCAAATCCGGCATTCCCGGCTGATAGCAGTACTTCTCCTCGTAGTCATCAGAATACCCACAGAACATCGGAGATTCGCCGTAGATGTGCATACCATTGCTGTTCGCATCGCTGACGCTCAAGCATTGAGTACCCTCAGGGCATGTTAAAACCTCGCGATAGCAGTACATCGGTGTTTTTATCAATGCTGCGATTCCGGATATCGTGTAATTGCATATCTCATCGGATAACTTGATGTAGTTTCCATCCTGAGCTTGCTTCTCGGTTAAACATAAGTAATCGCATTCGGCAAAGACTTCAAAGCTGCAGGAAGTCTCGAAATCGTGGCAAATATCTCCCTTCTTTGGAGGGGCAACACATAACCCGGGGTTTGCAACCCAGGTACCGCTTCCATTGACTTGGAAAGAGGATTTAACATCCAGACTCTTCCCGGCGGGTATGGTGATGCCCGAAAGGGCTACGTGGTATTCCTCACCGTTCAAACGCAGATACACGCCCCTCTTTTGGGAAAGGGTGATTGGAAAGAGGTCGTTGTTTTTTATGGTAAAGTGGTAATAAACTGTGTCCCCCGATTTGATCGGTACTTTATCAGCCCAAATCTCGAACTGTGAAAGGGTCAGAGATTCCCATTTCTCTTCTCCACCCCGTTCGCATATCGTCGCAGCCTTTCCAAGCACTGGAGCCAGAATTAAGATTATAAAAATGACAAGAGACAGAATACCCATTCGCCCTACCATTCCGCAACACCCTGTTAGCAACCCCATAAGCCAAGAAAAGAGCCAAAGCCCTTCTCAGCTGAAGTTTACATTATTCCTTAAAATATAAATTTTTTGGAAAGATATTGGTTATGATAATTCTCATCGAAGCTTCCGAAAATAAAAATAAAAGTAAAACAATAATTGTAAAATTTTCGATTTTCAAATTCAGTGTAACGTCAAAGCTCAATCCCTTTTCGGGAGCAACGATGCAAGCCATCCAACGTATTCGCCTACGGACCTCGTCTGGATCCAGACCTTTCCGCTTCCCCTAAACTCAGCCACCAATCCTTCTCCGCTGAGCAAAGTTGCCTTAAGCCCGCCTGCTCTGGATATTTTGAAATCAAGCCCTTCTCCGAATGCTACTATGTGACCCGTGTCAACCTTCAAATAATCCTCAACCTCAACCTCCTCAATTCCACCAAAGGATGAGAGCCATAGGTCTCCACTTCCATCCAGCTTGAGCAGAAACAGCCCCTCTCCAGCAAAGAAAGTTTTTGTTCCTCCCCACTTCGTGTCAACCTCTATTTCCGGAGATGAAGCAAGAAAAGCACCGCTTTGAGCGTACATTCTTCCATCCATTGGAATGTGCACGATGTCTCCCTGGTATCTCGGTGCAAGTCCGAGCAATCCTTTACCCTTCGAGACGAACCTGTTTATGAAGAATGACTCTCCTCCAAGCAGAGACCGCTTTAATCCTCCGAAAAGTCCACCTTTCATCTCCGTTTTCAACTCAACGTTTCTCATGTAAACCATAGCTCCTGTCTCAGCCTGCACTTCCTCTCCGCTTTCGAGTTCAAGCTCGAGCAGGCTGTAGCTCGGCCTTGAAAGAATTCTGTGTTTCATGTAGGTTGTTTGGTTAAGCACTATTAGAAGTTTATTGAAAAGGATGATGAGCTGATGAGTTTATGAGTTGATGATTAGTAGATGTTGCGATTCTGTAAAAAATTAAAAATTTTCATCTCCTTGACTTCAATCCTCTAACCTCAATCCTCCCTCCCCTTGCATCGTCTCCCAGCCAGTCTCCCGAGCTCCCATAAACTATAATCTCACCGCCCTCCATTTTTGCTCCGAGGACGTTTCCGGCATCTCCTTTTATCACGAGCCTGCCACCTTTCATGCCGTATCCAGCCCAGTTTCTCACGTTACCGTTCACAATGAGCTCTCCACCTTCCATCTCCCTTCCAGCATAATTTCCAGCATTTCCGTGGAGGATTATTTTTCCTCCCCTCATTCTCAGTCCGAGATAGATCATTCTGTCTCCGAAAATCTCAAGCTTGCCGCATTTGAATTTGTATCCGAGTCCCGACATTGGATTCAGCTTAAGCTTAAAGCTGCCCTCCAAATCGTGAACCAGTCCTGAGATGAAGAATCCAAATATTCCTCCGATTCTGAAGTTCTGAAGTAAGGGTATCTCCTTAGCAGAAAGCTGAAGCTCACTGCAAATCTCTCTCCCTAGTTTGAATGCTTCCTCCCAAACCTCTTTCTTCCAGCCGTACTTGTCTTTTGCCCATTCTATGAAGGCTAAAACAGCATCTTCAATCTTGTTCGATTGGATTTTCAGCTTCTTCCTTTCCTCCGGTTCAGGAATTGCTATTCTTTCAACCAATTGATTGATAATTTTCTTTCGATCCATAGCCTATACCAAGTTATACCAAATCAACCCTAAACCTCAACCCAGCCATCCTTCCAGACGGATATTTTTCCCCCAAACCTCTCCCCCAGCGATCTTATTCTTTTCCGAACTTTTATCTCTCCACCGGTCATGTTAATTCCCGTCCACTCCCCTGTGTCTCCCTCCACGATTATCGTGCCTCCGCTCATCTCGTCTCCAGTTCTCCAAGCGCATGATCCCCTTACAATAATCTCCCCACCTCTCATTCGATATCCAACTCTATCGCCGGTGCTTCCAATGACCTCAATTTTACCACCCCTCATCTCCTGACCTACGTAACCGCCGGCATAACCTAGCAGAATCAATTCTCCCTTAGTATGCCTATATCCAAATCCCCACTTGTTCTCGATCCTGTACCTCAAATGAGGAAACTTTGGAAAATTTCTGCGAAAATCAAAGGTTATTGAGTCTGTTTCTCTGATTACATCGTAGTAAAGTCCCGAAAAGAAGTAACCGAGATAGCTGTCGAAGAGGTCATCACAGAGCTTTACTCTGAGCTGCCCTTCAAACTCGATCATCTTTTGCGGGAGGATTAAGTTCACCATCTCCTCGATCTCTCCCAGACTCAAACCAAAACCTCTCTGAACTTTCCTGCCAAATTCAAAGGCTTTGTGAGGGTTCAGTCTGAAGACATCGGATGTTTCTTTTTCTAAGTAAATACCGACTATATCCCCGAGATCCTTAAATTCAACCTTCTTTCTTTCTCTAATTTTAGCCTTAACCTCATCAACTTCCTCAACCTCATCAAACTCCAGTACATCTGGATATCTGTCGAAAATTCGCCTTAAATCAGGCATAAAAATCACCAAACCTTTTCACAGCTATGGATGGGATGTCCTTCTCATCCTCAACCTCGAATATCTCAACACCCCTTATCCCTTTCAATCTCTCCACCCTCTCTTTGAATTCCTTCAACCCCTTAACATGCTTTTTTATCCATATGAGCGTTAATGATCTGAGCTTCGATACAAAATCAACCACCTCATCGATGTTCTCGATTCCTCCATCGGTTATCATGATCAGATCGGGCTGTGAGAGCCTACTCAAATAGCCTTTCAGCTCATCCACATCCAAATGGGTTCCCCCACCCTGATAGAGGATGAGGTGGTCGAAGACAACCTCTCCCCTCGCAGGAGGGAGACTTATGTTCTCATTTGAGAAATTTACAACTCCCACCTTGGCTCCATTTTCAAGGTAATTTCGAGCTATTACGAAAGCCCCCAGAACAGCATAGGAAACGCTTTTCTCAGGATCCGTCATGCTTCCCGACGAGTCCATGACTATCACCGCATCGGCAATTCCGCTTGCCATGCCTTCAAAATCCTCGTAAACAAACTTCTTTGCAATGCCAGGAATGAGCTTACCATAGCTCTCAACAGGGTTGTAGGCTTCTATTCTGTCATCAAATTCGAATTCTTTGATTTCCGAAGGATATAAAGAGCCCGTTCTCGATAAGGGCTGGATGTAGATTGAATAATTTCTCGCCTTTTCCATGTACCAGAGCTTCCTGGGTTTTTTTATCTCTGTATCGGTTTTCTTTCCTATAAAAGCGCAGAAATCTTCAAATTCCCTTTCATCAAGCTCCCATGCTACCTCCTTCAAAGCCTGCCTAAGATCTTCATCCGAAAGATCTTCAAACTTTATCTTTGGTTCAAAGCCTTCTATCAAATCTTCTATGAGATTTGCGAAGCGAATCAGATTCATTCTGAGCCTCATCTTTCTCAGATCGAGGAAATCTATTTTCATCAGCTCATCCACTCTGCTCTCGATCTCTTCCGACGCTTTGATGATTTGCTCCCCGCTTACCCTCTGCAGGTAAGCTCTTACCAGCACATCATGCTTCCCTTTTATCGGAGCATAACGATAGTAGTCTATTATCTCCTCTATCCCGCGATTGAAGATGAGGTCTAAGGCAGAGACGAGGTCATCGAAAATGTCCCTTATCTCCGATCTTTTTTCAAACTCCTTCAACCAGTACTCTTCAAGCAGAACTGTTTTGAGATCGTACGGGTGCTTAGCCCAGTGATTTAAATTTAAAGCGAAGAACCCCTCCAAAGCTTTTTTATTTGCGACCAAATCTTCTTTTCCAACGATCAGCCTAGATCTCCTACCAAACTCAAATTTGCTCACTCCCTCAGATACCTCGAACCTCTCTATAGGTGGGAAGTAAAGTTTCCTTCTTGCTTTCTCAAAGATCTCTGTTAGAAATTCAGGGCTTAGCAACCCCTTCTACCTCCTCCCGATCTACCCTAATTCTCCTTCTAACCCCTTCTAACCATTCATCACCCTCTTAAGAGGCTTTTGAAGAAAGGATGGGCTACAAGTTCAGCTATTCTCTCGAGCTCTTTCTCATCTCCTTTCTTTAGAAGATTGTAAGCTTCAATCTGCAGATTTCTGTGTTCTTCCCATCTCTTCTTAACTTTCATAAGGCTGTCTCTGACGGCAAAGAACTCGTCGCTAACATCCTTTTCGATGTCCCTGATTTCGGATCTCTTCCTGTCTGAGATTTCGGTTCGATGCCATAAGGCGAAGGGGAGAACACTTATTAGATGCTGAATGTCCGCTTCCTCGTCTCCATTCCACCATGCTACAGCCTTTGAGTAAAGCATAACGCTTTTCTCAGCTCTGTTGGAGATTGCGTAGAGATCGGAACAGACATAGTTCGCGTAATGGCAACCGTTGCACTTCGAGAAGTCCTTGTGCATTCCCAGATGACAGTAAATTTCCTGCCCGAGATAGTCCATAAGAAGTTCGAAATCGGTTGATATGGGGTAGGATTCTATTTCCCTCCTTATCTCCTTGGCCTCACGTTTTGTTGGTATGCTTAGACTGAATCCCATCCTCTTGGCTCTCTCCTCGATTACCTCTCTGAAAGATGATGAAACTTCATCCACATATCTCACGATTTCATCTGCCTTCTCCGAGAAATTCATCTCCATTATGTAGTCAATCATCTCTTTTGCCAGCTTTGGATCGCGAAGTATGCTGTCATCCACTCCCCTTCTGACGAGCCTCTTTCGTACCGGATGAAGCATCGTCGTCTCGACAGCAATATCGAATCGATCCAGCAAGGGCGGGATAAGGAGGGTTGTTCCGGCATCCTGATAGTTTATCGTTCCAAAAAAGGGCTTTCCCTCCTCGAAAATCAAAGTCTCCCCTCGATAACTCCAGATGTTTCTGTCAACCTCGTTCAGGATCATGCTCTGCTTTCCCACTGGCAATCGATTGATCTCGTCGATTATTATTGCCGGGGAGAAGGGGAGAAGTTTCCACCTTATTACTTCCTTTCCCTCCTTCTCCAAGGCAGCTAAGTCCAGAGTTGCCTTGAGCTTTTCCTCCGTCTGCTCTGGATGGCCGTGGATGGTCGAAGCTTGAATGAATTCAAGCGGGACTGCTTTGGTTAGGCTGCTTATCCTCTCGGCAGAGGTGGTTTTCCCGCTTCCATAGTCACCAAAAATCAGCTCCCTCCCGTTGAGAAGTGAAGTGAGGATAGTGAAAAGCACGAGAGGATTGTAGCTCCTTCTCAAGCTGAGGGTCTCATCTCCGAAGAAAAGGTTCATCTGAACGAATTCGTAGAGTTCGAATACCTCATCACTTTCCATAAACATTATTTTGTCCAAATTCATTTAAAACTGCCGACAGTCCACAGCAAAGTTTATCTGCGCGAAGTTGTAGTAAGCCTTACTACAGGAGGATGATTGGATGAAAAATAGGATGAAAGTGAAAGTCTGGATTGGAATTCTTACCCTGCTCCTCATCTCCATCCCAGTAAATGCCGTGGAGGTTTCAAAAGTGGAGATAAATCCTCAAGTACTTCTGCCCGGAGACTTAGCAGAGGGAAAACTTATTCTTACAGCCCAAAATGAGGATGTGAAGAGCATATCGTTCAGAGCCAGTGGAATCGATGTGTCACCGAGTTTCGTTACCGAGATAGGGACGATATCTAAAGGTACAAGCTACGAGCTTCCATTCACGCTGAGAGCGGGCGAGCCAGGAGTGTACAGCGTTGAGGTTTTGATTAGCACAAAGAATGAGACGAAGAAACAGATTTTTAACGTTGAGGTTGCAGACGAGAAACCTACCATCATCTTGAAGAAAAGCAGGCTTACTCTCAATGAGGTTAACGAAGTAGAATTTACACTCATGAGTAGATTAAACTTTGAAAGGGTGATGATAAAGCCGCTATTTGTTTCTGAACCTTCTATATTCTACTTTAACAGCATTCAGGAGGCTTCAGGAGCTTTTAAGCTCTATCCAACCGAGAAGAGACCGCTTTCCTTCAAGATTTCATACTACAACGGGAATAACTATCACGAGACAATTCAGAATGTCAGTGTCGAATACGATAGCAGCAAAGGAGTTTTCTTGAGCCAGAACATCAGCTACTCGGTTCTTGCAATAAACGACGTCTCAGAGCTTACGATTTCCATTGTAAACCTTAGAAACGATAGAATTTATCAAATCGCCGTTGAGCTTAGTAGCGACGGAGCAGTTTTCTCTGAAAATAGAAAAGAGATCGCGTATCTGGATCCTTTTTCATCCACATCCATAAGCTTCCTATTCTCTCCTAAAAAAGCCGGAAAGCAGGAGATTGTAGCAGAAGTCAGTTACAAGGATGAGATGGGGAATGACTACGCTGCAGAAAGGAAAATCGAGTTTACGGCTACCGACCAGGATATCCTAGGAATAAGCAACCTTGATGTCAAAAAAACGCTTGAGGAAGTAAAGATTACAGGAGATCTAAGCAATGGAGGAAGATCAAAGGCAAGAAACGTTTTGATAGAGTTGACGAGTGGAAACGTTACAAAGAACTTCTTTGTTGGAGAGCTGGATGCTGGAGATTTCTTCAGCTTTGACTTCTCCATGCCGTCAGCGATCAAAAAGGGAGTCATAAAGGTTTCGTGGACAAATGAACTTGGAATG
Organism: Archaeoglobus sp.; assembly: GCA_017656505.1. Classification (GTDB taxonomy): domain Archaea; phylum Halobacteriota; class Archaeoglobi; order Archaeoglobales; family Archaeoglobaceae; genus Archaeoglobus_A. The sequence continues at coordinate 24,084 of JACDNU010000023.1, read as the reverse complement.
TCAAATTCGATATCTCAAGAATTTACAGTACCCAACAAGGGGATTGAGAAGACTCCGCGAAACACTTTACTCTATATTGGAATAGCTGCCGTGATTGTCGCTGCGATAATAGTCGTTGCCGTCCTGAAATCAAGAAAATAGCAGAAAAAGAAGAAGTAAGACGATAAAATGGAAGAAGTCGTGCTCGAAGACGTCTACAAGATCTATACTGTGGGAATGCAGAAGGTTTACGCACTGAATGGTGTTTCGCTTAAAGTAGATAAGGGAGAGTCCGTTGCGATAATGGGGCCGTCAGGAAGCGGAAAATCGACCTTGCTCAACATGATCGGCTGCTTGGATAAGCCAACAAGGGGGAGAGTTTTGATAGACAGGGTTGACACATCCCAGCTCGGCGATGATGAGCTTACGAGGCTCAGGAGAGAGAAAATTGGCTTCATTTTCCAGCAGTACAATCTCATTCCAACGCTAACAGCTTTGGAGAATGTGGAGTTGCCTATGATCTTTCGAGGTTTAAATGTTAGGAAGAGGGAGGAGAGGGCAAAGGAATTGCTGGAAAAAGTCGGGCTTGAGAGAGAAATGGACAGAAAGCCTACAGAGCTAAGCGGAGGGCAGCAGCAGAGGGTTGCAATAGCAAGGGCTTTGGCAAACAATCCCGCCATTCTGCTCTGCGATGAGCCGACGGGGAATCTGGATACGAAGAGTGGAGAAATTATCATGGAGATTCTGACCAATCTGAACAAGGAAGAAGGTGTAACGCTTGTAATAGTCACCCACGATCCTGCGATTTCAGGATACGCGAAGCGAATAATCCGAATCAGGGATGGGAAGATAGTTGAAGGAGACACATAAATAAGGCATAGATGAGGAAGTGATCGAGCAATGTACTTCGAGTTAGCAAGAAGGAATCTCAGCCGGACGAAAGTTAGGAGTGTTCTTGCAATAATCGGTATAGTCATCGGTGTAATGGCCATTTCCAGCATCGGAATTTTTGGAGAGGGTTTGAAGAAGAGTGTTCTTGAGCGATTTGAAGACGTTGCGAATGAGGTTATCATAGCCCCTTCCTATGCCGGAGGATACTCGAGCATCGATAAAACGATTGTTACGAAGATTCAAAAGATCGGATACTTAAAATCCGTCCTGCCTATTAAAAACAAAGGGTCTCTCATCTATTTTAAAAACAAGAGGACTTTCACAACGGTTTATGGTTTGGAAAGAGATGCGATTACAGAGTTATTTGAAGTTGAAAAGGGAAGTAACAGGCTCTCCAGCTCTTGCGTTGTTGGGAGCCATCTTGCAGAGAGGCTTAAACTCAGGGTTGGAAACAAGATATTGATTGAAGGAAAGGAGTTCGTGGTTTCTGGAATTCTGAAAGAAGAAGGAGCCAGATTCGATTTGAACCCCAACAATGTCATAATTATCTCAGATAAGGACTTTACCAACCTCTTTAACGAGGAAGACTACAACATGATCATTGTAAAGGTAGAAAGTTTAAACGACATCGACAAGTTCAAGGAATTGGTTGAGAAGTCCATAAATTCGAGGGAGAAGAAGGTGAGAGTTCTCGAACTCAGAACGATTCTGGAAAGATTAACCGAAGCTTTTAATCAGATTAATCTTTTCCTGCTCGCGATAGCGGGTGTTTCGCTCTTAGTAGCTGGGGTAAGCATTCTAAACATAATGCTCATGTCAACGCTGGAAAGAACGAAAGAAATCGGGGTGATGAGGGCAGTTGGGGCGAGTAGGGGCACAATCCTTAGAATTTTCCTTTATGAGGCTTTGATCCTAGGCGCTATAGGGAGCGTTATAGGTGGCTTTCTAAGCATTTTCGGAGGTTATTTCATTGAGCTTGCGATTCTGCAGTCGGCAAAGTATCTTTTCAGTCTTGAAACCCTGAATTCGATTTTGTTGGGAGTATTCTTCGGCCTAATAACAGCAGTTGTAAGCGGATTTTATCCGGCATGGAAGGCAAGCATGCTCGAGCCGATTGAGGCTTTGAGGTATGAGTAGGTGAATAAGGAAGTTTATGAACTGAGAGTTTTATTATTGCAAAATCTGAATTAAGGCCATTTCCAGCTTTTAACCTGATTTTAAAATCTAGCTCTAAGCTTTAACCTTAAATCTGCTCGCATTCAGAATCGTTATACCAACTAACCTATTTTCCCTGTATCTTAACAAGACTCTTCCCTCGCTAACTTCTGTTTCGGTGGCTTTCTGGGGGTCTTTCAAAGCTTATGTAAAGGATGTCGGCATCCTTATCGTAATCTACATAATATCTCTCGGTAGGAAATTCCAAGAGCGTGGGAAATTTTTGTCGCTTTAGATAGTTTCCCTATTTCAGCAAGCTCAAAGCTTCATCAACGCTCAAGGCTAATCCCTCTTTTACACGGTTCAGAGCTTCTCTTAAGGATTTATCTCCCGTTACCAATCTGATAGCGTTATCCTCTTCATGCAGTAAGAGTGTGTATGCGAATACTGGATGGTCTTTCCTGTCCGGAACCATTTCTTCTGCCAGGGCTATCAGTTCTCCTCTGAACTTCCTCTCAACGATCGATAGGTTCTCGTATGTTGCCAAGAATCTTACAACCAAGTTAAAATCTAAGTCGTTCCTAATGAATACCTCTCTAAGTTCCTCATAAACGTATTCAGGGATTAGAACCTTGACATTTTCTCTTTCTGCCCGTTCAAGTAATTCAAATGGCTTACCTCTGTATCTTATTGCCGAGAAGAGAACGTTCGTGTCGAGTACAATCCTAAGATTTTCTGTACTTTTTCTCAATCAGCTCACCCGAAATCTTTTCCCTCTCCTCCTCAAACTTTTTTAAATCAAATCCCTTTTCCTCGAGCATTCTCTCTAAATCTGACTTTATCATCATCCTGATCGCTTCCCTCACAACCTCACTTCTGCTTTTATACTTCCCACTTCTAACCTTACTTTCGATGTACTCAAGCAACTCCGGAGTTAACTCCACGCTTATGTTCATATCTATTAGTGGGCTAATAGAAAATATAAACTTTGCTTTGGAATTCTCTTGCTGTCTCTGAAAATTTCTAAGAACAGTTGATTTTCTAATCCTGCTCTCATTTTATTTTTATGAAATGCTCAATTTCTTCCTGCATGCTTTCAGTGATCCCATTACAGAGTGTCGATAGCCCATCATAGAGAGTGTGTTATATAAATTGTAACTTTTCAAAAATAGTTATGGTAAAATTGAATAGATTTACGAAGTTGCTGCTTTGGAGGATGAAGACTACTATCTCGTAGTTCTTTACATAGTTGAATCTCCAAGTACAGCTATGGTAGATGTTGCCGAAACTACTGTTTCTACCGACGGGGAAAAGATAATGTATGGTGAAAAATCAAATAGAGTTATGAAAAACCTCGAAGAGGTAATCCAGATACTAAAGGAGAACGATAGAATTCTGAAAGAGAGGTTTAAGATCAAGAGTATAGGTGTTTTTGGTTCTGTAACGAAGGGGGAGCAAAAGGAGACAAGTGATGTTGATGTTATTGTTGAATTTTACGAACCTGTAGGCTGGGAAATCGTCGATTTGAAGGAATTCCTTGAAGAACTGCTCGGAGTTAGGGTTGATGTTGTCACAAAGAGGGCTGCTATGAGAAAATCTATACTCTGGAAATCCATAGAAAGGGAGATAGTTTATGTCTAAACGAACTCCAGAGCTGTTCATTCAAGATATGCTTGAGGCTATAGAGAAGATTGAAAGGTATATATCTTCAATCAGAGATTCACAGGATTTTATGGAACAAGATATGGTTGTTGATGCAGTTTTAAGGAATCTCGAAATTATAGGAGAGGCTGCAAAAAACATTCCCGAAAACCTCCGCTCAAAATATAGAGAAATACCTTGGAACAGAGTTGTTGGTTTGAGAAATGTTGTCATTCATGGCTATTTTGCAGTAGATCTCGAAATTGTGTGGGTGATAATAAAGGAACAGCTTCCTGAACTCAAAAAAGTTTTGCTGAAGATGATGGAGGGGCTGGAGAAATCAAAAACAGATAAGGGGGAGTAGGGGGGAGTAGCAACCACGAGAAGATCCGTGAAGATTAAACTTCACCATAACTTACATATGAAAACCAGAAAGGTAATTCGAGAATAGGGCCCGGACCGGGACTCGAACCCGGCTCCTGGGATCCACAGTCCTTCAGAGAATTTAAAGAAGAGATTAAGCGAAAAGAAGCTCGCAGACTAAAGAAAACTGAATTTCTTAGTGATGAGATTATAGAAGAATTCTTATCAAGATACAAAAAAGAGCATAGATCAGGATATAGAACAAAAATAAAGCGATTCCAAAGGGAAATCAAGGATTTATCCAGAGAAGAATTCATTAAGTGGAGAGACAAGTATCAATTCGAACCTTATGGAAAGAACCTTTTCAAGGATCTCAAGGTGTTCCTAAGATGGCTAGCCGAGAGATTCGATGAGCCTGTTTTCGAAGAATATGCAAAACTACTCAAATGGAAAGGTAAGAAAACTAAGAAGCTCTATACTGAAGAGGAGAAAGCTATAACTTTAGAGAAGCTAAGGAAGGCGATTGATGTGATTCTCTCCGGAAAATGGAGGAGATACAAGGTAAACGATGCTTTCATGAAGTTGAGAGCTATTGCAGCGATAATCCTTGGTGCTTCAACTGGATTAAGGCCTTTCGAACTTTATAGGATTGAGGACAAGCAGATTAAGGAGGGAATTAAAAAGAGATACTTTATTCTGCCAGAAGAATTCACAAAGACGCCATTTGAAAGGCTGATTCCAATAAACAAGGAGTCACATTGGATTCTGAATCATTTTATGGTGATATGGGAAAACAAGAAACTGAGAAAGAAGCTCCAACTACAATCGAAAAAGATGTTTCCCAAAGATACGATCACAGACGTGATAAAGAAAAGAGTCTCAGGAATTGAAGTCGATAATCTGAGAGATTTTGAGGTCGATTACAGCATGAACAAGCTTGGAGTTCCAGGATTTCTTGAGGCTATAATAGCAGGCCATGACACGGAAAAGTATGCTGTAAGAATTGAAAATTACCTCAAAGGCAAAGTGACAAAAGAAAGCATTCGTGATGACTGGCTGAAATACTGGGATAAAGTAGAGATTCTGACTAAAGAACAGAAGAATGAGGTTGAAAAGTTGGTAAAATCGATTTTGGAATAAATCTCCAAACCTTTTCATTTTTTAATAAAGAGGTGTGGCTTGTGAATAACGTTATACCGTTTAAACTAAGGAATTTGAACCAGAAAACCAGAGGAAAACATGAAAAATGCCCTACTTGTAGAACTTTGATGAAAAGGATTTATGTTAAATCTCAGTATGCCAAGAAGGCAACGATGGTAGGTATTGGGTGGATTTGTTTGAATTGTGGTGTGGTTAAAATCGATTAAAGGGATCTATCAGTTTTATTAGTTTTCTTAACTTTCTTGACCGAGTGGTGGTGTTTCTTTAACTTCAACTGATAAAACTGGCATCTCGTATTCTTTAAGCACCTTATTAACATCTTCTACTTCTTGGTTGATCTTTTTGATCAACTTTTCAGCTTTCTCTTTTTTCCCATGTTCGACCTCTATAATTATTTTTGTATTAGAAAAACGTAGATCTAAGATTGCTTGATGAGCCTCCCAGAATTCTCTGTTCTCCTCTGATAAAAATTCATCTAATATTTTGAATAGAATTTGACTAGCTCTCGAGAATGAGGCATCGCAAGCATCGGCGATTCTGAAAAAAGCTGAAATTAATCTTAATCTCACACCAAGTGATTCAGTTGGCAATTCAGCCAAATCAAAAACACTACTGTGATACAAAATTACAGATTTAACACATTCGATGATGTCCTTTCCAAGAAAATGTAAATAATCACCTAATTTCTCCATTATCCTCACAGAGTATTCAGCATGCTTACTTCTTTCATCCTCTGAAGTAATGACTATATTTCCCCAGTCATGTAACCATGCAGATAAATAAAGTATCAACCATTCTTTAGGGGAGAACTCATAGCCAAGTGAAATATAAGATCCCAATAGTTCTTTGATGTTGTCGATCACATTCAATACGTGAAAGACGCCATGGTTAGGAAAGTTTGGTATGCCTCTGTGGACATACTCCAAAACTTGTCGAGAGTACACTTCTATGAAATCTAATTTAGCCACATCTTCTTCGGTTACCCCCACATATACTATTTTGTCCATATTTTACTTGGAGTCTTTATCTTTCCAGTAAGTTTCGTAAATTTTCCTGATGGTATCCTTGTGTTCTGTGGCTATTAATAGTAATCTCCCAGCTCTACCTTTTTCAGTTTCACCATACTCGCCTTTAACAATACCCCAATCAAAAAGGACATTTAGAGCTTTTTGGATTGTACTCCTACTCATGTAATCACTCAAAAGCTCCACAAGTTTATTGAACCAGACTTTCTCACCTTTTTCATGAACTTGGTAATAAATCTCTGCTGCTACCTTTAACTCATTTGACAAAATTTCATGTTTCGGCTTTTTAGCCATTTTAATCACCATATTCTCTACTAAACAATAGTATTTAAAATTTATGATTTTAGACAAATGATTAGAACTATTGCTACTATTTTAGTAATTAATATAGTTATGAAACACTAATGCTAATTACTCTTATAAAATTTTTGATATAGCACGATAACAGATAATAAAATTAGAAAAAGATATATTTTGCATCATAATACAAAAAATATGGATGTACCAAAAAGCATTGAAGAAATGTTTTCCAACCTATCCGAAAAGAATCCAAACGAAATAGTAGCTCAGATAAGAAAGGATCTAAATCACTTAATAAAAAAATGCATTCTCACTATCAAGGATAGGCCAAAAGATATCCGCACGATAGATCGACGTGGGACACATCTCTTTCAGCCTTTATTACCTTTTTTAATGGAGCACCAATTTAACGTGTCTGCGTTAAAGTTAGAGTCACTATCAGATGTTGCGATCATTAAGAAATTGTATGATGCTCCTGAACCCAATGAACTGATAATTGCAGTAGATGCGATAAATAAAGGTGAGGAGATAGAGAAGGTCATAGAAGTCCTTGAATCTCTAAATAAAAAAGTAGTTAAAGTGGTGGGTTACGTAATTAGAAAGGATACTCTTAATAGGTTGGAGGCTAATCACCCCGATACTGAATTTTGCTTCGTTGTTGTGGCAATAAATGATGACGATTACAATCTAGTTCATCAAAAATTAACAGCCTACTACCATTCCAGATTAACACCTCTTGATACTGATCACATTTATGAGGAATGCGAAATAGGTTGTAAAGACAAAGATGAACTTAAAGAGATCATTAGAGAGTCATTTCTGAAGATTTTCGATAATGAGATAGATGTTGTTGAAAGTGAGGAAGTCCTATTCGTGGACGAGAAAACAAATTTCAAATATTCCTTAGAACTTGAGTATGTGACGGATATATTTAGAGATCTATTTTTATCAGATCAAGAGAAACGTATTTTAGACTTTGAACGTGTGCAGCTAAGAGTTAGAGCCAAACATAAGGGGTCTTTCTATAAACTCAGTTCCATGGCATTTTGTTCCCCATATATTTTGGATGTAAATGATTTACAAAGACTATGTCCAGATGAGACTTGTGATAAAAACATCCCCAAAGATCTTGTCCCTAATGTTTGCTGTCGCTGCCTAGAACAAAATTTTTCCTCAAAATTGCTTGAACGCTTTAAAGATAAATTTACCCTAGTAAGCAAAAGCAGAGGATACACTGTATATTGGTATTAGTGCTAACTTTTCTAATTTGAATAGAATATTCTTCCATAGAAATCACAAAAATATCAAGATGATAGTTTAAATTTTTATTGTTCTTCTTTCTCTTTCTTCAAGTAGGATTTATCAGAAAGCCAAGCAATAACGATGTTTCTTATTATCTCTGAGTCCTTATCTCCCATAACTCCTTTTAAGTTTTCCTCGATAATTCTCCAGATCCCTTCTGGTATTGTGATGGTTATTCTTTTTCCTCTATATCGCTGCATATTGTATGCTATTTAGCATAAAATTTAAATATTTTGCTATCATCTAAAATGATGCAAATAGTATGTAAAATAGAAGAGGTGAAAACCATGAGTGTTGGGAAAATCGAGTTGGTTGGAGTAAAACTCCCAGCTGGTTTGATTTCTTGGGTGGAGGAGTTCATGGAAAAGCACAGAGAACTTGGCTATGAATCTGTTGAGGAATTTGTTGCAGAGGCTGTCAGGAAGCACATCCTTGGATGGAATAAGTTGAAAATAGGAATGTATGGGATAGAGGGGAAGTAATGGTTGTTGAGGAAGTTGAGTTGAAAATAAAACTCCCCAAAGATGTTTACAGCCTGCTGAAAGAATTCAGTGATCACTTTCTTGAAGATAAGGCAGAGGACTACATAAGCCATAACGTTGTGCTCGATTTGAGTGCAGATCTTGACTGTTTGGCTGCCATAGGGAAGTTTCCTGAAGCTGAGAAGCTGTGGAAGAAGGCTGAGGAGTTGAGAAAGAAGTATTCCAGATCGAAGAGGATAAGTCTATATCTACATTGATTAAATTTTTGATTTTTTTATTATTTTATTCAATCTCCTCGGAAATCAATCCGTAAACCGGAAGGCCGGAGACGGCTTCTTTTGATTATTTTGCCGAACTTATAATTTTTAAAATAGGTTGTATCGAGGTTTTAAAACACATCCAAACTGAGAATCCGTAATTCACCCTGGGTAATAAATTATAGCCAAAAACGAGGTCATGCATGAATTTCCGGTTTACCGGTTTAAAAAGTGTCAAATTTTTTTAGGTAATATATAGGGGGTACCCCCTACATACCTACCCAGAAGTTTATAGTATAAGCAAATCCTGAAAACCGGAAAGCTCCTCTCTCCTTCCTCTTTTTCAAATTCAGTAACACTTTTTAGATGAAAAGTAACAACTTAATGTTCATAAATCCGATAGATAAAAATCAAATACTTTTGATTGATAATTTTTATAACACCCATTAATTTTAGTTTTGAGAAACTATCAAGGAAGATAAAGATCTACGAGGATTAAATTTTTGATTTTTTTATTATTTTATTCAATATCAAAACTTTAAGACCCTCTTTTTTTAGATTCTAACTCGTCTTTACAGTTTTCCAACTCTTTTTCAAGATTAATAAGATTTTCAGCAAGCTCTATAAGCATTCTGATTAATCCTCTGATCAATCCAATAATGAAATAGAGTTCATGCGGAGAAATTAAGTAGATTTCAGAGAACACAAATTCTTCACCATATTTTTCTACTAATTTTTTAAGAAACTGAATTTCTTCTGAATCATACTCCAAAAATTCTAGAGTTAGCTTTTCCAATATTTCTTCAGGTATTGGAAAATAACCTCTAAGTTTGTCACTTTGATCAGGAATTTCTTTAAAGAGATTCAAGTATTTTTCTGAATTTTGCTCGAAATACGACAAAAATTCCGTAAAAGAGGATTTTTTACTATTTTTGGAAATAACAAGATTGACATGGTATAGAAACTCATATTTAAATGCCAAGGCTTGTATACGAAATATCCTCTCCTTTAAAAGCGTATAACCATCTTTTTTATTTATCTCCTTTTCAATTATCTCGTAATCTATTTTAATGAAATCTCTCAAGTCTTCTTCAAAAAATTGTTTAAACTTCATCATTCTTTTTTCGTTAAGTTTTAAATCAAATTCTTTTATAATTTCGTTTAATAGATGCTCAGATTTTGATCGAATTAACTTTTTAATTCTCTTAGTAGAAGTTTCTCTCTTAATCTCAAAAAGATGAGCAAAATCATTTATCACTTGGTATATCCAACCTTCCTTATTCCCTTTACCCAACTTTTTATTAATATCATAACCACTTATAAAATCCGGATAGGCCAGTAAGAAAACCTTACTGATATCACCTTCTTTTAGAGGGTTAACAATTTTACGTGCCATAAACGAAAGACCTTTTCTTTCTTTAAATACCTTTCTATTCATATGGATAGCAATGCATTGGTAATTTAAACCAATACCTCGGGAAAGAGATATATAGGTATAACTTAGTATTTTACACATGGTCAAACCAAAGTGGATACGAAAGATTAGAAAATTCGGCAATGAAAAAGTGATTCAGATCCCACACGAAATAGCCGATTCTCTAGATTCAGAATTTATGGAAATCACAGTCGAGGATGAAAAGATCGTGCTAACTCCTGTGAATTAAAAAATTTTAAAAAAGTGGTTAGTATGGCTCCTGAAAAGAATATAAAAGGCATAGTATATAAATCTATAACATCAAATCCCGATTTTGATCGTATCTACAAAGCTAAAAGACTCATTGAAACAGTTATTGAAGATTTTAGACTGGAATTAACTCCAACATTGAAGTATGATTTCTATTTACGGCTTACTTTCGCGTTAGAGCTGCTGGAGGAGGTCTATGCCGGAGCTGAAAAATCTCAGGGATGAAATCTGGGAAGCCTTACCTTCACTTGAGGAACTAATCGACACAACAGGATTTAAGAGAGTGGGCCATCAACTTCAAGGCCCTCATCCCGTGCATGGATCTACCAGTGGTAAAAATCTTGTAATTGATCCAGGCAGGGAAGTCTGGTATTGCTTTAGATGCCAATCTGGAGGATCCAAGTTTGAATGGATTGCAGTTGCTGAGGGTTTTGTTGATTGTAGCGAAGCCTCTAACATCTCTCACGTTTTCCCAGAGGTTTTGAAGAGAGCTGCCGAAATTGCAGGAATTGAATTTGAGCTAACTCCTGAGAGAAGAAGAGAGCTGAAAAGATACAGAGAGGAAGAGGAGAAGATACGAGAAGTTCTCGAGGCTGCTCATAGATTTTTCGTTTCAAATCTAAAGGATGAGCATAGATTCTGGATCAAAGAAAAATACGGCTTTTCAACCGAGGTAATTGAGAGATTTGGAATAGGATATTCACCAGAAGATGGTTATAAGCTGTCTGATTACCTCACATCCAAATTTGGACCTGATCTAGCTCTAAAATCTGGATTGCTCATTAAGACTGATAAAGGTGTTAAGGATTTCTTCCAGGGAAGGATAGTAATCCCATACTTCAAGCACGGTAATCCCGTTTACTTCATAGCAAGAAAAACACCCTGGACTCCAGAATGGGATGATGCAAAGTATAAGAAACAGCTGAAACATTCAGATAATCATCCCTATGTGTCAGAAATTATCTCTGAGCCTCTTTTCGGCCTAGATTCAATAAAAGGTTCTGAGTTTGTTGTAATAACTGAGGGAATAGCTGATGCTATTTCGGCAATAGCAAACGGATTTCCATGTTTATCTCCGGTTACAGTTAGGTTCAAGAAGAAGCACATTCCTGAGATCCAAAAATGGGTTAGGAATAAGAAAGTCTACGTTTGCAACGATAATGAGGAGTCTCAGGCAGGCTTACAAGGAGCCTTGGATATCTTAGAAGCTTTGCATGACGATAGCTATCTTATCATTCTCCCAAAGCCTGAGGATGTTGAGAAAATAGACCTCAATGACTACTTCAAAACTCATTCTGCCGATGACTTCAAGGAGCTTATGAAGAGAGCGATCTCAAAGGATGACGCATTTGCTTACTTCAGAGGAGATGTAATCTCCCTTTTCAAGGCTGCATTAAAGGAGAACGGGATTGATCCATCAATGGCTCGAGCTTCCTGGAACAATAAAGAACAGTGTTATGAATACACCTCAATAGATGAGCTGTTGGAGGGTATAAGAGACTTAAAGAAGGCGATAGCAGTATTTAGAAGATCGGAGAAGTCTGATCCAAGAACACCAACTGCAATTGAGGAGAAAGTCAAGAAGAGAGTTATTTCCGGTGTGATAAGGAGAGATCTGGAAAGGAAGGGAAAGTTTCTCAAGGATAAATCGAATTTGGGTTATTATTTTTATGAACAGGAGAAAAAGGTTTACAAGATCCAAGAGCTTGAACCTCTTTTATCTGAACTTTATGGAGTTAATCTGGCAACCGATGAAGGGAGGTTTATCCTCAAAGATTTAGAAAATTATTCTCTCAGGTTCGGAGAGGAAATAGAGATTTTCAGGCTGTTCTATTACGATAGAGAACAGAACAAGCTATACATCTATGATCGAGATTCACATTACTACGTTCTGGATGGAAGGACAATTAAAAAGCTCCCTAATGGGATTAATGGAATTTACTTCCATTCAGTCAATTCCACACCAATCAAGTATATTCCTCCCAGTAAAAGAAATGTTGAAATTGAAATCAAAGGTGAAATAGAGGAATTCAAAGGAAAAGGATCAATTTTGCATCGCCTCTTAGTTAACAGGACTAATTTCAGCTATGATACAGCACTGAATGAAAGAGAGCAAAGACTCCAACTCTTACTGCATATCTACGCATTTCCATTCCAGAATCTCCTAGAAGCAAGGCCTATCATGTGTCTTGTGGGTGAGAAAGGATCAGGAAAAAGTGTAACACTCAAAATGATTGGCATGTTCTTGGAGGGTCCAGGGTTCGAATTAAGTGACCTTCCGGATGAGAAGGATTTCTACGTTGTAGCTTCAAAAAGTCCGATTTATTTTATTGACAATATAGATAGACAACATAAATGGCTCCAGGATGCTCTTGCCACAATTTCAACAGGAATTATTGTAAGGAAGAGAAAGCTTTACTCCGACTTTGATGAAATTCGTGAGACTCCGAGGTGTTTTCTCGGACTCACAAGCAGAGATCCAAAATTCAAGAGAGATGATGTAGTAGATAGAATGTTAATTTTCCATGTTAAGAGATTTGAAGAATTTCTTCCACCTCAGGCTTTGTTAAAACCAATTGAAAAGTATCAAGATATTTTGTGGAGTTTCTACATGGATGATCTGAACAAGATCCTTGCAAAGCTTGAAGATAGGGATTTAAGCGAAATTACGACAACACACAGGCTGGCTGATTGGGCAGCTTTTGTTAAGGTTGTTGCTGAAGCTTTAGAGATCGATGAGGATGTTGATGAACTCCTAGAGAAGATGGAATATGAAAGATCAGCCTTCACCTTGCAGGATGATCCTTTGCTTCCTGCATTGAAGGAGTTTATTAGAGCATCAAATGCTGGTGAATGGCTTACTGCTTCCCAACTACATAAAATGCTATGTGAAATTGACGACAGATATGCAGCAAGTTATTCTTCAGCCAAAAGCCTAGCAAAGAGGCTTGCAAACGTTGAGTCTGAGCTAAAGAAGCTACTTGGAATGGAAAGAAGAAAGAACTCATACAAAGATGTTTGGGAGGTTCGATTCCCAGTTCAAGAAACTGAAGAAGTTGAAAGTGTTGAGGCTGGGCTAACAAACTATCTTGAAGGCTCTGGAGATTTGAGAGAGAATGAAACTTTTGAAGAAGTTTACGATTTTACAAACCCTGATAACAAACCAACAAATTCAGATCCAGATCAGGAAACCTTGATTAGCGAGATCAAAGAGGCAGTCAAACCTGCAATCGAGAAATACAAAAAAGAGCAAGAGCCAGAAGGCTATCCAAGAACGCAAATTGAGACTAACATCCTTTCAATTATTCTGAAGAAGTTTCCGAATGCTAACACCGAAAGAGTCCGATTCTACATCAAAAGGCTGAAGGAAAGAGGTGAGATAATCCTATGAAATGCCCACATTGCGGTAACTACTTGGAGAACACCCTATACAGAGCCTTAAAACAATATCGTAATGGAAACATAGTAGTCACGAACATAGACTACATCCTGGATGCAGGCAGTAGGATCCAAGCGATAATTGAGGAAAAGAAATCAACCTCAGGACTTATCAGAGGTTTTCAGCTCGTTACCTTGAAGAAAATCGCAAAATGCTTGAAGGTTCCTTTACTGATACTATTCTCAAAAGGAGAGTCTGTTAAACTTTACGAATACGACACTTCTAAGATTGTAAGGTCCAATCCATTTTATCAATTTCAGGATGATGAGCTTATTTTTTCAGGCTCAATTGAGGAGTTAGGCTTGTTTCTCTTTGAGAACTATCTTGACGTTCCTCAAAAGAAGAAAAAGAAGGAGGTGAAAGGATGGAGAAAGTGAAAAAAGAAGGAAATGCAAAGAAATACCTTGCAGGAGAGATTGATCTGGGAATTCTGGGCAAAAAGCAGGCCTACCTGTTCAAGAACACGAACAGGGATAAGGATAGCAATCAGCCACATTACAGGCTTGTGATTAAGGAAGGCGATGCATGGAAGGAAGTTGGAGCATTCTGGATTAGAGAAAGCAAACCAAAGGAAGATACAGAGTTTTGAGGTGGTCCTATGCTCGATACCAAAAAGATTGACGAGAACTCAATGCTTTATTGGTATCCAAAGATTAAGAACCTCAACATTCCACAGCCAAAAACTGAGATAGTTGAAGTGAATGAGAGCATTTTTGACTTGCTCGATGGCAAACTTCCAAGGAATATCGATGAGATCAAGAGGGTTGCAAGGAAAATAGGATATCCACTCTTTATGAGAACCGATCACCTTTCTGGAAAGCACGAATGGAAATACACCTGTTATGTGGAAAGCGAGAAAGATCTCATGCCTCATATCTCAAACCTTGTAGAATCATCGGCAATGGCTGGAATAGTTGGCTTGCCGATCAATGCTCTGGTTTTCAGAGAGCTATTGAAACTTGATTATGTATTCAAAGCCTTCAACGGTTTACCAATTGCAAGGGAGAGGAGAGTCTTCATCAAAGATGGGAACGTGCAATGTATTCATGCTTACTGGGTTGAGGATGCAATAAGGTTTTGGGAGGCTAAGGAACCTGAAGGCTGGAGGGAGAAGCTTAGAGAGCTTAACACGGTAACAGATGAAGAGGTAGAGATCCTGACTGAATATGCTGAGATTGTTGGCCGAGAGGTAAAGGGATACTGGAGTGTCGATTTTGCAAAATCTGGAGAGAAATGGTATCTGATTGATATGGCTAAAGGAGAGGATTCCTGGCATCCTCCATGTGAGTATAAGCTTACAAGGGATGAGAGAGGTGCATAAAAGGTGGTAAAGGGTTGGTATCACATCTCGATCAGCAAGAGGAATTTGCTCGAGTTGGAGAAGATAGGGGAGATGCTCAGGGAGAAAGGGATAGAGAAAGAACCCAGGAGGAAGAAAGACTTAAGCTATGACAGAATTATTCAGGAGCTGGTTAACTTCTGGAAGAAACACAACAAAAGTGGCTAAATTGGCATGGTTTGTTTAGATTTAACAAGAAGAAGTCAGAAAATATCTATTAATGCCGGTTTTGCTAAGAAATGTCCACAGAAAGCCAGCCAAAAGCCAATGACCATTAAATGTAAACATTTCTCAAATTGATTGTTTTCGTTATCATAGCTTTATACGATCTTCAATTTAATACTAACCTGTGTTAACAGAAAGTGAGGTGGAAGATGAGTAAAGTTCTTGGAATAAGGCTGGATAAAGAGACCTTCAATCTCTTAGAAGAGAAAGCAAAGAAGGAGGGAAAGAATAAGAGCAAAATCTTGAAGGAGCTGGTAGTTAACTATTTGGGTGAGAGTGGCTCTGGTTCAAAACCAAGTCAAAATAATACAAAAGTGGGTGGTTTTGTAGAGAAAAAGCCAGTTAACACCAGCCACGACCATGACGAAAGCCATACAAAAATGGTTAAAGTTAGCCAGCCAGAACCACCCAAAGCCGAGCACACCACAAAAAGCCACTTTCAGCCGGAAAAGGATAAAGATGAGCCAAAGTTGAATCGGCAGATTGAGCAGTTAACGCAAGGAGATGCTAACTTTAGCCAGAAGCATGGCAAAAACCAATCAAAAGCCAACCTTTTTAGGGTATTTGTGGCTCTTGGGTTAATCTTTGGCTTGGCTGCGATTGGCTACTTTGCATACAAGACTTACGTTAACAGGCCTAAAGAGAAGGAATTTGTGTTTAAGGAGCCAGATTATTCTCCATCTCCACAAGCTTTGAGTTACATTTCAAAATAGTAACTCCGAATTACGTAAAAAATTTTTATTTTCTCAGCTAGTATAAGGATATGAAATCTTTATGGATATTGATAATTTTGCTAACGATTGTTTTCTCAGGATGCTCTTTCATTCCTCAAGATCCAAGTGAGGAAATTAGCAGACATCTTGATAAAATCACAAATGAGGTAGAGAACAGGATCCAAGAAATATTAGATGAGTCTGGAAAATTAATAAGGGATTTCTTGAATGATAAATTTACTCCCAGACCTCTACCCACACCTATTTTCACACCAAATAAACCGGTTGTCAAATCCTATGAATACGCAAAAATGGATAAAATTGCAAAGCAAATTTCAGAAGCTATAGACTCGACAAATCCTACAGTCAGAAACCTAGCTGTAAAATTAGCATCTAGATATCCTGGAGAATTGAACGTTTTCCAAGCTGTTGAAATTTACAAATATGTCAAGAATAAGTGGAAATACGTAAACGATCCGAGGGGTAGAGATTACTTCGCAAGAGCAAGTGAAACTATTCACAATGGCTTTGCCGGAGATTGTGATGATTTTGCTATTCTGATTTCAGCGTTATTGGAATCGATTGGAGCCACCACAAGAATTGTGCTAACAGACAATCACGCATATGCAGAAGTTTTGACAAGTTATTCAGCAATTAAGCAACTCTCAACATATCAAACAATCTACTATCATAGAGACGAAAGGGGTAGATATTGGTTAAGTTTGGATTGGACAGCAAGATACCCAGGTGGAAAACCGATGGGTGAAGCTAGATACGTAGTTTATCCAGATGGAACTTGGATAAAAGTCACAGAAAAATAGGTTTTTCTTTTTTGAATTCTCGAATTTCCTAAATTTTTTGATGTTATCAATTTAAATAAAAAGGGATCTTAAAAGAATCAGTACCTATAAAACCATAAAAGTATGTATAAATAAGAAGCCAGGAGGTGCCTCTAAATGCCGAAAAAAGCCAGTAAAACGAAAATAACAATTACGATAGAAAAAGACCACAAAAAATGGCTTGACGAAAACGTTGTCAACAAGTCTGGATTTATTGATAACTTGATCAGAGCAGCCAAGGAAGGAATCCAAGCTGCCATAGTGACTGTATCGCCAAAAATAGGAAGGCCCGGACCGGGACTCGAACCCGGCTCCTGGGATCCACAGTCCCAGAGGATGACCGCTACCCTACCCGGGCCAGTTCGATTTGAGACCACTTCCCTCCCACTTCCATTTAGGCGTGACGGATAAATATTTTGGTGGTGGGAGTGGATGATACATGTTTTACGACCGATTAAAAAAGCTTATCGATAAGGTTCTGGATTTTTTTCCGACGGTGTGGCCATTGCCGAATTTGAGAAGGACCTCTTCTTGCATATGTAAAATTTTCTTCTTTTGGGTTCTGTTAAAGCTTACTTTTCAGTAATTTTCCTAGAATGTGGCGAACATGTGGATATACTGGCACAGTTAACGGTTTTTTAGGGTCCCACCAGAAATGATTTTTTAACTCTTTTTTATTCAAAACAACTTTCCCCCTGACCGTAATTAAACAAACTTTATGCTTGCTTACTTTTCCTTTAAAGTCTAAATCCGGTCTTCTTTTGGCTTTAACTGCAGCTAAATGAGTTTCTTCATAAACTTCTCTTATTGCCGCACTGAGAGTTGGTTCGTTTTTGCGAATCCCTCCTCCAGGTAGAGAGAATCGTTTGGCTTTTTTGTCTTTGACTAGGAGAATTTTCCCGTTTTTAAATACAACTGCTGCAGCCCTTCTTCGTAATTTCATACAAGAAAATTTTCTCTTTAGTTGTGTATAAAGTTTATCTAACTATTAAAAAGCAAAAAGTCAAAGAGAAGATAGCAAGGACTTTTACCAAAAGGCAGTGGTTGAAAAGTAAAAATTCGGACAATTACCTGTTATCCATCTGATAATCGCGAGATAAATATTTTGTTGCATTTTGTTAGGTAGAATTGAGGTAAAACTTTAGGCAGAATCAATCTTTGCCAAGCCGTAACGGATTTTCGAAACGGGAAGGGCTGTAAAGGCTATGAGAAGGAAAAGTGCCGCAAACAATACGAAGGCTACGATATAGTTTCCGAAGAGGTCCATCAGATACCCTGTCAGCCAAGGAGCGAGTATACCGCCTACTCTGCCAACACTCGCAGCTGCTCCAACTCCCAAACCGCGAATGTCCATGGGATAACTCTTCTGAGTCGATAGAATCAGCAAAACCCACCCACCGATGCTGAAGAATGAGAGCACAAGCATAGCAGCAAACATCAGGCTTGAGGCTGAGAATACGAAGACGAGAGTTGCAATCGCTGCGAAAAGCGAATAGGCAGCCAAAAGCTTTTCCGTGTTCTGTTCTCTTGCGAAAAAGGAGAGTAAAAGGGGAGAGACTATCTGAATCCCATAAACGGGAATGAGTACGGGAACCTCGAATTTGGCTGAAACAACATCCGGAAGCCACAAAAACACTCCATAATAGGTATAAATTCCGCAGAACCAGATTATCCAAAGCAAAATCGTGAGCTTTTTGTAATTCCGGAGCAGAGTTCCAACATTCCTAATTATACTCCTTGATTTGTCTTTACCCAACCTCACATCCGGAAGGCTGTGAAAGATTGGAAGAGTCAGAATGGGCAGAAAGCCGGCTAAAAAAAGCTGATTGAGGTTTATCTTGAAATAGAAAACCGAAACCACAAGTAAAGCTCCTAAACCCCAGAAGGATTCCATGTAGCACATGTACTTGTCGAGATTGCTTTCTATAACATCCGGAAGGCTTGCTATAGCCATAGTAAGCCCCCCTCCAAGTCCGAATCCGGAAACGAAGAGCAGCAAAAGAATTAACAGATAGCTCCCAGCCATTGCCATAATGCCCGTAGATATAGAGAACGTCACCACTGAGAGGAAAATAACCTTTCTCCTTCCAACAATGTCCGAGAAAGCTCCAAGCGAGATCGCCCCCAAGGCAACACCAATCATCAGCCCGGTTCCAAGCAGTCCAGCTTCCGAATGGGATAGAGCGTATCTTCTAATCAAGTCTGGAACTGCAAATCCGAGCAGGAGAGTATCGAAAGCTGTGACGCCAAAAAGCGTTCCGAGAATTCCAACGTACAGAAGCTCTCTTCCCATTTTTCTTTTACCTTTAATTTTTCATTTTATCATTTTGCACCCTTCCAGTAAAGGGTATCGCCGAATTCTACCTCCAACACCCCTCTATCGTAAAGATGGCCAAGATAAGCTTTTAAGGTAGACAGCATGAGCGAGTAAGATGTGAAATCAGCGAGCCTTATCCCAAATTCTTTGCAAAGCCTTCTAAGTATCTCATCCGTTGTCCCCCTTTCAGCGGCTAAAAATTCCTCAACCCTTTCTATAACCCCCAAATTCAGTTCGACCAGTTCAGAAATATCTGACGTCGGTTTAGCGTGACATGGGATGTAAAAATCATAATCGCTTTTCTCCAAGAATGAGAGTGTCTGTTTCTGCTTTTCTATGTCCATGAAAAGGGGGATCTTGTACTTCTCAATTACTTCTTTTGAAAAAACCGAGTCGGCACAGAAAAGGATATCATCAACAGCCACACCGATCTGTTTTGGAGAGTGCCCGTACAAAGGAATAATTTCCAGATCCAAATCAAGGTTCAAAGGCTTCAAACCGTGATCGAACTCTTTTAGAATGAAATCAACCCTAGACGCTTCGGCCATTAGAAATCTGTTCTGAAGATCTCTAACTGGATGGGCTGAAAAAAGGTAGAGCGGTTCGATATAGGGATATTGGATTATTCCAGCTTCGATTTCAGGAGCGAAAACCTTCGCTTGAGATCTTTTTACTATAAAGCTGTTTCCTCCAAAGTGATCCGCATGGGAATGGGTATTTACTATCGCCTTAACCTTGAGTTGATTTTTCTCAAGAAGCTTCAAAATTCTTCTTCCAGCCTCCCTGTCCAAGCCGGTGTCGATTAAAACAGCATTGGCCCCATTAGCATCGTTAGCACCAACCTCCAGAACCCCAATGTTAACCGCTCCGGGAACGTAATAGACGTTTTGGGTTATCTCTTCCAATTTCATAAAGTAGAGAGAGCAGAAATCTATTTAAGAATACCGGAAGGCTTGGAATGCTGAAAATAAAATCGAAGATGAAAGCAAAGAGGTTATTAAGCTCTTTGGCAATCGCATTCCATGCTCAACAAGTGGCTGGTATTGGCTTTCACGATCATCTTTTGGGGACTTGCATTTACGGCTATAAAGTACTCAGTAAGTTTCCTTAGCCCCTACGAACTTGCATCCCTGAGGTTCTTAATCGCAGATGTGTTTTTTCTCATAAGTTTAGTGGCGAGAGAGGCAAGAGATACAAGAGAGAGTAGAAAAAGTAGAGAAAGCGTGAAAAGGGAAGACATTCCCGTAATCTTCATCCTCGGTCTGTTGGGGGTGGCAATCTACCATATTTTCCTCAATGCGGGGGAGATCTACATAACTTCTGGGGTTGCGAGCCTGATAATCTCAACGGCCCCGATATTCGTCCTGATACTCTCATGGCTATTTTTAAAGGAGAAAATCACGAAGATGAAAGTTCTTGGAATTTGTATTGCATTTTTCGGAGTTGCTTTGCTATCCAAGCCTGAGAGCGGAGGAAGCTTTTTCGGTGTGTTCTTAGTTTTCATCAGTTCCTTGTCTGCCGCAGGCTACACAGTTCTGGGAAAGAAGCTCATGCAGAGATACGACTCACTCACTCTTACGAGCTGGGCAATGCTTCTCGGATCGATCCCAATCCTCTACTTTTCCATTCCTGGGATCGAGAAGATTCTTGTTTATCCAAATTTAAACCTGATCCTGTCCGTTGTGTTTCTGGGCGTGTTTTCAACCTATCTGGGATACCTCGGATGGTACTACTTCCTAGAAAGAGAAGAGGCATCAAGAGCTTCCGTTTTCCTTCTAGCAATTCCTTTTGTCGCAATAGTTTCGGGAGCCCTCTTGTTAGACGAAAGCATAACAGCTCTGACGATCACTGGAGGGATAGCAGTCATTTTTGGAATTCTTTTGGTTATAACGAGTAAAGGGTAAAGGGTAATTGGGCAAAGCTTAAACAATAAGCACAACTTTCACCTAAAATCCAAAAAATCTATTTGTAGGTTTGAGAATTGGAAGTCATGAAATACAAGATCCATCCCATCGCTGTTGGCGTAAGAATACTGCCAAAATGTGCAATGACCTATTACTTCGACTGCGATAAGACGATGTACCTGCCCGTTTTCATGTGGTATTTAGAGGGGGGAGATAAGAAAATTATCGTTGATACAGGCACCATGGATCCTTTCAAAACCAACGAGGTGAGAAGAGAGCTTGGAGAGACCTACACATTCGAGGAGGCACTTGAAAAATTCGACCTGACTCCAGAGGATATCGATATAATAATCCACACTCATTTGCATAACGACCACTGCGAAAACGACTTCTACTGTGAAAACGCGACAATTTACGTTCAGAAAAAGGAGTTTGACTTCATGTTGAATCCACATCCAATCGATTTCAGGTATGACAAAGAGCTTCTTGAGGATGCTATCGAAGAAAATAGAATCGTTCAGCTCGAAGGAGATGCTCAAATTCTCGATGGCATAGGTGTGATTTTCACCCCCGGCCACACACCAGGTGGGCAATCGGTTGTTGTTAGCACGGAAGAAGGAAAAGCGATCATAACGGGTTTCTGCTGCATAATGGAGAATTTCTTCCCGCCTCCAAAAGCTGCGAGATTCATGCCTGTTATCCCGCCAGGAATAAACACAGATATAATTGCCGGCTATGACAGCGTCTTGAGAGTGAAAAAGGAAGCAGACATAATTCTTCCCCTGCATGAGCCATCTTTGATTGAAAAAGAATGTATAGGGTAAGGGGTAGGCAGTAAAGTTAGGGGTTAAATAGGTTAAGCAGTTAAACAGGTTAAACAAGTCAAACGAGTTAAAACTGTCAACGGAAGGTATCAAAAAGTTCTTCTACTATTATTTCCTCAAGCAAGTATGGTTTCGATTGAGCTTGTAGCTTTTGCAATCGGAGTTATATACGGGTTCGTAAATCCGGGTAAGGAAGATCGCCTGAACATCCTGAAAAAAGCCCTAATCATCGGGATCGTGGTTGGTCTTCTCATAGGCCTGGTTGTGGCTTTTTTCGTCCCTGTAGTCGGAATTTTAGTCGCAGGAGTCGGAGCTTTGAGCTTCGCTTTGGTCGCTCTGTACTTTACAATATTCTTCGTTATCGGAACGTTTATAGGGGATGCTCTGGAGAGAATTAGGAAATAACGGATTTTGCATCCAAAATATCAAATTCTTTTGCCAAGGGTGAAAAAGTAAAAAGAAACATCAGGAAGATTGAAAAAACATTCAAAGAAACTATCGAGCTTTACTTAGATATGATGCCAAAATCGAAGCAGAAATTGAAGAGTGATTAGATCATGAATAAAATTTTTTTCATTAACTGTTTGCGCAGTTAGGACTTGGACTATTTCCTGTATCTCTCAATCATATCGATCAGTTCTTTTCGTAAGAAAGGTTTCTCCAAAATCTCAAGAATTCCTGCCTCCAGAATTTTTTCCCTATTGTCTCTTGCATAAGCTGTGACCGCAATAATCTTTGCATTACTATCTATCTTTAGAATTTCCTTGGCCACTTCTATCCCACTGCCTACCTCTAAAACTATATCCATTAGAACTATTTCGGGTTTGATCTCCCCATAAAGCTCTACAGCTTTCTTACCGTCGGAAATAGCTGTTACTTCATAATCGGAGAGCATTTTCTTGAAGATCTCCCTTAATTCGGGTTCATCTTCAATTAAGAGCACTTTCATGCTCTCCTCCAACCTCCTAAAGGAATTTATACTCAACTATAAATATCTTTTCAAAAACTTTCTAATTTCCTCCGACTCAAGCCACCGCTTGTCCAGTCTCCTTATAACGTCATTTATTCTATCAACACTAATCAGGATATTCTCTTTGGCCTTACCTTCAAAACTAATTTCAGCTGTTCCACTAATTATTGCAAGGGGATTTCGGATGTGATCCACCAGGATTGCAAGTTCCTCAATATTTTTCTCTATCTGCCTGTAAGCTTTTCTTTTAGCCTTATCCAATTCAATCGATTTATTTGTGAAGGCAAGATCCTTTGCGAGAGTCTCAAGTAGATCTACCTCATCTTTTCCCGGCAATTCATAGGTTGAATGTATTACTATGAAACCGAGAACATCTTTATCAATAACCATCGGTAGAATTAAACATGAATGATCTTTGAATTGCTCATAAAAAGGGCAGCTCTCCTTTCTCACGTTCGTCTCTCTTTTTATGCTTTTCATCATTTTCAGAGCTGTCTGAAAGCAGGGGAGATCTAACTCTAGTTTTTCAGGATGCACCCTTAACCCATCAAAGTAAGCTGCTTTGACCACACTTCCATCCTCAATAAGTCCAATCCAAACAGAATAATATTCTTTGAGTTCGGAAAGTAGTTTAGCCGTCCTATTAAAGATTCTTTTCAGGCTCTTTTCACTAACCAGAAGTCTATTTATCTTATTTAACGTCATTAAAAGCTTGTTCATCCTTCTTAAGTCTGTTATATCTTGGGCTAGCACTAAACAATATCTTTTATCCTTCAAAACAATTGGGAGGAACTTATTCAGATATTCCCTGTTGTCTCTTCTATCTTCAAAAATAATTTCTTCGTTGTTTTTTATTACTCTTTTCAACCTTCTTATCCTACTTTTAGCGAGTTTTTCTGGGAGCAAATCTAAAAGTGTTTTACCTATGGGATTTGTTCCGAGCCTTTCCTGCATAGCTGGGTTTGCTTCAATGAAAGTTCCATTTTCGTCTAAGATAGCAATGAGGTTAGGAGAAGAAAGGAAAATTTTCCTAAACTTCTCTTCACTCTCCCTTAGTTTTTCTTCTAGTATCTTTCTATCAGTTATATCTCTTGCAATCCCATATATCGCTTTCACTCTGCCTCTCTCAATTATTGGCTTTGCTTTGCTTTCTATCCACACCTGCTTTCCATCTTTTGTGTGGCATAATAACTCCAAAAAAGAAACTTCAGTCTTAGATCTAATTAGAGTATTAGACAAAACATTTTTAACCAATGAAAATAAACTACCCACAT
>JACDNU010000022.1 GCA_017656505.1 Archaeoglobus sp. | reverse complement strand
TCTTCGCCCTGTCTCCCTTCACATCCGTCAAAGCTGCTGTGCATGCATAATCCTTTCGCTGAATCTCCTTAAGCAACTTCAGAAATCTCTCATGGTAATCTGTCCCAAGCCTCTCATCCAGTTCCTTCGTTGCCGGATAAAGAGCATGTATTGCCTCACATCCAGCGCATCGGTAGTTACAAGTCCCAAGCCTCATACTCAGCTCCCTCTGATAGTCAAATCTGGCTATCAGATCCTCGGGAGTTTTGTTTACGTAGTTCAACCTGTTTACCTCCTCACCAACCAAGTCGGAGTAAGGTCTGTACTCTTCCTTCTTTTTGGCCAGTTCGTATGTAAAGGCGATGGAGTTGACAACCGGTTTTATGTTGGGATGATCAATGTCTTCTACCTTTTCTCCTCTGGCGTATATTTCCCTGTCGTAACTTCTCAACCTTTCTACGTATTTTTCTCCGGAAATTATCATCTAACCACCCGAATCTGGTAGATATTCTTGGATAAAGACTGTAAATGTTTTGAATCGTAATTAAGATTTCGTTTTTGAGTTTTGAATGGGGAATTATTGCGGCAGGAACTCCCAGCGGACTCCCAAGAATTTTAATAGTTGGGATTACTAAACTAACAATCACTAAACAAACTAAAGCTAGATTACCAAGGCTAATACAACAAATGGGTGGTATCTCTGTACAAGCCCAGGATCATCGCTGATTTTGTGAGGGAGAGCATTAAAAAGACCGGAAATCCTCTGGGAGTTCAATCCAGTAAGCTTACCACCTGGCATGAGGGATTAAAGCTCAGCGAGAGAAGTAAGAGATTGCTTTTCACCGGACTACTTTATCAGCTATCACCTTATACTGTGAGAATTACCGAAATTCTTTCGCGGTTTGAGGAGTCGAAAGTGGAGAAACTTGTCGAGAGGTTAATTCAAAGCAAAACTCTCCGAGTCATCTCATCTCTTGCACCAATTCTGAAGGTTCCAAAAGAAGAGAAGGAATATTACAACGGAATTATTAGAAAGATAGCTCAAATTCTGTTAAAGCAGAAGGTGGATTTTGGATACAATCCAGGACTTGACTTATACAGCGGCATTTTATTCTACGAGATTGGCGATGAAGAAGGATTTGCTGAACATGCTTCCAGAGTTGTCCGAATTTTGAAGGAGAAAGGAGTCGAGGAAGTAATAACCATAGACCCCCACACTACCTATGCTTTCAAAGTTCTCTACCCGGAGTACACGGATTCTGAGATTGAAGTGAGGACTTATTTTGAGCTCCTTGATGATGGAATAGAATATGGAAAAATAAAACCCCTATCGGATGTGGAAAGCGTGGCACCGGTAACACTCCACGATCCATGTTACTACGGCAGATACCTCGAACTATCAAACGTTCCCAGAAAGATTCTGACTTCCCTCGGAATAGAGGTAATCGATGTCAGGAATTCAGGGAAGCTCACCTCATGCTGCGGCGGGCCGGTTGAATCTTTCAGCCCCAATCTCTCGGAAACCATGGCTAAATACAGGGCTGAAGAGCTGAAGGGAAAGGGATGCATGGTTACAATGTGCCCGATCTGCCTTTCAAATTTCAAGAGGGTAAGAGCTCCTTTTATCGATTTTGCAGAGCTTCTGGGTGGGCTCTATGTCTGAGAATTATTTTAAAATGCTCATCGAAGCCCTTGAAAGAAATTCCGTCGAGGTAATCCTTTCTCCCAATCCAAAGGAGGAAGCGAAGAAGTATGCCGGAGCTGTGGTCGGTTTTGCAGCAAGCGCTGCGGCAGATGTAGGGGTTATCTTCTTTACTGGCAGTGAGTTAAAGCGTTCAGCCCTTGCAGATCACCATGTTGCAGTAGTTGAAAGGGGAGCAATCATGCCCGATATCATTGCTGCCTACAGACTTGCCCTATCGAAGAGCGGGAAGATTCTTGCATCTTCTTCTGCTTCAAAGACTGCCGATATTGAAGGGAAGCTTGTTTGGGGGATGCATGGCCCGAGAAAATTTACGGTAATTCTTGAGGCTGAGAAAAATGAGGATTCTGCAAGCGTTAAGGAATAAATCAATCCGTGAAGGGCTGTTGAGGTCGCTTGGCAACCTTGGCGCTATGGTGGAGGAGAATCTGAAAAGATATCCCTATTTGCTGGAGTATGCTGAAGAATTGAAGGCGGCAAAGCTGGAAGTCGCGAGAAACTACGATTACTGGCTGGATAAAGCTGTCAGAAGAGCTGAAGAGAAAGCGAGCGTTTACATCGCTAAGGATGGAGAGGAAGCATGTAGAATTATAGGAGATATCATTGGACGTGGAAAGCTTATCGTTAAGGCCAAATCCATGGTTTCGGAGGAGATTGGGCTTAGAAGTTATCTTGAAGCAGAAAATGAAGTCTGGGAGACTGATCTGGGTGAGCTGATAATTCAGCTTTCAAATCAGAAACCAATGCATGTCATCGCACCGGCAGTGCATTTTTCAGAGAGGGAAGTCATCCGAATACTCGGGAAGCTGGGGATTGAAGGAAGAAATGCTGAAGAACTTGCAATGGCTGTGAGAAACTTTCTCAGGCAAAAATTTCTCAAAGCGGATTTCGGAATCTCCGGCTGCAACGCATTTGCCGTGGAGACAGCAAGAATATTTCTGGTTGAGAATGAAGGGAATATCCGCCTCACCACATCACTGCCGAAAGCCTACATCGCGATTGTAAGCCTTGAAAAACTTTTGCCAAACGATGAACTCGCTTTAAAATCGATTATCGTGCAATCTGCATTCGTGGGAACCTTTCCACCTTCCTATATAAACATCCCGGAGAGGGATGGGACTCATATTGTGTTTCTCGACAATGGGAGAAGCGAAGTCGAAGAAGGGCTTGAGGAACAGCTCACATGCGTTAAATGTGGAAGATGCCAGCTTGAATGCCCGGTTTATCAGATTATCGGAAACGTCTGGGGAGGTGAAACCTATTCTGGCCCAATGGGGATAGGATGGAGTGCAATTACGAACACGCTTGAAAATTCGTATGATATGCTCTTTCTCTGCACCCTCTGCGGGAAATGCGAGGAAATATGTCCAATGAAAATAGACATACCCAGAATAATCAGACACCTCCGCAAGACCCTCGCAATTTCCGAAGATCCTCACGAACCTCCACCTAAAAAAGTAAAATTCTTTAAAAATCAGGGGTAGAAAACGGGTGTGCGGAAGTTTGGGGGAGATCACAGCACAATAATAGGTGGGAGGAAGGGGAGAAAGATAGTTCTGGAGATAAGCAGGAGTGAGCTTGTGAAGAAAGTTGTTCCCGGAATCATAAAGGTTGGAATGTCGCCTGGAGGCTTTAAAGCCAAGTTTCTGAGGCCTGATGAAAGGGGTAATCTCAGACTTCTGCTACGCGAAGGTTCAACAGTTCAAGAGGTGTTTATCGTTACCAAAGCATCTAACAGCCTTGAAGGGTTGGAAATCGCCAGAGAGCTCGAAAAAATATTGGTGAAGGTTAGGGAAAGGTAGTTAAAAATGCTAGAGGATGGAAAAGTGGAAAAGAATTAGCAAGGAATCAGCAAGGAATTGGCAAAGGAATTGGCAACCTAAACCCATTGGTTTTTAAGCCGAGTAGCGAAACCTCGAAGTGTGAAATTCAGTGGTAGGATTCAAGTGGTATTCAGGTGGTGGAACTTAAACTTCAAAGTTTTCGGGAAAATTTTAATAGTGGATTGAAGTTAGGAAGGATGGTTAAGATGATTGAGGGGTGGGAAGAGTACGAAATAATCAACGATGCGTTGAATGAGCTTGTGAGTAATTCAAGATCACTCCCCAAAATAAAGAAGGCTTTAAAGTACATAATCTCGGCTGGAGGTAAAAGAACAAGGCCCATTATCGTTTTGCTTTCCGGAAAGATGTGCGGGGGAAGTTATGAAAGGCTTCTCAACCTCGCCATGGCTGTTGAGCTCATTCATACCGCATCGCTCGCTCACGATGATGTGATAGATAAGGGAACCATGCGCAGAAACGTGAAAACTCTCCACGTTGAATACGATCTGCCTTTGGCGATACTGGCTGGAGACTGGTTAATTTCTAAATCCGTTGAACTGACCTCTGTGTATGGAGAAGAGGTAATCAAAGAGTTTGCAAACGTTGGAAAAATAATGTCGGAGGGTGAGCTCCTTGACGTTTACAGCACCAAGGAGTATTTCGATGAAGAAAGCTATTTTAAATGCATAGAAAATAAAACAGCTGCACTCTTCGCTTATGCAGCTAAAAACGCATGTAAGGTAGCATCAACTGATAAAAAAGCTGCTGAAAGACTTTTCAGCTATGGGAAAAATCTTGGTATTGCCTATCAGCTGGTAGACGATCTAATCGAATACCTCGAGATTTACGACGATAAGAGCTCTGAGCTTGAGTCAAGAACCCTTCCGACAATATACGCTGAGAAATACGGATTTGAAGAGGCGGTTGTTAAAGTGCTATCACTTATAAGGAAACATGCCAATGAAAGTGAAAAGTCGTTGGACTACTTCCAAAATTCCAAAGAAAAGGAAAAGCTACTTTATCTGATCGATTATATGACTGCTAGCCAGATAAAGAGTTATTTGGAGAAAAATAAGCAGGAAAATATCCTAGAAGCTTATCTTGATTGCTTTCGATTCATCCGATTCGTCTAATTGAATTAAACTTTTTTAAGCTTTTTTTTAAGTAATTTCTGCGAGTTTTCAAGCAATTTCTCGAAATCTTCTATGCCAGCCCCCTTGGATACGGCTTCAGCGTCCTTAAAAGAAATCAAGTCGGAAGGAGAATGCGCGTCAGAATTCAAAATTAGCATACATCCGTATTCTTCAGCTTTTTTTGCAACGTATCCATTTGTTAAGCAATGGCCTTTCCTCGAGCTTATTTCAAGGAAAACCTTGTTGTCTGCCGCGAGTTCAAGCGATTTCTCATCTATCAATCCGGGATGAGCTAGAATGTCGATTTCCTCGTTCAGGGCGGAAAAGTTTGTTCCCTCCTTCACGGGCTCAGCAATCGTTTCACCATGTACCACAACTATCTCCGCCCCCTCCTTCAATGCCAGCTCTACCGCTTTACCCATAAGCTTTGGTGGCACGTGAGTTATTTCGACTCCGAAAAGAACTTTTAGCTCGTAATCGTCCCTGTGTTCCTTCAGCTTGTTCAAAGCTTCCATAATCTGTGGTATATTCGAGAAGTCTGCATGATCTGTTATTGCCATCCCTTCGTTGCCTAACGCTGCCATTCTCCTTATGAGCTCGGAAGGCAAAAGCTCCCCATCGCTGAAAATTGAATGCAGGTGTAGATCGATCATACAAAATGTTTAAATAAAGACCTGAAAAACTTTTCCTTGTGTCTGGATTCAGAAGGCTGGTTTTGGACGTCCTGAAACCCCACGAGCCGAGCAACCTTGTCTTGGCGAAGAGACTAAGCGAACTCGAAAACATTGAGGGTGTTAACGTAAGCCTCTATGAGATAGATCAGAACACGGAGAACGTTAAGATAACGATAGTTGGAAACGACATGAGTTTTGAAGATATAAAAATGGTTATAGAGGAATTGGGGGCTGTTATTCACAGCATAGATGAAATCGTAGCAGGCAAAAAGCTGATCGAGACAGTCAAAACTGAGCAGGATCGCTAACTGCATCTAACCGCATATCGAAGATATCGAAGAAAGTGCACTAGTTTTACGAAATGAGATGTAAATCTGTGCGGAAGTGTATAGAAGTGTAAAATTAAAATAGTAAGGGAGGGGGACTCCAGTCCCTCCTTTTATAATGATTGTATATTAAGTTTTCGGTTTTTTGAATCATTAGGGAGTTTTTGACTTATTAGAAATCTAGTGTTGTCCCTGATACTTACTCAGATATTACCCAGCACTACTTACTCTTCACGTAACACCTCGAGTAGGGGTAACAACATCATTTTTGAGAAACCTGCAATCGTTGGACTCTCGCTAATTAGTGCTAGGGCAGTTGGACTCATAAAGAGGAAAATCGACCTGCAATCGTCGAAAATCAGGAAACCGTGACACTTGTCCCTAAATCTGTCTATAACCTCCTCTTTTCTCTTGAACTCATACGCATCAGCGTTTTTCACCTCTTTAGCGTTGAGGGAAATCAGAACCAATTTACATTTTGCGCCTTCAAGTATCTCCTTGATCTCATCGGAGATGTAAGAGAAGATTCCTATTATGTTATCCTTCGCTTCTGAAATCATTTCTTTAAGCTTGTCCAAGACGAGTTCTCCCCTATAAATTTTGACCTCCTCCACCTCAGCCTCCTCGTACCTCGGAAGCTCTTTTTTCAGATACTCAATCCCCTCATCCATCCTTTTGGAGAGTATTGACAGAATTTCTGTTGTTCTTAGTGCCCTGAATTTCTTTGGGCGATCGAACGCCTCAACGAAACCTTTGGATACCAGCGAATTCATGACATCATAAACGGAGGTTCTTGGAATCCCGCTTATCTCTGCTACCTCTTTGGCAGAGAGTGGCCCTCTTGAAAGCAAAGCAAGGATTGCTTTCGCCTCATAGTCACTGAAGCCAAATGATTTCAGGACGTTTATTATTTTCATGATGATGACTTTTAAACACAATGTTTTTATACTTTTTCGTCGGGGGAGCAACAACAGGTGATGAGGATGGCATCAAAATCAGGTTACTTGCTGGGAATGGGCATTTTAGGCTTTTTGCTCCTTATCTCCTTCATCGCAAGCGTTCAGGCTTTGGAGTATGAGGAAAAGCCGCACATATCGGTTTCGATGGTGGGTTCGAATCAGCTTAGCAAGGGTGAGGAGAGAACGATAATTTTAACTCTGTTCAACGATGCAAAGCGAGTTAAAATTAAATACAAGGACGAACTGGAAGCAGGATTCTTCAGAAATGAGGAGATGCTTTTCACGGCCTACAACCTTTCAATCGAGCTTGTGGGAAACGATAAGATAAAGGTTGAAACTCCAATCCAGAAATTGCCTGCATTGCCGTCAATGCAGCCGGTAACGCTACAGTTTACAATAAAAGTTGCTGATGATGCATCGCCTGGAGACTACGATCTGAAGCTGAGGTTAAGCTATGAGAGGATCGAGAAGCTGAAGAGACTCGAAACTTTCCCGATACAAAGCTTCCCCAAAGAGTTCCGGAGCAGTCTTACGCGTTTGGTTAGCGATATTTACATGACAAATGCATCCATAACGAACACCACCGTTTACGAGTACGAAATCATGACTAAGGAGTACAAGCTTGAGTACACGGATGAAGTGCAAGAAATTCCGCTGAAATTTACTGTTAAAGAAGAGGAAGTCAAGCTTGAAGTGCTCAACGTCTCAACCGATTCCCTGATTGGGGGAGGAAAAGGAAAGATTGTCGTTGAATTTATGAATTCTGGCGAGAAAACAGCAAGAGACGCTTACGTAACCCTAGAAACCCCAACAGGCTTTGAAGCTTCAGCCTTGAGCATCTCCCAGCCAACATTTTCGCCCGCTTTGACTGGAGTGGCCGGGATGCCAGGCGGTATGCCTATGCCCGGTATAGCAGGTGGTATGAGTGTAGGTATGGGCATGCAGATCCCTTCAGCAATGCCGTCTGCAATGCCCTCGACCTCTCTCTCCCAAGCTAAAGCGGCTTATTACGTTGGAGATCTCGAGCCGGGCGATAAGGCGAGTGCAACATTTTATCTGAAAATTGATGTGAAGGATGGTGGATACTATCCGCTCAAACTAAAAGCTACTTACCTCGACGAATCAGGATCGCTTAAAGAGAGTGAAGCCGCACCATTCGGAATTAGAGTTGAACCCGCTCCAGAATTGGTTGTGAAAGCTGTTGAAAGCAAGGTTTTTGCCAATGCAAAGGGAGAAGTCAAGGTAACTGTTACAACGACAGCAGATTTGAAGGATGCAACTCTCTCGCTCAGCGCAAACCCGCCAATCTCGGTTTTGAGCTCAGAGTACTATCTCGGGGATATTAAGGCGGGAGAGGAGAGAACAGCGATCTTCAAAGTTAAAGCATCGAGTGAGGCAAAGGCTGTGCCGTATCCTGCTGAAATTAAACTGAGATACCAAACGATGGATGAGTATTCCGAAGCCAATCCGGTGGAGATAGGAATCTCCGTTAGCCCAAAGCTCGAGTTTGAGGTTGAAGGAAAGCCAGTCATCAACGCTGGAGCAGAGGGGATAGTCGAACTCCAGATAAAGAACGCTGGCAGCTACGAAGTCAGAGATGCAACTGCAAGGCTCACTGTGGTCGATCCATTCTCATCGACCGATGATACAGCTTTCATAGGAAATCTCAAGCCCGGTGAAGTAGCTACAATCAAGTTT
This sequence comes from Archaeoglobus sp., assembly GCA_017656505.1. Taxonomy (GTDB): domain Archaea; phylum Halobacteriota; class Archaeoglobi; order Archaeoglobales; family Archaeoglobaceae; genus Archaeoglobus_A. The sequence goes on along the minus strand of JACDNU010000022.1, from coordinate 29,634 downwards.
AAATTAAAAGCAGACAGAGAAGCGACTCCAAAGCTTTACGCACTAAATCTGGAAGTGAAATACAAGGATCCAGAGGGCGAGTGGGTCATAAGCGAACCGATCAAAGCAACGATTGAGGTTACTTCTAAAAAGACTTCCTATCTCCCTGCCATAGCAGTTGGGGTGGTTGTTGTAGCGATAATAGTGGGCCTTGCATACAGGAGGCTAAGGAAGTAAATGTTTGCAGAATTGCTCGTAAGGCTTTCGGGCTTTATCGCTAGAAAGCCGGGAATAGTTGTTTCAGTTGTTGCTATAATCCTTATTTTTTCTGCAATCTCAGCATCAAATGTTAGGTTCACCTCTACGGAGTACAAGGAATACTTTCCATCTGGAGACAAGTTTTTCGCTCAGTCTCAACTCTACGAAAAGGATTTTGGAGTGAGGCCGGATTCGGCCTTCGTTTACATAAAAACGGAGGATGTCACGGACAGAGAAGTATTGGAATATATGCTAGAACTTGAAAATAATTTAAAAAGGCTTGATGGGGTTGGCTCAACAATCTCTCCTGCTTCCATACTCGTACAGATTTATGGGAGCTTACCGCAGGATGAAGCGTTACTCAAAAGATCTCTTGAAATCTATGCCAAGGATCTGATCCCTAAGCCAACGATGGCGATCATAACTGTTGAGATCACGACCACCACTCCCGAGAAAACGAATGAACTTGCCAAGCAAATAGAGAGGGTAATCCAGTTCACTCCAAGGCCGACAGGAGTTATTGCTCAGGCAACGGGAACACCCTTGCTTGGATATCAGATTGTGAAGACTACAATGGAGAACACCGGAAGGATGACCGGGATAAGTGTCATTCTCATGATCGCAATCCTCGTCTTGACTTTCAGCGGGGTTGTGAGGAAGAAATTAATGGCCTTCATGCCTCTAATAATCTCCATATTCTCTGTTTTAATCATCGTTGGTCTATTGCCCATCTTTGGAATCAAGCTCACGATGGACATTTCTGCGACGCTTCCAATACTTATAGGGTTATCGATTGAATATGCAGCCCAAATCCAGAACAGATTCGAGGAGGAGAGGAAAGAAGGGAAGAAAAAGGATGAAGCTGTTGTTCTTGCCGTCTCAAAAACTGGATTAGCGGTGGTTCTGGCAATGCTTACCACCATCATCGGCTTCATGTCGATGACGATTCCAGGGATGCCGATGCTAACGAAATTTGGCCTCATAATGTCTCTCGGCTTAATTTTCGCTTACATCCTCGCGATCACCTTCTTGCCTTCGATTCTCACAATTCTTGACAGGAATAAGAACGAGTCTGAGAGAAATGAGAACCGGGTAAATCTAAGGGGAGAGAAAAAGAAGGCACAAGGACTCGAAAAAGGTCCAGAAAAAGGTCCAGGAATCCTTGAAAGCAGCTTGATGGTTGTTTCAGGCGTTACGGTTTCAAACCCGAGAAAGATAATTGCACTGGCTTTGATCCTGATTCTTTTTGGTGCATACGCCAACACCCAGATCAAGCTCGAAACTGATACAAAGAAGTGGTTCCCTCCGGATTTGCCTGCCATGGTTCGATTTAAAGAGCTTGAAAGGGTTATGGGTGGGCAGTACATCTATACCCTCGTCCTAACTTCGGATGAAATCAATGTTGAGATGATTAAAAAATCGGATGAGCTTGCAAGTTACATAGTTGCCAAAGAGGGCTTGGTTTATCAGTATACATCTCTCTCCTCCGTTCTCAAAGACTTTGCCGGAGGTCTGCCAAAAGATGATCGAAGTTTATCAGCTATACTGGCTGCTTTTCCGGAGAGTCAGCTGAAGAAGTACGTCTCAGGCACGATGACAACCATTCAGCTTTACACGAATGCAAATACCCATGAAAAAAGACTAAACCTGCTTGAAAATCTCAAAAAAGACATTCAATACTTTGGATGGGATGGTGGCTATTACATAACAGGATATCCAGTTATAATGGCTCATCTAGGCGAGATAATGTATGGCAGCCAGCTGACAATGACGGCTGCGGCATATTTGCTGATCATAATTCTCCTGCTAGGAGTTTACAGATCTCTCAAAAAGGCGATCGTTCCTTTGCTTGCAATTTCTACTGTCATAGGAGCAACGAACACCTTCATGTTTTTGCTTGGGATAAAGCAGACGATGATCTCGATAACGCTGAATGCGATAATTCTCGGCCTTGGTATAGATTTCTCTATAATGGTTTCAGAGAGGTATCGTGAGGAGAGGGAAAGAGCCTCTCCGATTGAGGCTGTTAGAAGGGCAATAGAGAGAACTGGAAAGGCAGTAGTTACCTCAGCCCTAACCATGGCAGGTGGTTTTGGGGCTGTAGTTTTTTCCGATTTCCCAGCTTTGAGCGATTTCGGCTTGATGGCTCTGATCGCGATAATCTTCGCCTTACTTGCCGCTTTAACAGTTGTCCCGGCGTTTCTGATGCTGACGGAAAGGGTAAATCTCAATCTGAATTTTAAGAATACTAGGGTAAAAGCCAATGTAAAAAATGCCAAAGCAAAACAAGTTGGCTGAGGTTTTCATAAATTCAAATGACACTCAGGGAGAGCTTTCCAGTTGCATAACCCTCTAAATCAAGTAAAACTCGTTTAAAACCAATTTCTTTTAGCTTTTCCACGATCACGTCGTTTTTGTCCAGTAATTTTTCTAAATCCTCTTTCTCGACTTCTATCACCGCTACACCATCAAAATTTCTCACCCTCACCTGTCTGATCTTAAGGAGATCCAAAATAAAGCTTTCAGCCCCATCTACCATCTTCAATTTTGCCTCATCTATTGGAATTCCAAAAGGAATGCGTGAAGCAAGACAGGCTAAAGATGGCTTATTGTAAAAGGAGAGTCCCATTATCCTTGCAATCTCCCTGATCTCGTTCTTTGTTATCCCAAATTCTACCCAAGGGCTGTAAACGTCTTTCAAATCCATAACAGCTTTGTATCCCGGCCTATGGCCTTTTAGCTCGCTTGCATTTGTCCCCTCAAAAACAACCGAATATCCTCTTTCTTTACCAAATTTCAGCAAGGCTTCAAGTAAATTCTTCTTACAGAAGAAGCACCTATCGGTTGTGTTCTTCACAAAATTTTTGTCTTTGAGTTCGTTCAATTCTATAAAAGTATGATTGATTTCTATCTCCTTAGCTACTTTTTCTGCATCGCGTATCTCCCTTCTCGGAGTTGTGGGAGAGATGGCTGTAACTGCAATCGCCTTGTCGATGTTTCTAGCCACCAATGCTGCGAGTGTAGAACTGTCAACCCCACCGCTGAAAGCCACTACCACGCCTTTATTTCTAAAAGTTCTTATGAAATCGATCAGTTTTTCAAGTTTCTCAGTTTCCTCAAATTTGTCAAATTTCCCAAATTTCTCAAGTTTTTCGGGTCTCTTGGGATCAATCGTAGGCTCAATCATTGTATGTGCTAACATTTTTTAGGATTAAAAGGTTTGGGCATTATATTCTCAATGCTTAGCATTGTGAGAAGGAATTAGATGAATTTTAAATGAACTAAATCAAAATTAAATCAAAAATTGAAAAATTTGATTAAAATTACACACCTATCTTCAGGTTTTTGTTCGTCTCCTTTATGCTCTCTTCTTTGTCCATCAGCTCGAGCATCGCCCTTATTGCGTCGATGTTTTCGGGAATTACGATGGACTCCTGGTTTATCGCTTGGGTGATGTAAACTTCTCCGTCCACAATGCCAATTGAGTCTGCCCACACCGCGTTTTCGTAAAGATCGTACCTCATTCTCAGCTCCCTAGCGAACTCGATTATCTTCGTTGTTGACGTGAATCCATCGCTCGAGTTTATCAGCATTATTCGTGGCTCAGCTGCGAGAGCATCCCTTATCGCATCCTCGCTTACGGAATCTTGAAGCTCCATCGATACAGAATGCACGTGCATGAGCGTTGTTGGAACTTTGAATGCGGTTGTTACGATGTTCACATCCGGCAAAACAGATTGCACATCGGGGCCATGATGGGATGGAAGCTTAATCGGATTCGGCTCTATTCCGTTGACGAGTCCTTTTTTATCCTCTTTCGGATCAACAACTCTCCTTATCATCGTTGCACGCACTTTCTTAATCGGAAAGTTCTTTTTGATCGTGTAAATCAGCCTAGTCAAGCCGGTGGTGTTGCAGCTGACAACCCTTACAAACTGCTTTCCAACAGCCTCATCGAAGTTCGCTATCGCGTTGAAGGAAACCTCAGCAACATCCTTCTTTTCCCCTCCCTGGAAGATCGCTTTTATACCGAGCTTCTCGTAGAGGGGTTTGTTTTGAGCGCCTACCTTGTTTGGAGAACAGTCAATTACAATGTCCACATCCTTCAGTAAATCATCAACCGCTCCCTGGATCTCAATTCCAGCATCCTCGAAAACCTTAACTCTGTCAGGGATAGCTGCATAAAGCTTGTATCCCTTTTTCACCGCCATTTTAGCATCGAAGTCCGGCTTCGTCTTTGTCACTCCAACAACCTCCATGTCCGGCTGCATGCCAATTGCATCTGCAACTCTTTTGCCTATCGTCCCATACCCATTTATGGCAACCTTAACCTTCATACCCATTCCTCCACCAAAATTTTATGCTTTTTCATGTCCATGAGAGTTATTCTGCCCTTAATTTCGGCAGTCTCGCCTAATAATCCGTAAAGTTTCAGTTTGTCTCCCTCTACTTCAATTCTGATTACATCTTCCATCAGAACAGTTTCCTCACCATCGCTTACTTTAACCACCTTTGACTCGCACATTCTATCACCAATTTAGCCTTTATCTGAAAAGTAAAAAACCTTTCGACTAATTTAATTTTTAATCATGATTATCATTCACGCACATTCAGCGCACTTCCATTTTCAATGCCTTCTCCAGCTCCGGCAGATTGTTCGTCTCCGCATACGTTTTGAGATCGATTCCTTGCATAGCTGCCTCTATTGCAGCCCTGAAAGCTCTAGCTCCTGCTGCTGGCCCATCTGGATGGGCATGGATTCCCCCTCCAGCAGCGACAACGAAATCCTTACCTAGGGTTTTGTAGAGCTTGGGAACAATGGAAGGCACTATACCACCTGAAGGCATCGGAAATATTGGTCTGACGTTATAGAACGGATATGTCAGTGCTTTGGCAACAGCCAGATACTTCTCTTCGGGGAAGAAAGCCTTTCCGTAGGGAGCCGGATAGACGACTATGTCTGCCCCAGCAAGCCTTGGGAGCTTTCCGAGAATCAGATCCGATCGAACGCCGGAATAGTGGGATTCGTAATAGATCCCAGCACAGTCCATGTGGGCCATTATTGGCACTTTAATGCTCGGATCCTCAGCAAGCTTCCTTAACACTGGCAAGCCGGTAGCGAGATAGTTGACGAGCAAGCAATTCGCTCCGTGCTCTATTGCTTTGTCTGCATTCTCAAATACTTGCGGAATATCATCGGATATGCTCACCGCATACAGGGTTTTCTCTCCCTTTTCTGCGTTCGCTTTGTCTATTGCCTCCATATACTTCGTCACCCTCTCCTCGACGGAGTTAAAAGGTCGATTGCCGAGCAGCTCGTCATCCTTTACGATGTCAACTCCTCCTCTCGCTACTTCGTATGTAAGCTTCGCTCCCAATTCCGGAGGGAAACCCGTGCATGGCTTTATCATGTTATTCAGCAGTGGACGATCTTTAACCCCTAGCACCTTTCTAACCCCTTCTATTCCGAACTTAGGGCCTTTAAAGCCATCAACGTACTTCCGGGGGAACTTAAGATCGAGGAGCTTAACTTTTCCAGCCATCGAGATGTTCCCTATTACTGCTGTGAAGAGCATCGAAAGCGTGCTGCCAATGTTGTCGTAGGGAAAGGCGATTTGCACTATGTAATTCCTCCATCTTACCTCATCAGGAACAAGAAATTCGTAGTCTGGGGTTTCGTATATCCCTATTACCTTCGCAACATGCTTCTTCCTAACTTCCGGCGATTCTCCGGGCACGGGAATCCATGTGCCGGTGCTCTGCTCGATCGCCATTATCTGTGCTATATCGGAGATGTTCAGCATCTTAGGGAAGGACATGTAATATGTTGCTATTATGTAATCGTCGCCTATTCCTTCCGGCAGAGCATCCGGATTTGCTTCTGGATCTTCAAATCTTTTGTAAGTGACTTTCGGTATCTCCATACTCCCACCTCACAAGGGTAAAATGCTCTTATAATCGATCCTTTCCTTTGTGCCATCCTCCTTAATTCTCTCGATGATGAGGGGGAGATCTCCTTTGCCAGTTGATTTCAGCATTTTTTGAGCGAGCGTAAAAGCATCCAGCGGGTTTATGCATGCTTCGGGTGGCAAAACTCCCTTCTCGGTTATCCTGCCTTCTCCCATCAGGATGGCTCCAATCGCTGCCGGAATGCCTGTGCCTTCTCCCATTCCCTGGCCTCTCGAACTCAACGCGAAGGAGAGCTTTTCTCGCTTTCCGTTCATTTTTCCGCCCACAACCACCATTAAACTTCCAACTGGCTCCTTCATTCCAGCTTTCTTGATCAGTTCTTCTCTCTTTGATAGTATGAAGGAAACTGCAAACTCAATTGCCGGAATTTCAAGCTCTCCAACCCTTATCGGAGTTTCATCTGCCATCCCAATTCTCACTATTGTTTTGATAAGCTCAGCATATTCTGGAGGCAGAACGAGGCCGAGATTTGTTACTCTCTTAACGTTCTTAATGTACTTGGGCAGGGTTATCGTCTCGGGATGGGGATACGCATAGACTCTGAACGTCCCAATCTCTGGAAATTCGACCTCCTCTTCCAAAGCCTTTCCACTTTCTTCAAACAGCCGCACATTTTTGAATTCTCCATCCAGAAAGACTGGGATGTCCATCTTCATCGAATGAATGCGGTGCTTTACGACGGCAGCACCCTCAGTCTCCTCGCCCCCATGAGCATGGTAGATGTCAACGCTTTCAACCTCCATGAAGTTCTCGCAGAACTTCGCAAGCAAATTTGCTAGGCCCGGAGAGCTCCCCATTCCTATTACAGCGGAAACATCTTTTTCCTTTGCTAGATCTGAGAGTTTCAGCTGTTCGATCGTTGCATCGAGGTCGTCGCATATGTCAACGTAGTTTATTCCCTCCTCAATGGAGGCTTTAAGGATTAGAGGGCCAAACTCGTAGAATGGGCCAACGCAATTCAGAACGACATCTGAACCTCTTATGACCTCCTTTAATTCATTCGGGTTTCTTGCGTTACACTTCAAAGCTCTAGCATCGCACGTCAACTGGCTTGCGATTTTGCTTGCATAATCAACGTTTACATCTCCAATTTTTATCTCATCAACACCATATGCATCGAGCATCATTACGGCAGTGGTGCCTACCGTTCCACAACCCAAAACAGTGACTTTCATTCAATCACCGTATTAAGTTCTTGAACATTGAATTTAAGCTTGTTGTTTTTCTGGTTGGAGCTATATGGAATAGAACAAAGAAAAAGGAGATCAGATAAAAACTCCGAACTTCTTAACAACCTCACTCCCGTCTCTTATCCTTTCTGTGAAATCGGTTCGCAGAAAAGCAGCTTCGCTCAAGCCGTAAGGCTGCATGCATGAGCCAACCGTTACCACCATTCCATCTTGCTCGGCCATAAGGATTTTATCCGGCTGATGTGAGCGAATTATAACTTTGAAATCCAAGCTTTCGAGGAAAGCTCTCGTTGTTCGCTTGCCAAAGAAGTACATAACCCCTCTCAAGTAGTTGTGTCCGTTTTCTTCTTTCTCCCAGGGGTCATTCCAGAGCATTTCTATCGAATCCTCGTCTGAAGGATTAAGCAAATCTTTCTCACTGAAATCTTCTCTGTAATCCTTTCCTCCAGTTGGAACTCCGCCATGAACGAACCAGTATTCCTCACTTCCAGCAGAGATTGGCAGTTTTTCCCAAAGCTTTCTGAGCCTGTTCAAAGGTTCTTCACTGTTGAAATAGCTGTTAAGCTGCTCCGGGAGTTCATGCGGTATAACAGCATCGCTTTCATGGTTTCCTTTGAGTAGCACAACGTTCTCCCTTTCATTGAAAAGTTTCAGTATCTCGTAGTAGGTTGAAACTCCATAAATTCCGCGATCTCCGTAGTCTCCGAGGAATATTATTCCTTCATCTTTGGTAAGTTTGAGGATTGTTTTTAGAGCCGGCAAATCTCCATGGGTATCGCCAATTATCGCCGCTCTTTTAAAATTTATCCTGACAAATTTTTTCCCAGGCAGCTTTGATATTGCCCTGTCAACCTCCTCGAGAAAATCTTCTTCGGGGATTCTTCCCGCGAAGCTCTCCATAAACAATATTCAATTCATAAATTTAAAAATCTTCGATTTTGGAAAATTTGATCCCTGAAAAATGATGGAATCTTCAGCATACAAAACCTAAAGGGTCACCATTTGCGCGTGCCAGCAATCTCCAATCTTAAGCACGTTTTCCTTGTCAACTATCCCCAGCTTTATTGCCAGCTTCACCGCCTTCTCGCCGGTTATATTTGCTATCGTAGCCTTCTGCAATGCTCCTTTGACCTCCTCTTCGCCTACCTCTTCCTTCCCGTAAAAGTCCTCCTTAACCTCAATCCTGAACTCGCCGGATGAGTAGACATTCCCAACTAGGTCTGAATCACAAACCGCTACCAGCACTTCCTTCTCGACCCTGTACACCCTCATCCTGAACAAATCCCCTCACCGGGTTAGATATGCTAGGTATATTATGTTCCGATGCTCTAGATGTTCCTCACGGGATGTTTAGCGCCGCACGCCAGACATTTAACGAACAACACACGCTCCTCTTTCTTGAATTCGGTGTCGGGGGACTGACACTCCTTGCAGAGAACGTACTCTTTGACGTAACCATTTAGCTCCCTCTGAACTTCATCCTCGGTAAATTTTCCCTGAAGGACTATCCTTCCGCTCTCGAGAATCCCAGCAGTACCCAAGGATTTTACCATGTACTTGTAAAGGTGTTCTTCCGAGCGGTTAAGGGTTTTTGCTATCTGACTGAGGTTTTTGATGATCGTTCGATTTCCTTCTCGCTGTACCTTAACACGCGGAATCTCAAACCTCTCCCTTCTTGTAACCTCCGCTGGCATCTCCGCATAGGCTTTCTCGAGTAGCTCTTCGTAGTTCTTCACCTTAGCACCTCCTAAAGGCTATTTCACCTCAAATTTAATAATCTTTTCTCAGCCTTTCTCAGGCTTTTGCTTACGAGCGATAACAATTTATGCTTTCTCGCCACCTGTTATCCGATGGCTGAAGATGTGAGGCAGAGAGGCTTTCTACAAACTCACAGAGTCGGAGAGGCTTTTCAAAAGCTCAGGCAGCTCAAACTAAATCTTTTGCCGATTGAGGTGATAGATTTCCGGGATTCCTTAAACAGGATTTGTGCTGAAGATTTATTCTCTAAAAGAGATATCCCCCCCTTCGATCGCTCGGCTGTGGATGGTTATGCTCTGAAGGCTGAGGAAACCTTTGGAGCGGGTGTTAGCAACCCAGTAATCTTCAGAGTCGTTGGAGAGGTGGAGATTGGCGAGAATGCGGGTATAGATTTAGGGGAGGGGGAAGCAATAAGAATCTCCACAGGAGCTCCGATGCCGGAGAATGCTGATGCAGTTGTAATGATCGAACACACTTCTCAGCTCGAAGGAGACTACATCGAGGTTTACTCTTCAATTCCACCTTGGAAAAACGTTTCGAGGGCCGGAGAAGATGTAAGGAGAGGTGAAATCGTTCTGAGGAAAGGTGAGGTGATTCAGCCCCATCATATTGCTTTACTCTCTGCTTCTGGAAATCTAAGGCCGAAGGTCTTTAGAAGGCCGATTGTGGGTGTTGCCTCTACAGGAAACGAGTTGGTTGATGCTCTTTCAACTGAAATCGAAAAAGGCAAGATCCTAGACACCAACAGATATATGCTGATTAATTTGGTTAGGCAGTTCAATGCTGAACCGCTCGATCTTGGGATTGTGAAAGATGATGCGGAACTTCTTAGAAAAACCATCCGTTTTGCCTTAGAAAGGGCAGATATGCTTGTTTTCAGCGGTGCGACCTCTGTTGGGAAAAAAGATCTTCTGCCCATAATCATAGAGGAGTTTAGAGACAGCGAATTCATACATGGCATCGCTATTAAGCCCGGAATGCCTGCTGGCTTCACATCCATAAAGGGTAAGCCGATTTTGCTTCTCCCCGGCTTTCCCGTGGCAACCTACGTCGCCTTTAATCTTCTTTTCCCCAGAGTACTTTTCAAAATGTGTGGAATCGATTTCAACGATTTTTACATGCCGGGGAGTATGATAAAAGCTTTCGCGGGTGAGAGAATCCCGTCTAATGCTGGTGTGAGGACATTTACTAGGGCCTATTTGCGAGAGGAAAATGGCAGGCTAATGGCTTACCCAATAAGGACTTCTGGTTCAGGCATTCTTTCTTCCCTTTCAAAGGCCCACGGAATTATAGAGGTTCCTGAAGAGAAAGAGGGAATTGAGAAGGGAGAAGAGGTGGAAATCAGGCTAATAAATTACTTCTTCAGGTGAAAAAATGAGTAAAAAGGTATTCAAAGATCTTGTATCAGTTGAGGAGGCAAAGTCGATTGTTGAAAGCTTTGCTGTTTCCCGGAAAGTAGAGGAGATAAAGCTTGAAAACGCTCTTGGCAGGATTGTGGCGAGGGATTATGAGGCTGGGATAGATGTTCCCCCCTTTGATAGATCAACAATGGATGGCTACGCTGTTATCGCGGAGGACACATTTGAAGCTGAGGAAGATTCGTCGGTAAAGCTTAAAATCGTGGGAAGAATCGGTGCCGGAGATTTTTTGGAGGTAGAATTGAAGAGAGGGGAAGCGATAGAGATATCAACCGGAGCTCCGATTCCAAAGGGAGCGAATGCCGTTGTGATGGAGGAATACACAGCTGAATCAGATGGATTCGTGAGAATTTACAAATCTGTTGCTCCGGGAGAGAACATAATGTTCGCCGGCTCGGATATAATGGCTGGAGAGCTTGTAATCAGAGAAGGAACGGTTTTATCCCCGAGAGAGATTGGAGTCCTAAGCGCTTTAGGTATAGCTGAGGTTGAGGTTTATTCGAAGCCGAAGGTGGCGGTGTTCTCAACTGGTAATGAGCTTGTCAAGCCGGGAGGAAAACTGGGGAAGGGCAAAATCTACGATGTGAACGCTTATACTCTAATGAATTCGATAGAGGAGGATGGAGGAGAGGCTGTATTTTTGGGGATAGCCCGAGATAATGCTGATGAGATCAGAAAGATGATAGAGCAGGCTCTTGATTATGATATAATTCTATGCTCTGGTGGAACCTCTGCAGGAGCAGGGGACATGATCTACCGAATTCTCGATGAATGGGAGCCGGGAGTGCTTGTGCATGGAATAGCTGTCCGGCCGGGAAAGCCAACGATAATCGCATCGCTTGGCAACAAACCTGCCTTCGGCCTGCCGGGAAATCCAACTTCTGCCCTCATGATCTACAGCATCTTCGTCAGCCCCCTAATAAGAAGACTTTCCGGCTTGGGAGAAGAAAAAAGCACCGAAATTGAGGCAAAGCTCGCTGTAAAGGTTTTCTCATCAAGCGGAAAAACGGAGTTTCTCCCCGTTAATTTGGTTAGCGGCGAGGAAGGATTCTCTGCTTATCCAGTTTCCGGCCACTATTCAGGAGCCATAACATCGCTGGCGGAAAGTGATGGCTTTATTCACATTCCGGCGGAAAAAGTGATCGCTGAAGTGGGGGAGAGGTTTACAGTGAAACTTTTCAGCGAGGAGATTAAGCCCGCTGATTTGATGGTGATAGGGAGCCACTGCATAGGGCTCGATGTAATTTTCCGGCTTTTGCGAAAAAGAATTCCAGATCTGAGGTTTAAGATTATAAATGTCGGTTCTTCTGGGGGTATTTCAGCTATAAAGAGGGGTGAGGCTGATATAGCCGGGATACATTTGCTGGATGAGAGCGCTGAATATAATGTCCCTTACTTAAAGAGATACGGCGTGAAAAATGCTGTTCTCGTCAAAGGATACCTGAGGGAGCAAGGAATTATCGTTGCCAAAGGAAATCCTCTGGGGATAAGGAGCGTTGAAGACATAATTGAAAAGAAAACGAGAATTGTTAACAGAAATCGAGGCTCAGGAACGAGAATTCTATTTGACATGTATCTCAAAGAAATAGCAGAGAAAAGAGGTGAGAAGTTCAAGGAATTAACTGGCAAGATAAAGGGTTACACAATCGAAGCAAAATCCCACAGCTCCGTTGCTGTTGCAGTTTTAATGGGAAAGGCTGATGCTGGAATTGGGATTAGAACGGTTGCTGAGCAGTACGGTTTGGATTTCATCCCTCTGAGGGGAGAAGAATACGACTTTCTTATTCCTAAGGCGAAGTTCAGCACGTGGAAAATACAGCAGTTTATGGAGGTTTTGACCTCCGACGAGCTCAGCAACTCCCTCCCTCCTGGCTTGAAAATCTACAAGCGGACGGGGGAGATCATAAAACTCTGAATAATCTGAATATCTCAACTTTATTCGCTCAACTTTATACTCAACCTTTAAATAGAAACGTATCCAGATACAACCAGGTGGTAAAATGAAGCGAGAGCTGAAATTCAGCATGCTTTTGCCATTTCCTGCTCCAGAACCCATTGAAAGGTTGTTCAAACTTGCAGAAAGAATGCAGAGCTATCCTATCGATTCCCTTTGGCTTCCCGATCACTTGCTCATGTATCCTAAAGGCTACTGCCCCGATGCATGGAGTGTTATCTCCGCTTTAGCCGTGAAAACTCATTTAAGGATTGGGAGTGGTGTTACTTGCCCGCATAGAAGACATCCAGCCGTTTTCGCCCAGATGGCTGCAACGATCGAGAACATGGCGAGGGGTGGATTAGCGATCGGGATAGGAGCCGGAGAAGCTATGAATCTTGATCCATTCGGCATAGAATGGAGAAATAAGCCGGTTAAGAAGATGGCTGAGTTCATCGAGGTATGCAGGTTGCTCTGGAGTGGAGAGAAGGTAAGTTACGATGGTGAATTCTACCGACTTAAAAATGCATACCTCCAGATTAAGCCGAGGAGTAAGATTCCGTTTTATATCGGGGCAAATGGCAGGAAAACAAGATTTCTTACGGGAATGATTGCCGACGGATGGATTCCCCTTGCTGAGAGCCCGAAAACCTATGCAAAAAATCTGGAAGATGTGAGAGAAGGAGCTAAGAAGGCTGGAAGGAGCTTGGAAGAAATAGATATGGCCTTGCAGATTTACACGGCTGTAACGGATAAAGAGGACGAGCTTAACTTTGCGAGGATGTTTCCAATCGTTATGCTGCTTGGAGGGCTAAAGAAACTCAGAGAAGGTGGCTACAAGGTTGAAATTGAAGAAATCGGAGACGAATTCTATTTCAAGGAGCTTATACCCGGTGAAGATACAGAGAACAAGCTTATGGAGTTAATTCCCAAAATCCCTTATGAGCTGGCTGATGAATTTGCCATCATGGGAAGCAGGGATGAGTGCATCGAGAGGATCGAGGAATTTGCAAAAGCAGGAGTGGAGCATTTCATCCTCATAAACGTTGGCAGAAATCCGAAAGAGACTTTGAGGCTTTACGGAGAGGACATAATTCCTTATTTCAGGGAAATAGGGTGACAAATTGTTTTCTCACTTTTTCTTTTTCGATTCGGTTTCAGCTTTCCAACCTCTCAAAAAAGTTTAAAATGATTGATCTAACGGTTTAATCATGGAAGTTATCAAAACCGCCTGCGAGCTCTGTGCCTGGAACTGTGGAATGGACGTTAAGGTTGAGAACGGAAAAATTGTTAAGGTTTCAGGAATGAAAGAGCATCCCCTCAACAGGGGTAGATTATGCCCGAAAGGAAGCGTTTCAGCCGACTACGTTTATGCGAAGGATAGAGTCATCCACCCAATGCGTAGGGAGGGTGACAGGTGGAAAAGAATCGAATGGGATGAAGCGATAGACATGGTTGCCGAAAATCTCAGAGATCTCGAAAACCCGAAATCCTTTGCAACCATAATAGGAATGCCCATTCTTTTGGGAGGCTCCTCAACTGTGGGATTTATAAGGCGTTTTATGGATGTTTATGGCACTCCAAACTGCTTTTCTCCGGAAAGTATGTGCTACCGGCATCAGATAATCGGCTACATCCTTACTTTGGGCAAGTTTCCGGTAGCGGATGTGGAGAATGCGGAATGCATAATAGTGTGGGCCCATAATCCCCACGCTTCAAAACCACCTATGGCTTGGATGATTGAGAGGGCGAGGAAAAGGGGAGCAAGGCTAATAGCTATCGATCCCCGGAAGACGAGGGTTGCAAAGATGGCCGACATTCATGCCGCTATAAGGCCTGGAAGCGACATCTATCTTGCTTTGGGTCTGATGAAGGTGATAATTGAGGAAGGACTTTACGACAGGGATTTCGTATCCAATTACTGCCAAGGCTTTGACGAACTTAAAAATCATGTTTCAAAATACAGCTTAACCGAAATTTCAGAAAGAACTTGGGTTGAGGGGGAAACAATAGCTGAGATAGCAAGAACCTTTGCGACTACAAAACCTGCATGCATAGTTCAGGGTGTTAACGCCTTGGATCAGGTTCCTTCCGGGATTCAGAATTCGAGGAGCGTTGCAATTCTGCATGCGTTAACCGGAAACATTGACGTTAAAGGAGGATTTGTGAGAGCCTCCAGAGTTCACACAAGAAACCTTCGCCTGCCTCATTTGCTGAAAGAGCTTCCTCTCGGAATAGAACAGCATCCCCTCTTCTATCAGGTTTGGAAAACGCATCTCGGTGAGGGACAGGGGATGTATCTCTATGATGCGATTCTGGAAGGCAAGCCTTATGAGATAAAATCCCTCTTCATTGCCGGATCGAATCCGATTCTAACGTGACCGGAATCTGAGAAGGTTAAGGAGATGCTGGAGAAAGTTGAATTCTTGGCTGTTATGGATCTTTTCATGACTGAAACTGCTAAACATGCAGATCTTTTCCTGCCGGCAGCATCATTTCTGGAAAGGCTGGAACTGGTTGACTACTACAGCGTTATTTTTGGCATACCGTACATGATTCTGAGAAAGAAAGTGATCGAGCCTCTGGGGGAGGCTAAGAGCGATGTTGAATTTTGGTTGGAGCTTGCAAGAAAAATGGGGTATAAAGAATACTTCCCCTGGAAAAGCGTTGAAGAGTTGCTGGATTTCGTGCTTGAACCCACTGGATACAGCGTTTCAGATTTAACCGACAAGTATCCATCTGGAGTGTGGGCAGGAGAAGTGAGGTACGGTGAATACAAAGATAAAGGATTCAGGACTCCAAGCGGGAGAGTTGAGCTCTATTCCCAAACTCTGGCGGAGAAAGGTTACGATGCTCTTCCAACACCTAAGGAACCATCTGAGTCGCCTTACACAGATAAGGTTGAGAAGTATCCACTTATTCTAACAACCGGAGCGAGAGATCTGTATTTTACCCATTCCCAGCTCAGGAATGTGGAGAGGTTGACCAAACTCTTGCCCGAAGCTTACGTCGAAATCAATCCTGAGACGGCTGGAAATTACGGAATTACAGACGGGGAGGTTGTGGTCGTCGAGACTGAGAGGGGGAGCATTGAAGTAAAAGCAAAGCTGACCGATGGGATTGCTAAGGGGGTGATAAATATTCCCCATGGCTGGGATAACGCGAACGTTAATCTGCTAACCTCAAGAAAACCTGCCGATGCTATTTCCGGCTGTCCTGAACTTAAGGCATTGCTTGCGATGAAGGCTGATAATCCCAAAGCTTCATCACAAAAAACTATTAATATTTAACATAACCTACAATCTATTAATGGAAAAGGTAGCTGAAGTGTATGGTGTTTTTGCAGCCCCGAGTGTGATGGGCTTGTCGCCAGTAGTTGTGCTCAGGGCGGAAGACGGCAGGTTTTTGCCGATTTACATTGGAATTTCTGAGGCGATGGCAATCCATTCCGTTCTGAAGAACAAGATGATGTCGCGTCCAATGACCCACGATCTGATGGCCGAGATCCTCAAAAAGCTTCGAACGACGATTAACAAGATTGTGATTGACGACTTAATTGACAACACATTCTATGCAAGGATAATTCTCAAACAGAACGATCACGAAATCGAGCTCGATGCAAGGCCAAGCGACAGCATAGCGATGGCCGTGAGAATGGCCTGCCCGATCTACATCGAGGAAAAAGTTTTGGATGAGGCGGGGCAGGAAGAAGAGCTATCCCCTGATTTTGTGGAGTTCGATCAGATAATGCAGTAATTAATGCGGTATATCCGGTTTTATTGTTGGATTTGTTAATAGTTAATTGATTAATCAGCCTTCTCAGTTCAGCTCTTGGTTTGAAGTCTTGAAGTTTCTACCTCATTTACCAAGCAAGGAGAAACCGTAAAAGAAACTAAAACAAACTAAAACAACGAACTTAAACAACAAAAGTATTATATGCTTCCAACCCATCCCAATTTTCGATGCTGGAAAGCGAGTATCTCGATATTGGTTATCTTCCTGAAAACGGTTTCGTGAGGAAAAAATGCCCAAGCTGCGGGAAGTACTTCTGGACAACGGATGAAAGCAGAGAGGTTTGCGGTGATCCCCCCTGTGGGAGCTATACCTTCATAGGCAAACCCGTCTTCCGGAAAGAATTCGACTTGGCAGAGATGAGGGAGTACTACCTCTCATTTTTCGAGAAAAGAGATCATGAGAGGATAGAGCGCTACCCTGTGCTTGCGAGATGGAGGGACGACATCTACCTGACAATCGCATCCATAGCCGATTTTCAGCCTTTTGTAACTTCTGGAGTCGTGCCTCCCCCGGCAAATCCCTTAACGATCTCGCAGCCGTGCATAAGAATGGACGATCTGGATTCCGTTGGCAGGACTGGCAGACATCTCACGCTCTTTGAGATGATGGCACATCATGCTTTTAACAATCCGGAAAAGGAGATTTACTGGAAGAGTGAAACCGTTGAATACTGCACCGAACTTCTGGAAGAGCTTGGAGTTAGCAGAGATGAGATCGTTTACAAAGAGGAGCCCTGGGCCGGCGGCGGGAATGCTGGCCCCTGCTTAGAGGGAATAGTAGGCGGATTAGAGCTTGCAACTCTCGTTTTCATGAATCTGGAGCTCCATCCGGATGGAGACATTGAGATCAAGGGGGAGAGATATCGAAAAATGCCAAATTACATAGTCGACACCGGATACGGGCTTGAAAGATTCACGTGGGCGAGCAAGGGAACGCCAACGGTTTACGATGCAATCTTTCCGGAGATTCTCGAAGCTATAGTTTCGAGCAGTAGCGTTAAGCACTTCACTGACGACGAAGAGGTTGCGAGGATTATCGGCGAAAGCTCCAAAATTGCCGGGGTTATGGGGTCGCTTAGGGGCGAAGCTCTGTTGGAATTGAGAAAAAGCGTTGCAAAGAAGCTTGGAATCGATCTGGAAAAGCTTGAAAGAATCGTGAATCCGCTCGAGAAGGTTTATGCTTTGGCAGACCACACGAGGGCGATTCTTTTCATGCTCGGCGACGGGCTTGTGCCATCGAATGCCGGGGCAGGATATCTCGGCAGATTGATGATCAGAAGGAGTCTTAGGATGGCTGAAGAGCTGGAGCTTGAGCTGAAGCTATTCGATTTGGTGGAACTTCACAGAAGAATTTTGAGCAACTTCAGCTTCATCATCCCCCTGGAGAAGATTCAGGAGGTACTCGAGCTTGAGGAGTCGCGCTATTCGGCGACGATAAAGAAAGGGATCGGGCTCGTGGAGAGAACAATTTCGAAAAAGAAGAAGATTGAGAAGGATGATCTGATCGAGTTCTACGACTCCCACGGAATTCCGGCTGAAGTTGTGCTTAAAGTTGCGAAGCAGAAGGGTGTGGAAGTTGAGATGCCCGAAGAATTCTATGCAGAACTTGCGAGCAGACATTCTAAGGCTGAAAAGAAAGAAAAAGAAGAAGTGGAGATTAAAGCCAATTATCCGCCCACAGAGAAGCTTTATTACAATTCGAAGCTTCTTGAGTTTGAAGGGGAAGTTATAGGGTCCGAAAATGGCTTCGTTATTTTAAACAAAACAGCCTTCTATCCGGAGAGCGGTGGACAGGATAACGACACGGGCTACATGCTTTTTGATGGCAAGAGAATTAGAGTTGTTGATGTCATCGATGTGAATGGTGTTGTGCTGCATAAAATCGATGGAAAAGCGGAGATAAAGCCGGGAATGAAGGTTAAAGGCATTATAGATGAAGAGAGAAGGTTCAGGCACATGAGGCATCATTCCGCAACCCATCTCATCCTTTATGCTGCCAAAAAGGTTCTGGGAGAGCAGGTATGGCAGGCAGGAGCCAGAAAGGAGTGGGATAAAGCAAGGCTTGACGTAACGCATTATAAGAGACCGAGTGAGGAGGAGATAAGGGAGATAGAGCGGATAGCGAATAGAGAAGTTATGGCGAACAAGCCCGTTACATGGGAATTCATGGACAGGATAGAAGCGGAAAAGAAGTACGGTTTCGTCCTGTATCAAGGCGGAGTGCCTCCGGGAAGAGAGATAAGAGTAGTTAGGGTTGGAGATGATGTCCAGGCTTGTGGAGGGACGCATTGCGAAAGCACGGGAGAGATAGGACCTATAAAAATAATAAGAACTGAATCGATCCAGGATGGAGTTGTAAGATTTGAGTATGCCGCCGGAGAAGCAGCTTTGGAGTACATGGCCAAGGAAGAGGAGTATCTCCGTGAAGCTGGTAAGATACTTCGAGTTGAGCCAGCCATGCTGCCTAAAACTGTGAAGAGATTCTTTGAAGAGTGGAAGGAGCAGAGGAAAGAAATTGAGAGGTTGATATCGGAGATCTCGGCATTAAAAGCAAAGCTGTTGCTGGAGAACGCTGAGGAGTACGACTCAATCCCTGTTGTTGCTGAGGTCTATGACAATGCAGATCATCAAGAGCTGGTTAAGCTCGGCTTTGCATTAGCAGACAACGGAGCTGTTGGCTGTCTGATAACGAAGAGGGATAAGGTTAAGGTTATTGCGTTCAGTGGAAGGGATGAGGTTGATGCAAGAGACCTCATAAGAGAAATAGGCAGACACATCAAGGGTGGAGGAGGCGGGAAGCCAAATCTCGCTCAGGGAGCTGGACAGAGAGCCCCCACAAAGGATGAGCTCCTTGACTACATCTTCGGTTTTCTGAGTAGAGTTGTGAGAAGTGAGTAGAAGAGTTGGAGAGTGGATAACAAAAAATGAAAGAGCAAGGATAGCGAGTAGATGAAATGTCCCGATCGCCTGTAACTCTTTATCCGGTTGAAGGGCTACCTTTGATAAAGGAAGGGGATGATCTCGCAGCCCTTATTTGCGAAGCATTCAGTCTTGAAAATGGAGATTTGGTTGTACTATGTTCTACCATCGTTTCAAAGGCGGAGGGTAGGGTTAGAAGGCTTGAAGACTATCAGCCATCGGAGAAAGCCGTAAAAATTGCTGAAAAAATTGGAAAGCCAGCAGAATTCGTTCAGGCTGTTCTGGATGAGGCTGAAGAGATCCTTATCGAGGAGCCCTTTTTACTAGTCAAGGCAAAATTTGGGAACATCTGCGTTAACGCAGGAATAGATGCAAGCAACATCGAAGAAGGGAAGATAATCCTTCCACCTTTAAATCCAGATGAAAGCGCGAATAGGATCAGAAGAGAGATAGAAAAAATTTCGGGGAAGAAAGTAGCCGTACTAATTACTGATACGAATGGAAGGTGCTTCAGAAAGGGTGTTGTTGGGGTTGCGATCGGCATCAGTGGGATGCCGGCTTTAAAAGATTGGATAGGCAAGAAAGATCTGTTTGGCAACGTTTTGGAAGTTACAGTTGAATGCATCGCAGATGAGATAGCAGGAATGGCGAATCTCCTGATGGGAGAGGGTGGGGATGCAATTCCGGCTGTGATCGTTAGAGGTCTGGAGATAGGGGGAGAGGAAGCAGGTGAAGGTGCAAAGGAGATTTACAGGAAAGATGAGGAAGATATCATAAGGAGAAGTCTAAAGGAGTTAAAAGAGCTTAGGGGGTTTAAGGGGCTTAAGGGGGAAATGGAAAAGAGCTGAAACTGGATAAAGGATGAAGGAAAGAATACTTGTTGTCGGAAACAACGTGAGAAATATTGTCCAATCAGCTTTTAAAGCGGGATACGAGGTTTATGCTCTAACCAGCTATCTTGATTCTGACCTTCTTCTCTTCTGCGAGCAGGCATTTCCGATCGAGGATGATAACAAAAAGTGGGTTGCTGAGAGGGTTGATGAACTCGTTAACGTGCTGGATTCCAGAGTTGTCCTCACATCCGGCTATGAAGATCTCAGCGTTAAGGCAGAAGTGCTTGGGTGTGAGCCTAGGGCAATCAAAAGCGTCGTTAATAAACTAAAATTCTACAGAAAACTCGAGACAGCCGGATTGCCTTTTCCCGAGATTTTAGAAAAGCCAGAGGGAAGATGTATTTTAAAACCTGTCAGGGGTGGGGGAGGGGAGGAGATAAGGATTCTCGATGAAGAGAACGAATTCCAAGGTGAAATCCAAGGTAATGAGATCCACAATGAGACCCATAATGAAACTCATGAGATCAATAAAACTGAATTCCTGATACAGCAACTCATTGAAGGATTTCCGTGTTCGGTTTCCTTAATTATAGGAAGGGAAATAGAAGTTATCGCCCTAAACGAGATTCTCGCAGGATGGGGAGAGATGAACGCAAAGGGCTTCAGGTATTGCGGCAACATAACTCCTCTGATTGTGAATGAAGAACTAAGGAAAAAGCTGACTTCACTTGCAAATGAGGTTTGCGGTTTATTCGAGCTAAGGGGATCGGTTGGTGTTGATTTTGTTGTCGAGAG
This sequence comes from Archaeoglobus sp., assembly GCA_017656505.1. Classification (GTDB taxonomy): domain Archaea; phylum Halobacteriota; class Archaeoglobi; order Archaeoglobales; family Archaeoglobaceae; genus Archaeoglobus_A. The sequence continues at coordinate 8,787 of JACDNU010000022.1, read as the reverse complement.
ATCTACTATGAGTCCTTATATTCTAGAAATCAATCCGAGATTCCAAGGCTCACTCGATTCGATTGAATGGAGCACCGATTTAAACCTTTTCAACCTTCATATGAAGGCTCTAGAGGAGCGAACCGGAAAAGTGGAGAAGGTTAAATACTTCCGATATGCTATTAGAGCTATAAGCTTTGCGGACAGGAAAATTGAGATCAGATGCGAGCTTCTCGGCAATCCGTTTTTTGCGGATATCCCTTCAAAAGGAACCATTTACGGAAAGGATGATCCAGTAGTTTCTATTCTTGCTTCGGGGGTAAATAGGGAAGAGGTATTAGAAAAAGCTGTTGAGAGGAAAAAGATCTTCCTAGAATTGCAGGGATTGCAATAGAAAATAAACAAGTATAAACATGAAATGAAGAGCTAAAGGGCGTTCTCGATAATCCTTTTAATTGATTCCTTGTTTGCCAAACCCTCTATGCCTCCAACAACCTCTCCGTCTTTGAAGAGGTAGATTGTTGGAAGGATCTGAATGTAATACTCGTTCGCTATGTCCTCGTTTTCATCCACGTTGAACTTGCATACCTTTACTTCTCCTTTGTATTCTTCGGCTATGTTTTCCAGCACCGGCTCAAGTTTGACGCAGGGTGGACACCAGTCCGCATAGAAATCGACAAGGACAACTCCCTTTTTAATTGTCTTTTCCCAGTTCTCCCTGTTTAGGTGGTAGACCCTTCCGTTGTTCATCTTATCTCCAAAATTATTTTTAATTAACATTTGATTTTTGGTGCAATGGTTATTTCCTTGCACTATATAAATATATCCCATCTCGGCTCATGAGTTTTTCAACATCTCAAACAAATCTCGAATCATTCAAAATTTACAAAAAACTAAATGTATTCAAAACGTTATTCAAAATGTATTTCTAACTTGCAATTGAGGAGATCAGGATGAAAGTTCTTTCATTGATTTCGGATGGAATCGACTCACCTGTTGCAGCTTATTTCATGATAAAAAGGGGGATGGATGTTAATTTTCTGCATTTTCATCGGGATCCTTTCGGAAAGGTAAGGAAAGTTGTAGAAAAGCTCTGTGAGGTGTCAGGAGAGCAGACGGTGCTTTATCTTATCCCCCACGAAAGGGTGATTGGGTTGGTAGCCGAGGTGTGCGATAAGCCGAGACTCACCTGCGTTTACTGCAAGGTGATCATGCTCAGAACTGCTGAAAGAATCTGCAAGGAAATTGGGGCCAAGGCAGTAGTAACTGGAGACAGCCTCGGCCAGGTTGCAAGCCAGACAATCTCCAACCTTTATGTTGAGGATAGCGCAGTTAAAATTCCAGTTCTGCGACCGCTGATAGGCTTGGATAAAGTTGAGATAGTAAAGATCGCGAGACAGGCTGGAACCTATGAACTCTCGATTCTCCCTTCAAAACCATGTCAGGCAGTTCCAAAAAAACCCGCAACAGCAGCGAAGCTTGAGGAAGTTGATCTTTCCATCGATGTTTCTGAAATACTGGAAGGAGTAAGAGTTGAGGAAATTGGGGTCTAGCCTCTCTAGTGCCACTTTTTATACTTTTTCATACTCCAATCACCATCAAACAACCAAATCAAACCATCTTTCATCCCAGGCCTTGGTAATAGAGGAGTATATTCATCAGCCTTAAGCCATCAACTTTTCCAAAAATCCCTTTTCTACAGCTTTTCTCGCTGAACTCCCTGACATCATCCCTCTTTCCGCCATAAAGCAGAAAAGGCACCTCTTCGCTTGAATGAGTTCTCAGCTCGATGGGTGTTGGATGGTCGGGAAGAAGCATTATCCTTGTATCATCCAAATCGAGTCTGTCCAGAAGGTATCCAACAATCTTCTCGTCGTAGAGGTTTATCGCCTCAACCTTTTTCTCAGCATCACCCTCGTGGCTCACCTCGTCTATTCCTTCGGTGTGCAGAAGAACGAAATCTGATTTTTTTAGACTTCTAAGCGTGGCTTTAGCCAATCCTTTATAGTTGGTGTCGATGTATCCAGTCATGCCCTCTACCTCCACAACATCCATTTTCAGACCCTTTCCAATGCCCTGAAGCAAGTCAACCTCTGAAATCATCGAAGCCCTCACTCCATAAAGCTCCCTAAAACTTGGGAAGGATGGCATCCTCCCTCCTCCCCACGGCCAGATAAGGTTTGGTTTAGCCTTTAATTCCTTTAAAATTCCTTCTGACCAAGTTATTAGTGATCTAAGCAGCTTTGCGAGTTCTCCTCCCTTTGGAAGATAATTTTCAATTGGCTTTCCCTGAATATCGTGGGGAGGTGTTGTTATTGCGTTATCTTCAAACCTCTTGTTTATGATAAGCAGATTTCTGTAGCTTCTTCCCGGATAGAATTTTATGAAATCGAATTCTTTCTCTTTGTTCAGCTGACGGATTATCTCTCTTGCTTCCGAATCGGAAACCCTCCTCCCGCTGTAGTCGGCCATTATTCCATCTTTAACGTATACTAAATTGCATCTGAAAACTTGTTCTCCCCTGATACCCCTTGCCAGTGCCTCCAAAGGCCCCCTTCCACTGTAAAATTTCCTAACATCGATACCGAGGATCGTCAGGTTGGCTATATCGCTCCCGGGTTCGTAACCTTCCGGGACTGTTTTGGTGATCCCTGTTGATCCTTCTCTGGCGAGAAAATCCATGTTTGGTGTGTCTGCGACCTCTAAAGGAGTTCGCTTTCCAAGTAAATCGATCTCCCTGTCTGCCATTCCGTCGGGTATCAGGAGGAGGTATTTCATAGCTTGCCAATGGATTGAGGGTAAATAACTTTTCCGGGGATGAGGGATGGCAGGAGGGGGATGGCAGGAATGGCTTAAATTAGGAACAGGGAACAACTCGAGAATGATCAACGAACGATTTTTACAGAAAATTGAAATACTAGCATGCGAACTCTTTTCATGGATTATGCTGATGGCTTGAGGGATGCCCTGAAAACTTTAAGTGAGAGGGTATTGCATTTTGATACTGATTTAAGATACGACGAACTCACGAAATTTATTTTTGAGAAAAATCTTAGAGACAAACCCTTCATTGTCAACGTTGAGGGGAAGAAGGTGGCATCAAACTTCACAGCAACAAGAGAGATGCTTTGTGACTATCTAGGAATTTGCAGGGAGGATTTAGCGGAATATTTGTCGAGGACCTCCTACGATGGAGACATAAGGATTTCTGGAAATCCCTTCAGGAAAACAAAATGGGATCTAACCGATCTGCCAATTCCGAAGTATTTTGCTGGTGATGGGGGCAGATACATCACCGCGGGGGTTGTTATTGCTAGATGGGATGGTGAGAAATCGAGGTCGAGTAGGAGATCGAATGACGTAAGATCGAATGACGCATACAGCGCATATAATGCATGCATCCATCGCCTGATGCTTATCGATTCGAGAAGAATGGCTGCCAGACTCGTTCCCCCCAGGCACACGTATCTGTTATGGAAGGACGCAATCAAGAAAGGGAAGGATCTCCCAGTTTTGATAGCTATCGGCACGCATCCACTCTTCATGTTTGCCGCAAGCACGAGGGTTCCGAAGGGAAAGGAATTCGGCTATGCAGCATCCCTCATGAAAGGCTTGGAGCTTTTTGAGGTTGAAGGCTTGCTTACTCCAATGGCTGAAATCGTTATATCGGCCAGAATAACCTCAGAAAAAGCCAAAGAAGGGCCGTTTGTTGATCTAACTGCCACCTACGACAAGATTAGGGAGGAGCCAGTTGTTGAAGTTGATGCGATCTATGCAAGGAAGGATCCGATATTCTATTCGATACTGCCTGCAGGCTATGAGCATCAGGTTTTAATGGGAATTCCGTACGAGCCGGTCATCTACAAAGCCGTTGCAAACGTTTGCAGAGTTAAGAATGTCATTCTAACAGCTGGCGGCAAGCATTACTTCCATGCGGTTGTACAGATCGAAAAGAACACCGAAGGCGATGGAAAGAATGCGATACTTGCAGCTTTTTCTGCCCATCCCAGCTTGAAAAAAGTTATCGTCGTTGATGAAGATATAGACATCTACAATCATGAGGATGTTGAGTTCGCTATTGCGACGAGATTTCAGGCCGACAAAGATTTAGTGATTGTCAAGGGTGCGAGGGGGAGCAGTCTCGATCCATCAGCAAATGAAGATGGAACAACTGCAAAATGGGGTATAGATGCCACGGCATACTTAAGCAGAAAGGAAGACTTCAAAAGAGTCTTTTAGTCGGAGGTGGTAGAAGACGCCAGTTGGTTGAAGCCTCATGTAGGTTTCATCTAAGTTTCATCTTGCTGTCTTCATTAACCTCTTAAAAAGCTCCACGCACTCCTCCGAGGTTGGGAAGAATCTTCCCTCTCCTACCTCGCACTCATCTTTCAGAATTCTATCCTTCAATTCCTCCAGAATTTTTTTATCGACTTCGAGGATTTCTTCGATGTCTACGTATCCAACTCTTGTCTCATTGTAAGTTGTTTCTACCATTAGTTTCTTTTCTGGATAGGAAACGTAAAAAGAGGGAGACGCAACCCTCCTTACTTTCACAATCGCTTTGTTATCTAATTCCGCCTCAATGAACTTGAAACCCATTAATCTTTCCCATGCATCCGTATTTTTCATGATTGCGAAAAATTCTTCCAGTTCCATTTCGATTTTCATCACCTAAAATTACAAATTAAACGAATTTATTCTTTTTGGAGAAACTATGAAATCATAAATATTATTATTATGCAATCGAAAAGAGGGAGATGAAACCCCCAGAAATGTTAAATTTAAGCTGGACAAAATTTCCTCATGTACCTCACAAAAGAGGAGGAAAAACTCCTGTATTCAGAAAATCAAACTATTAGAAAGTCAATGGAGATTCTTGTGGCACTTGGAGAGATTTTTGGAGCTGACAGGCTCGTTAAGATTAAATCTGTTCAGATCTCTGGAATCTCGTATCAGAACATTGGAGATGCTGGGCTGGAATGGTTTGAGAGCCTCAGAGGAAAATTCGCTGTAAGGGCTATGCTGAATCCTGCTGGAATGGACCTGGAGAGATGGAAGGAGATGGGAATCGATGAAGGATTTTACAGGAAGCAGCTCAGAATTGTAAAAGCTTTGGTAAACTTAGGGGCAGAGCCGACGCTTACTTGCACACCCTACTATTTTGATCCCCCATCTTCAGGAGACCACGTAGCTTGGGCAGAGTCAAATGCGGTTGTCTATGCAAACTCGATTCTGGGAGCGAGAACGAACAGGGAGAGTGGTATAAGCGCGTTAGCAGCGGGTATAATAGGTAAAACCCCAAATTACGGATTTCATCTGGACGAAAACAGAAGGCCGACAGTTCTAGTTGAAGTAAAGACCGAGATGAAAAGCGAAGCGATGATATCGATGCTTGGATACGAGCTGGGCGAAAAGTTGTCTAACGAAGTTCCCTATTTCAGGTTTGAGGACAAAATCCCCCAAGACTGGCTAAAAGGTTTGGCAGCTTCTCTTGCTGCGAAGGGTAATACTGCCCTGTTCCATGTAGAGAACCAAACTCCTGAATGGAATAGTTTCCCTGTAAACTATTTAGAGAAAATTGAAGTGGAGAAAGTTGGAGGTGAGGAAAGTGAAACTTTTAAATGTGACCCAGATCTTATCGCCCTAGGCTGCCCTCATCTTTCCGAGAGGGAGTTGGAAAACTTGTTTGATCTTGTTAAAAACAGAGGAAAAGTGAAGAAAGACTTCTGGGTTTTCACTTCAAAAGAAATTATCAAAAAAAGAGCAGATTTAGTTGAAAAATTAGAAAAACATGGCGTAAAGGTTTTCGGCGATACTTGTATGGTTGTATCCCCTGCTACCGAAAACTATGAATGCGTGATGGTCAATTCCGGAAAAGCTCTTACGTATCTTCCAAAACTCAGAAAGGTTGACGTGAGGTTTGGGAGCATGAAAGAATGTGTTGAAGTAGCGTTTGTGTAACGCTTTGTTTGAGGTTAAAATGGGTTAAAGCTTAAAACTTAAAGCTTGAAACTCAAAACTTAATCTTAAAACTCAACATTCAAAAACTTCTGGAGAATTACCCGGGTATTTCTGTTGAGATCGCTGATGTATTTGTCCGTGTCTTCGATGATTCTCTCCTTCTCTTCTTCACTCAGATTTTTCTCGTTCTTCAGCCACTTCCTAACCGTCTCTTTTTTAACCTCAAGATGGAACTGAAGGGCAAGCGCGGTTTTTATTGAAAAACCCTGATTCGCTACTGTCTCTCCTTTGAATAGTAGTTTCGCTTTTTCTGGCAAATCAAAGGTGTCTCCATGCCATTGGAAAACTGTGAATCTCTCTGGCATACCTTCAAATCCGATGTTTTCCACCTCATACCACCCGAGTTCTTTGATGTAGGGGTAAACTCTCGCCCCAAAAGCTCCTGCTATGAGCTGAGCACCAAGGCAAATCCCCAAAACGGGCTTTTTCAGTTCGACCGCTTTTCTAACAAGATCCATCTCTGTTTTAAGGTAGGGATGTTTATTTGCCTCGTAAACACCTTGGGGGCCACCCAAGATAATAACATGCGAGTAATCCTTTAACTCTTCCAAAGATTCTCCGAGCTCCTTTGCCATGAGATAATCGAATTCTATGTTTTTCGATTCTAATACATCTTCTATGTACTCTAGCTCTTCATTTTCTGCGTTTTTTACCGCAAGAATACGCATATTCTAAAGATCTCTCAGCGATATAAGTAAATATCCCCTAAAATTTTAAATTGAACTACTTTGAACTACTTTAACCCTCTCAACAGTCTAAATAGGTCTCCCACTGATTGTTCAACGCTTCTTTTGGATTCGATTGCCACGACTCTTGGAAGTTTAAGGAGAGCTTTCAGCTTTTTCCCGCTCTGAACAGCATTCACGAATTCATGCTCTTCTTCGATCCAGTCGAATTCCTTCAATATTCTCGATTCGTATTCGTTTAGTTTATCCTCTACAATGCATTCATAGAGAATTTCTGCCGATCTCAAGGATGGTACATTGCCTTCTCCCGCTCCGCTTACGCATCCGATGACCTCACCGACTCCGTAAGTATCGTTAACGATGAAAGGTCTGCAAGCTGATGGAGGTAGAAGTCTTATTTTTGACTTACAGCTGCAAACTGACCCACTTTCCTTTAAATCAAAACCGTACTTCTGCCTTAGCACCTCTATCAGCTCACGAGCTCTCTCATCACTCAAATCCCCCGCACCTATATGCCATCTTTTGTCTCCCAAAGGAAACGCCCATGCGTAACCAGTTTTCCTCGCATGCACGTAGATGTTCTCATCGACATCATGCTCCTCAATCGACTGGATTGTAGGATAGATTCTATCGTTTTCTATTTTGGGCAGAAAAGCTCTTTTGAAACCAGTGGCATCTATCTTTAAGCCTCCATCTAATTCTTTAAATTCGATTTCATCCCATAAATCTTCCAGCAGCTTTTTCCTGTCGAAGATCGCAATATTTTTGTTTTTGAGCTTTAAACCGTTTGTTATCGCATACTTTGGCTTAATCAGGATGTAGTCATCAATCTTTATGCCTATTCGCTTGTATAGTTCTTTCGCCTGCCTGTATGCGATACCCCATGCACATCTACAGTCAGGATTTTTCCTCGTATCCTTCATTCCAACGTTCCCGAATTCCTGCTTGAGGAGCATGTAAAGAAAGCTTCCAGCCATCCCTGCGCCATAAATCTGGATTTTCATGGCCCCACCTTCTATTATTGCCATGAGACTTGGCACATCTTTTAAAAGTTTTTGAAGTTTGAAGTTTAAAGATTAAAGTTAAGGTTTAAGGTTAAGCATCAAGGTTAAGCATTCAAAAACTAATTAAAAAATTACTTTTCTAAAGCGATCTTTCCGAAGCGATCTTCAGTTCCCTTAAAAATCTGTGCAGTTCTCCGGTTTTTGCTTTTTTATGTATTATAATCGAGCCTATTAACCATATAAACAGGAATGCGAGCGGAATCGGAATGGCTTGAGGGTTGTATTGGTAAACGATCAGAATGAGAACTAGCATTACTATCGCTTGGAAGAATATTGTGGTTCCATAAAGTGTTACCCGTTTCCATTGGGAAGCCTGAAGATAGCTTTTGTAATTCACCTTTACGCCGAACTCCAACGGCGAATAACGGAAGAAGCCATCGAATTTTATACCAGAGAAAAATCCACCGAGCAATCTACCTGTTAGGAATCCAAAATATATCACAAACATCTCGGAGAGAAAAAGCAGGATGTATGAAATGGGGAATGATAAGTTCTGCACGTACTCGTTAAGCCAAACAAAGGCAATCATTGAAATTACAAAGCATGCTGGAAATAATGTTGCACCTTTCGCTGTTGAGAGTATCACTCCTTTCTTGAACAGCCTCTCCCGAATCTCTGTTATTTCTTCGATGATTTTCTCATCTTCGCCCTCGGGCTGAAGTTTCCCTCTTTTCATCCTCCCTACGAATCTCCAGAACGCTTTTCTCACTTCTTTTGTGTCTCCCTCCTCTTCCAGCATTCTCTTTATCTCTTTTATTTCCAATATTTCTTGATGTAAATCTCTAGACACGGGGAACACCTCTTCTAAATATTCTTCTAATATGAATCAAAAGTTAAATAACTTCTTGGCGCCATTTTGACGTTTGTCTGTTCACCCGACCACCATTCATTCATTTGCCCATTTGCTCATTTACCGTAATTTTTTAAATTTTGGAATTCAAACTCGATTCACGCTCAAGTAAAAATTCTTTCAGGAATCGGTGGTGATATGGTGGATTTCAGATTAACGCAGGAACAGCTGGATATAAAGAGAGCTG
>JACDNU010000021.1 GCA_017656505.1 Archaeoglobus sp. | reverse complement strand
GAAAAGAAGGCTTTGCAGAGATTGGCTGAGGGTTAGTTTTGTAAGGACCCTAAATTTTTTATTTTCTAAACAATTTCCCCAATTCTCTTTCCCGTTTCCCCTATTTCTCCTTGTCTTCAATCCCTCTTTCAGTCACTTTGAAAACAGCCTCACTCTCCGGCAGATGTGGTGAGTCGATGAGTCGTGCAACTCTCAGCTCTCCCTTGCTTTTTCGCAAGTAAATTCTGAAAGTTGCGGTATGGGCGACTATATGCCCGCCAACCGGCTTTGTGGGATCGCCGAAGAAGGTATCGGGCTTTGCTTGTACTTGGTTTGTCACAACTATGGCAGCGTTAAAAAGCTCTCCCAACCTCATCAGATCGTGCAGATGGCGGTTAAGCTTCTGTTGTCTGTCTGCGAGCGTTCCCCTGCCTACGTATTCCGCTCTAAAGTGAGACATCAGGGAATCGACGATGATGAGCCTTACAGGCTTTCCACCTTCTCTCTTTATTTTCTCCGCAAGCTCCTTTGCGTTATCGACGAGGAGCATTTGGTGGTTTGAGTTGTAAGCCTGAGCGACGTAAATGTTCCTCAAAACTTCGGAGGGATCCAGACCCTTCGCTTCGGCCATTTGCATGATCCTCTCCGGCCTGAAGGTGTTCTCGGTATCTATGACGATAACTGAACCCTCCAGACCTCCTAATTCCTTTGGAAGCTGAACGTTAACGCTTAACTGATGGCAGATCTGTGTCTTTCCCGACCCAAACTCACCGAAAAGTTCTGTGATTGCTTGGGTCTCAACTCCACCTCCCAGCAAATCATCCAAAGCTCTGCTGCCGGTTGTGATCTTGCCAATTTTCATCCTCCTTTCCAGAATTTTGTCTCCGCTTTCGAAGCCCCCAATGTTTGCCATCTTTCGAGCAGCGGCTATTATTCTTGCAGCTGTGGATTCTCCAATCTCGGCAGCAGAGCTTAGCTCGGCTGGAGAAGCAACGGCAACCGCTTCAATTGTCGAAAATCCACTACTCCTAAGTTTCTCGGCAATTGCTGCTCCTACATGTTGTATGTCCTCGAGGTCGAGTATCCTTGTGTTCACATCTAAAACCTCTGAGTTTGGATTACTGGATTTAGCCTCATTTTCTTCTTTTTCCTCTTTCTTTGCCTTTACATCATCTTTTTCTTCTTTATCTTCCCTTTTCCTCGCCATTTGCTATCCCTCACTAGGTTATGTGGTTTATGGTAAAAATAAAATTAAATTTTTTGTGGGTGTGGTGAAAGTGGCCGAAAATATCATTCGAAGGTATGAAGTCATTCGACAAAGGGAAGAACTGCAAAGACCTTCGCATCGTTAACCAAGTTTTCGATTCTGCAGTATTCGTTAGGCTGATGGGCTGTGTTATCAACCGTGCTCCAGACAGCAGTTTCGAAGCCGGCTTTTCTGAAAAACGCCCCGCATGTGTTACCCCCCATACCGTAAACCCCTGCAGATACTCCCCGTGCAATTTTTAGCGATTTTTTAAGCTTTTCAACGATCTCTGAGTCTTCCGGTGTTGGGGGAGAGGAATTTTTCTGAACGACTTCTACTTCTATTCTAGCTCCTTCTACCTCAAATTCCTTCTTTACACCCTCAACAAAGCTTATGACATCGTCTATTGAGTATTCTGGCAAAACCCTGCAGTCCATGTAGCTGACATCAAGCCCGGGAATCGTATTGACATTATCGACATTTTTCTCCCTCTTGGTCGGCTCGAATGTTGAGAAAGGCGGGGAAAAGAGGTTATTTTCAGCATCGAATTCCTTCTTTAATCTACTATCAACCTCAAGAATGAATTTCATCGCTATTCTACTTGCGTTAAGTCCCTTTTGGGGTGAGCTTGCATGGGTTTGCCTCCCAAAGACAGAGAATTTCAGCCAGAGAATACTCTTCTCTGCAATCTCGATCATATCACCTTTTGGAGTCCCACCATCGGGAACAACGACAAGGCTGTCTTTTTCGAATATTTTCCTCCTTATCAACTCTTGAATCCCGAATTCGCTTCCCATCTCTTCGTCTGCAACGAAAGCCAAAGCTAAGGTGTATTCCGGCGTTAGGTCGAGATCTAGAATCGTCCTCCCTGCCATGAGGGATGCGACAAGGCTTTGTCCGTTATCTTCGCTTCCCCTACCAAAGATCTTGCCCTCCTTTATCACCGCTTTGAAGGGTGGAGTCTTCCATAACTTCTCGTCCCCCTCCGGCACCACATCAAGATGAGAAACGATCCATATCGTCCGCCTCTTTTTTCCCTTTATTTTTGCTATTATATTCGGCCTCACACCCCCATAGGCTCTTTCGTCCTCAACATCTATCCTCTCAACCTCGAAGCCATCAAGAAACCTCTCGAGATATTCGGCTTTCTTGAGTTCTCCTTCTCCACCAGAATCGGGGCTGATGGCTTTTATCTCGATTAGATTTGAAAGAAGATCCACCCCAAAATTCCTCAACCCTTCAACCTTCTCCTCAAGCGATTTGAAATCGGTCATGATCTCATCATTCCTGTTATTATCTATTTCCACCTCATCTATTTCACTTAATCATTTCATCTATTCTTCTTTCTAGATTGTTTGCCAGTTCGATAGTCTCCTGATCTTTTGTTTGAGTTTTAAGAATGCTCAGCTCCGTTTTGACAGGAGCCAGTATCTTGAACACTTCTGTCTCATCCTTTCCATTTGCACTTTCGACAACCTCCTCGAGAATGTTGAGCTTTTTCCTTGCGACGAAGTCCTTTTTCAGCTCTTTACGCAACTTTGAGAATATCTCGGCAATTTTCCTTCCTTCGCGTGTAAATCTTACTTTTCTTACTCTACCTTTAAATTCACTCTCAATGAGCGCGTTCTCCTCGAATTCACTGAGAACCTTGGAAATATAGCTGTATGGAGATCCAACTTCCTTTGAGATCCCCAAGGGATATGCATCTTCTCCCTTCTCCTCAGCCTCAAGGATTTTCAGCATTATGTCAACAGTCTTTTCATGCAAAAACATTTTTTCAAGACTCACTCTCACACCTCCATTGCTCACTGAAAATCATTTATATACTCTCCATTGGTTATTTTCTAACTGGTAAAATTTAGACGGTATTAAAATTTTTGGAATTTTCGCGACATCACAACTTTTTTAATACTGCCTAATTTCATACTTTGAGTTAGCGATGGAAGGGGGAATTTTTGTGGAAGAGAATGTGGAGAAGGACGAGAATACTAAAAATATTGAAAGTAGGAAAGATACTGAAACCGAAAAAAAAGATGCTAACCTCTCAGCTGAGGAGTGGTTTGAAAAAGGTTTGAAAGCTGATAACCTTCAAGATGAGATAATTTACTTTCAGAAAAGCCTTGAGAAAAACCCGAATAATCCCTCAGCGTGGAACAATCTTGGAATAGCTCTGTTTCAGCTTGGAAGACAGGAAGATGCAATCCAGTGTTTTGTTAGGGCCGTTGAGCTTGATACTCATTATGTCGATGGAATATTTAACTTGGGAATTGCTCTGATGTCCGACAGGAGGTTCAATGAGGCCTTGCAATGCTTCGAAAGGATTCTGAAGATAGATGAGGATGATTACAACGCCCTCTCTAATTTGGGCTACACACTTTTCAATCTAAAGCGGTATGAGGAAGCGGAAGAGGTTCTGAGAAAAGCCATAGAACTCGAACCTGAAAATCCTACAGCTTGGTATAACCTCGGGATGCTTAACTATTCGAGAGAGATGTTTGATGAGGCGATTGAGTGCTTTAAAAGAGTCCTTGAACTCAATCCAAAGAACATGCAGGCGATGAACAACATCGGAATTATTTTGGGAAGAATAGGAAAATACGATGAGGCAATAGAGGTCTTTGACAAGATTCTAGAGCTTGAGCCAGAGAATGAGGTGGCGATGTTTAACAGACAGTTCGTCATTCAGAGAAAGGAGTCCAGAGAGTCAAAGGGTAAAGCTCAATAGGGGTAGGATGATCCGTGGGATGATCCGTGGGATGATCGAGCTTTCGGAAGCTAGCCCGCAGATAGATCTTGGTAGAATAAAGTTCTATGGCAATCCGGAAGGTTTGGAAAGAAAAATTGTATCTGCTGCCATTGCTTTTCTGAGAAAAGAGAAGGAGATTGATGAAAGGATCAAAGAAAATGCCAACAGGATAAAGCGTGTCAAAGGCTCCTTCACGATTTTTGTGTCACCGTACTGTACCCACTGTGTTGATTTTGTGGAAACCGCAATCCAGATGGCTGCCTTGAATTCCGATTTGGAGTTACATATAATTGATGTAACCCAATTCGATGATCTCCAACGCAGGTTTGAGATAGTTTCAACTCCAACGATTCTCGTGAACGGAAAGATAAGGTTTCATGGAAATCTTGGTCTTGAAAGACTGCTTGAAATCGTTGAAAGTCTTGCGGATGAGGAATCTCTATACAATTTCGCCCTTAGAACGATAAAAGAAGGAAAGGCTGGAGATCTAATTTACACTTTTTCGAATATAAATCCGGAGAGAATTATAGCACGCTTAATTTCCGAGAATGATGTGTTTGTTAGAATTGGTGTTATGTATCTCCTTGAATTGATGGCGGAAAGAGGCATGGAACTTAACTTGTGTGATGAACTGGCTGAGATTCTCTCCAAAGGTGACGAAAGAACAAAGGAAGACGTGATAATGGCCCTGTCTAAGATAGGTGGGGAGAAAGAGTTAGAGATTCTTGAAAGGCTCTCAAGAGAGAATAGGGGGAATGAAGAACTCAGGGAGGCAATATGCGAGGCAATGGAAGAAATAAAGAGTAGGATTAGAAAGATCAGACCATCAGATATCTCAGGTGGGTAAGATGGCTGAGTTGAGTGTTGAAGGGGTCGCATGCACCTATGAAATTCGAGGGGAGAATGCTGTCATGCTGTGCCCTCCCCATCCGGAAATGGGGGGAAGCAGATACGATGTTAGGTTGGAGAGAATAGCGGACGAGCTGAAAAAGGCTGGTTTCTCAACCCTCAGATTTGATTACTCAAAGCCCTACAGGCTTGGAATCGGTGAGATAGAGGATGCTAGAAAATGCATACTTCATTTGAAAGCCCGGCATGCCTCAGTTGGCATTGTGGGCTACTCTTTTGGAAGTGTTGTTGCATCCAATCTTGCAGAATATACGGATGCTTTGGTCTTGGTATCACCTCTCAGAAAAATCGATAAAATCGAGCTTAAGAACAGCAAGATACCGAAACTTATCATCTCTGCCAGAAAGGATCAGATAGTTCCCTTCGAAGATTCGAAGGAGATATTTGATTGGTTTTATCCGCCAAAAGAGTTTTTTGATCTTGAAACGGATCACTTTTATTTTGGTAAATTTGATGTGTTGGCTAGGAGGATAAGGGAGTTCATGGAATCTGTAATTCTGTGAGTCTGTATTTCAGATAAATCAGATAAATCTGTATTTCAGTGCTTCAATATACTTCAATTATTCTTAACATACATTCTTAACATACGAAACAGAAAAACATATCTAATCCGCTGACTTAGTTTGTTTGTGGAGAGAGTCGAGGAATATCTCGAAGCAATCTACGATATTCAGGAGAAAAAGAAGAGAATAGTAAAGACGAGCGATCTTGCAAAGAAATTGGGAGTGAAGCCATCGAGCGTTACTGAGATGCTGATGAAGCTCAGTGAGAGAGGATACGTTGAATATCAGCCCTATTATGGGGTTGTTCTAACCGATCAGGGGCTGGGAGTTGCGAAAAGGATAAAAAGGTTTCACAGGATATTTGAGACTTTTTTCACGGATTTCTTAGGGTTGGACAAGGAGGAATCTCATAGGCTGAGCTGTGAGTTGGAACATCACGTAACGGATGAGGTAGCGGACAGGGTTTGCATGCTCATATCTTCAGCTGAGTGTATGGCGTGCAGCGAATGTGATCGCAGCCTTTATCTGCTGAAAAACGCTCCTGACGGCACTCATGAAATCGTTGTTGCACCGCTTATTGTTAAAAAACTCGGTTTTTTGCCTGGAAAGGTTCTTAGAAAAAGAGGAGAAGAGATTCACATCAATGGGGAGAGCTTTACCCTTGGGGAAGAGATCTCTTCCAAAATAGTCGTTAAAAGCCTTGGTATGAAAAGGTTGAAAGATTCAGGGCGTAAGAATTAAAGCGTCACCTTTTATGGCTATATTGGAGGCGAATGAGACTATTGATAGGCCGCATTTCCTTGCAACATCGATAGCAGAATCCAAAATCGACGCTTTGGAAACCACCAGTGGAATTCCTGCTCTCGCAGCTTTAGCAGCAATACCTCGACTTATTCTGCCAGATATAACTAGGAACACCTTTGAAAGATCGACTTCTTTCTTCAGTCCCATTCCTATAACCTTATCGACCGCGTTGTGCCTTCCTACATCTATCGCTCTTGCAATCATCCCTTCCTTCCCTACTATCGCGGCAGAATGATATCCTCTCGTCTCCCTGTATTCTTCTACCTCTATAACCTTCAAAGCGTTTCTCGCTTCATCCAAGCTGTAACTTTCCTCCGCCTTAACCTTTGGCAGAATCTCACCCTCTCTGAAAACTCCAACACAGCCCGAACTCCTAAGCTCTAAAACGAAGGAGTTCGCATCAACATCCACATGAATCGAATTTCCTTCAACGACAATGTTTGCCTTTCGCCAATCCTCTTTCCTTATCAACCCTTCAGAGACTATGAAGCCCATCGCAAGCTCTTCCAAATTCATAGGAGTTGCCATAAGATGGGAGGGTAGACCGTTTATGTAGAGGGTTATTTCCCTCTCCTTAGCGAGCTTCATGGCCCTGCCCATCTCAACGATTTTCACATTGTTGGGTTCAATCTTCTCAGCCACCATTTTTCATCACTTTACTAGATTTGCTGGGTTTTGCAAGTTTATCAAGTTTAGCAAGTTTCGCGAGCCTATCAGCAATCCTTATTGGTTCAGGAAGCTTAAAACCACGCAAACATGCTTTTACGACTTCAAGCGAGAGCTCTGGTGATATGTAGCTTCCGGGCGAAATGAATATTGGCCTACATCTTTTGCAAGTTTTTAGCACGTAGCCGATTCTCTCCCCCTCAAAAATGAGGGGCTTAGCCTCGCCAACTCTTTTTGGCTCCTCATACTCACCAACAAGTCTGTGTTTTGTTATACCAATGGTTGGTGCCCCCGTTTTTATACCCACAAAACAAGCGAGACCGCATCTTCTAGGATGGGCAATCCCGCTTCCATCTACAAGAACAACCGTTCTAGGCTGAGCCAGTTCCTTCACAACCTTGATGGCGCTTTCTCCCTCTCTGAACATGAGATAGCCCGGAATGTACGGGAAGCTTACGGCCTCAGCCAGAGTTTTCTCTTCCACCACTTCAAGTTCTGGAAAGGACATGAGAACAGCAGCGGAGATTACATTCGTTTTCTCACCCTTAAAATCTTCGAATGCCTGATCGACCCCTATGACGTATTTTATTTCATCGAGTTTAAGTCTGTCTTCCAACCTTACAAGCTTTGCAAGGAAGTTCTGTTCAGCTTTGAGCTTTTCAAGGTCTATTTTGCCGTATGCTATTTTATCGTATGCCTTGTCTGTCTTCTTATCCTGCTCAATCATACAGCCGATTCATACCTCACACTAACAAACATAGGCCCTCTTACGTCGATTTTCCTACCGCTTGCTATTATGTACTTCCTTATGTTCTCTTGCAGCTCGAGATTTATGTCGGAAAGTCCTTCCACAACTCTCGTTCGAATCTCCATCTCTTTTTGCCCCATTGCAACTGCCTCTTCTATCTTTCTTGCTGCAAAATAGGCGAAGGAATCTATGTATCTCAGGCCGGTGGTAAAGCCGTGTTCAAAAACATGGTTCCACTTATCCGTTCTTGGTATCCCGAGAATGCTTCCCTGATAGACCACGACTTCATTGGAAAAAGCCGGACCGCAAAGTTTGACATTCTTTTCTCTCTCAACTATGCTCACCCTAATTTTCTTTCCATAAAGCTCCCCCTCATAGGCTAAAACTTCCGTTGGCCCAGGAAGCATAGAATTTTCTTCAGCAGCCCTTGCTATGCTCTGGGCTATTTTGAGTCCTTCGTGGGTGTAAGGAACTTCAATAAGCTTTATCGCTCTCGCTATGTCCATGTCTGAGAGGTCAATTCTCCCATAAAGCCATGGATATACGAGCTCTCTGACATCGGAGAAATTGTACAAAATCATTGCAAGTCTTTCAACTCCCAGGCCAAGATTCATAACCGGGTATTCGACATCGTATTGTGCTAAGGCAGTAGGGCTGTAAACGCCGAAGGTTGCTATCTCGATCCATCCATCTGCATACTTCGTGCTCGAACCAACTATTTTCGGATGGAAAGCAAAAACCTCTGTCTGGGTTCCTGGAATATAATACTTGCTCCTTTTCTCGTCAGGCCTAAATCTGAACTTCTTGAATCCGAACTGCCTTAGCAGTCCCTCTGCCACAGCCTTTCCTTCATCAATTCCTACGTCCTCATCCACAACAACGCAGCTGGCTGAGAAGTAGGTGTAAAGCCTTGTTGCATCCTCTCCCTGCTCTTTCCTAAAGCACCTGTCAATGCTGAAGAGCTTTATCGGTAGAGGGAAACGGTCTGCAATCTTGCTGAGGGTTATGAACCATCCGGTCGTCATATGACTTCTTAAAGTAAGACTGCTAGGTTTGGCCTTTAGCCTCTTAAATTCGGGAAACACTTCATCAAGGATCTCAACCGCTTTAGAATCGGTTATTGCAAGCGATACCGCGATTTCATAAGCCAGATCGTCTCCATCAATTTTACCTTTTTTGAACTCTTGGAATATCGATCTTAAGGTGTTGACCTCTTTTTTGTCCAATTTCTTGCCGATTATTCCCTCAATTTTGGAGATTTTTTCTGCAGATATACCTATGTTTGGCCTTGGGAGCGAAGCCAAATAAAAGCATCTGTCGAGGACAGCCATCGCTTCTTTACCGAACTGCTTTCTGACGTGGCTGTCCTCAACTATAACCGGATTAACGACCTCTTTAAATCCCAGAGAAATGTAGGCTCTTCTCAAATCGTTTATGGTTTTGAAGAGGGGATGCTCCTCACCTATCGAATAGCTGTACCTCGGGAACATCCTGTTTGGGTCTTTTGGAGTTAGAATCTCTACCCCACTCTCCCACGCAGCCTCAAAATCCTCCTCGGCCAACTTGCGATACTTCCTTGCATCGAACCTCATCTTTATCCCTTGGCCATTGTAAAATTCAGCTAATCAACTCAGCTAACCTCCGCGATCTCTCGCTCCAGCCATCTTGCGAAAGATAAGATTGAATTCTCCTCAAAATAATTTCCTATTATCTGCATACCAACCGGCAAACCCTTCTTCGCGAAAATCGGGAGGGAAAGCGACGGCACGCCGGCAAGATTTATAGGGACGGTGTTTACATCCGCCTTGTACATAGTAAGCGGATCAGCAAGCTCTCCGATTTTAAAAGGCAGGGCAGGCATTGTTGGGGCAATCAGAAGATCGAAGTCGTTCAAAGCTTTTTTGAAGTCTCTAATGACGAGAGTTCTGACTTTTAAGGCCTTGAGATAGTACTTTCCGTAATATCCGGCTGAAAGGGCGTAGCTACCAAGCATGATTCTGCGCTTGACCTCATCTCCAAATCCATCAGCTCTCACCTTTGAGAAAAACTCGTTCCATGAGCTGAGCTTTTCAGCGGATAATCCGTATCTAACCCCATCATACCTTGCTAGGTTTGAAGATGCTTCGCTCATCGCAATTATGTAGTAGGCTGCTAAAGCATACTTGAAAGATGGCATCGAAACCTCCGCAACCTTATGCTTTGCTTTGATCAGTTCAACTGCCTGATCGAAAGAATTCATTACATTATCATTTCCACCCATCTCCTTGATTACTCCAATTCTCAGGCCTTCTCTCTCTTTAGGCTCGTACCTGAACTCTTTTCCTGCATTGGTAGAATCTCTCGCATCAGGCCCGGCAATAACCTCTAGGAGCAAACCAAGATCGTCAACGTTCGAAGCGAAAGGGCCAATTTGTTCTAGGCTATTTGCATAAGGAATCAGGCCATATCTCGAAACCAAGCCGTAAGTTGGTTTTAATCCTACAACACCGCAAAAGCTCGCTGGACATCGGATGCTTCCACCTGTGTCTGTTCCTAAAGAAAGAACGCTTTCGTCTGCAGCAACACAAGCCCCGCTTCCGCCACTACTACCTCCAGCAACCCTATCCAAGTCATATGGATTTCGAACAACGCCATAGTATGATGTCTCTGTAGTTGTTCCCATTGCAAACTCGTCCATGTTTGTTTTTCCAACGATGATCGCTCCTTCTGCTTTCAGCCTTTCGACAACATGGGCATCGAAAGGAGGGATGTAATCGTGCAGAATTTTGGATCCGCAAGTTGTAAGGATTCCTTCTGTCGTTATGCAGTCTTTGACGGCAACTGGCACTCCAGCAAGTCTTCCTTTAAGCTCTCCTTTATCGAATCTTCTTGCATCCTCAATGCATTTCTCGTTAATCGTTATGAAAGCGTTTAGCCTACTCTGCTTAATTTTATCTAAAACTTCAGCGACGGCATTCTTTGCCCCTTCATCTTCAACTTTCTTTCTCCACTCGCTTATCAGCATGCGATCACCTTAGATTGTCTTTCACTTAATCCACAACCCTTGGCCCTTTGAAGTAACCTTCTTCGACATGCTTCGCGTTCATCAAAACCTTCTCTCTCTCAAGAGATTTTTTAGGAATATCTTCTCTGAAAACGTTTTTTAAGGGTAAAACTTGGAAGGTTGGCTCCACATCCTCCTCAACCTCGTCGAGGATGTTGAAGTATTCTAGAATATCCTGAAAACCTTTCCTGAACTTCTCGATTTCCTCTTCTTTAAGCTCGACTTTCGCGAGCCTTGAGATGTGGATAACGTCCTCCCTAGTTATCATGAGATCACCGTTTTGAAGAAACTGGGTGAAGTAATAAAACATTTTGGGCTTGGGATTACTGGTTTGGTTTTACCAATCAATCGCCGATCAACGATAATCGTAGCCGAGCTCCTCGAGATAAAAATGGAGGTTAAGCAGAAAGTCATTAAAGGATTTGAACGGCACGATGATGCATCCCTCATGCAAATAAAGCTCATCATCTATTAGGGAGACTATAACTGGGATAACTTTGGAGTTTACAATTTTTGAGAATCTCAGACACCTTTTCCTGTGCTTTTCCGATTCCCTCTTAAGAGCGCTTTTTCTATGCCAGTTTCTGTTGTACCTTTTCGCATCAACGCATAGCATTATCCCATATCTCTCAGCAACAACATCGATCTCTGTTCTACCTTCTTCATCCTTAAAAACAACCCTGAATCTCGTCTCGAAATTGTTCCTCTCGAGAATTTCTCTTACTTGCAGCTCAAAATCCTGCCATGAAATCCCATTTTCCATTGCTCTTCATCTCGAATTTTTTGTCTCAAAAGCCCTCACCATTCCAAGATTCCCGGCTATCATCGTGTCGTAGAGTTCTGCAATCCTATACGGACTCAAATCGGTATTGGGCCCTATGGATACCAAGTCCTTAGGCTGAACGACCTCTTTTATATAAGCTCCATGCCCACCATCGTTAAAAACGTCTTCGTTGTCAACTTCCCCATCCAAAAATCGTTTGAAGAAGTCAGAAATCCATTCCCTTCCCCTTTTCCTGAGAATGGAAGTGTGATGCTCAAAGAGTGAGTAAATTTCTCCTTCTCTTCCCAGTACAGCTCCAATCGTGTGAGAATTCCCGAAATTTACAATGAAAGCTGGAAAATCCTTTGCATCGATCATTGCACCGATCAAAGCCGCAAAAACCGTGTCAATGACGAAAATTTCAAAATTAAATCCTTTTTCTTTGCTGAAATCTTTTATGCTCTCCACAACACTAGTCATTCTGTTAAAGTAATCCGGAACTTCTTTTTCAGAGTAAAAGAATGAATAGATATCGCCCTTCTTTGCTGTCTTCTCGAAAACCTTGAATCTGAACTTCCTGTTGCTCATCTTTGGCGAAAAACCGTGATCTTGGACAGCAACAAAAATTTTCTCCGGAAGCTCTAAATTAAGTGAATTCAAAAATGCCCTCAGTTCAGAAAGCATCACATCCCTCATTTCAATGTTGAAAAAGTTCTCGGTGTCAATTCCATCGATTCCGTTAATTTCATCAACTCCATCAACAACCCTATCAACAATCTCAACTCCCATCTCCTTAACTTTTTCCAGATCATCATTGAATGTTAGGGCGGGTTTGGGAAGTGAAAGTATTCTTCTCCCAGCTTCAAGGTGCTTTCTGGCAGCAAATGTGCATGGTCCACCACCCATTGTATAGCCTGAGAGGAAGATGTCCATCCCAGCCTCTGTGGCTTTTCTTATCTTTGAAGCTACAATTCTGGTTGGAGAAGGGAGGATGAGCTTCACGCAATTTTTGAGATTTTTTTCGCTATCGTAAAGCAGTATGTCTTGAGTTCCAGTTCCCACATCTATGGTTAATGCTTCCATGATTCCTCAACATGTATAGGGTTTTTAACTTTTTAACTTTCATTTCTAATCATTTTTAAAATTTAAAAATCTTAAAAAAATTTCTTTTTAATGCTAGTTTGATAATTGAGCTGAAAATTTAATAAAAAAGCTTGAAAGAGGTTTTAGTTAATCTAAGACCCAAGCTAATCCTTTTTTATTAAAAAGAAGTCACGTAATCTTAGAGTATGATTAATCGTGTAAATATTATTCGAAAGACTTATATAGGTTTGAGCGTTTACCCTTTTTGGAAAGGGGGGTTGATTTGAATGGTATTGTTGAGAACACCACCACCTCACGGTGGCAATTTAGTTGATAGAGTGGTTAGGAATCCAGATCGTGCTAAGAAAATGGCTGATGGCTGCGTTGCTTTTGACATAAAACCAACGATGCTCGATGGTGTGCCCATAAGGAACGTCTACAGAGAAATAGTGTCGATTTGCTATGGTTTTTTCAGCCCTGTTGAGGGTTCCATGGTCAGAAATGAGGTTGAGAGAGTTCTAGAGGAGAGGAGATTGCTGAATGAATGGATCTTCCCCTATCCCCTCGTGTTTGATGTTAGTGAGGAGGATTACAAAGCATTAGATGTTGGGGAAGGTGACAGATTACTGCTCAGGTTGAAAGGTCAGCCCTTTGCCATCCTCGACATCGACGAAATCTACAAGATCGATCCAGTTGACATCGCCACGAGAACCTTCGGAACGCCGGAGAGAAATCCGGAAGTCGTAAAAGTTCCCTTCGATGCGAAACATCCGGGCTACATGATTTATAGATCGCTGAACCCGTACGTCATAGCAGGAAAGTACACGATAATAAACGAGCCACAGTTCAGAGATCCCTACAACAAGTTCTGGTTCCCGCCGGCTAAGTGCAGGGAGGAATTCAAGAAGAAGGGATGGAGGACAGCCATAGCCCATCAGACGAGGAACGTCCCGCATGTGGGGCATGAGGCCTTGATGAAGAACGCCGCCTACACCGGCGATATCGAGCCGTGCAGAGGAATTTTGGTTAATGCGATTATAGGAGCAAAGAGGAGAGGAGATTATCCAGATGAAGCGATACTGGAAGGACATGCTGCTGTTAACAGGTTCGGCTACATCAAGCCTGACAGACACATGGTTACGTTTACGCTCTGGGACATGAGATACGGAAACCCAATCGAATCTCTGCTTCATGGCATAATCAGGCAGAACATGGGCTGCACACATCACATGTTTGGCAGAGATCATGCTGCTGTTGGTGAATATTACGACATGTATGCGACGCAGATTCTTTGGAGAGATGGAATACCAAGCTTCGGCTTCGAAGCTCCACCGAATGAAGTTGACTACGGTTTGAAAATAATCCCACAGAACATGGCTGAGTTCTGGTACTGCCCGAAGTGCGGAGAGATGGCTTATAGCGAGACTTGCGGGCATGAGAAGGAGAAGCAGAAGCTGAGTGGGAGCTTCATACGAGGAATGGTTGCAGAAGGAATCTTCCCGCCGAATATCATCATGAGACCAGAGGTTTACAAGGCGATAGTAAAGTGGTGGAAGGTCTACGGCTATCCTTTCGTAAATCCGAAGTATCTTGCAGAGAAGGACAAGACACTTGAAGTTGACATTCCTCCGATGGAGGTAGACCTTAAGAGGTGATGGCGATGGTACATTACATAGGTTTGCTGCTGGACGATGTAAGGCTTTCAAAAATAAAAGGCACCGGCTTAGAAGAGAAGCTCACAACTCTCTTTGGTGGTCAGATTAAATCTTTGGTGCTTGAGGTTCCCGAGGAGTGGAGCAAAAAGATCCTCGCAGAATTCCCGAATGCGAGAATTGACTCGAGAGCTTACCTTGAAGATCTACCTGTAGCGTTCAAAAGGGCTCTTTTCAACGAAGTCGTGGAGAAAAAGAGCCTTGGAACGGAGGTAATCGAGGCGGTATTCCAGAATATCAAAGAAATCAAGGATCTCGCTGCCAAAGAGTCCGAATACATCCCACCGCCGGACATCGATACTTCAGAAATTTAAGCTTAATTTTTTAAAATTTTGTAAAATAGTCGAAAAAATTTGAATTTTAAAATAGAAAGGTTTTAAAAATAGAAAATAGGAAATTGGAAAAAAAGTGGAATGGTAGGAAAGTTGGATAGGAAATTGGATTGGAGGTGAAAAAATGCCAAGCTATGTGAACCCGGAAAAGTGTGATGGATGCAAGGCTTTGGACAAAACAGCGTGCCAGTACATCTGCCCCAACGACCTGATGGTGTTGGACAAGGCGACTGAGAAAGCGTATAACAGAGAGCCAGAGATGTGCTGGGAGTGCTACAACTGCGTTAAAATCTGCCCACAGCAGGCGATAGAGGTTAGAGGATATGCGGACTTCGTTCCCTTGGGCGCGAGTGTTACGCCCCTTAGGGGCAGTGACTCAATAATGTGGACTGTGAAGTTTAGAAATGGAACAATAAAGAGATTCAAGTTCCCGATAAGGACGACACCTGAGGGCTCAATTCAAGCCCACGAGGGATTCCCAGAGGCAAAACCAGAGGATTTGGACAGCGAACTCCTGTTCTCAGAGCCAGATACGTTGGAAGTGGAATTTCCAACCCTGAATAAGTAATTGGAGGTGTAATTTATGCCATACGAGGCTGAAATTAGAGAAGTTGAGACAGATGTTTTGATACTTGGTGGAGGAATGTCAGGCTGCGGGGCCGCTGTTGAGGCATCGTACTGGGCTAAGCCCTTGGGCCTGAAGGTAACTCTCGTTGACAAGGCTGCTATCGATAGAAGCGGAGCAGTTGCAATGGGCCTTTCTGCTATAAACACTTACCTTGGAATGAGCGGGAGGGCTACCTACGGGCAGTGGAGGCCTGAAGATTTCGTTAAATACGTCAGAACAGACCTCATGGGTATAATAAGAGAAGATCTCGTTTACGATATAGGCAGACACGTCGACTCAACGGTTCATCTCTTCGAGAAATGGGGGCTGCCGATTTGGAAAGACAAGGATGGCAAGTATATCAGAGAGGGCCCGTGGCAGATCATGATAAACGGTGAGAGCTACAAGGTTATAGTTGCTGAAGCTGCCAAGAGCGCCCTTGGAATGGACAACATCTATGAGAGGGTAATGATTACCCACCTGCTCACAGATGACAACGATCCGAACAGGGTTTGCGGTGCTGTCGGCTTCAGCGTTAGAGAAGATGTGTTCTACGTCTTCAAGGCGAAGGCAGTAATATGCGCGATGGGTGGAGCTGTCCACGTCTTCAGGCCGAGATCAACCGGAGAAGGTTTGGGAAGAGCTTGGTATCCACCTTGGAATTCCGGCTCAACCTATGCTCTGATGGCTCAGGTTGGTGCTGAGCTGACGTGCATGGATGTCAGATTCGTTCCCGCTCGATATAAGGATGGTTATGGGCCTGTGGGAGCGTGGTTCCTGCTGTTCAAGTCTAAAGCCACGAACGCTTACGGCGAGGAGTACATGGTTACAAGAAAGGCAGAGGTAGAGAAATTCCAGCCCTATGGTTCGATGCAGCCAATGCCAACATGCCTCAGAAACCATGCAATGCTCCTTGACATGAAAGAGGGCAAGGGCCCGATCTACATGAGGACTCCAGAGGCTATCAAAGCTCTGGCTGAGGAGATCCCAGACGAGAAGGAGAGAAAGAAGAAATTCAAGGAGCTTGAAAGCGAGGCTTGGGAAGACTTCCTCGACATGACAATCTCCCAGGCTTTGCTGTGGGCTGCAAT
This sequence comes from Archaeoglobus sp., assembly GCA_017656505.1. GTDB lineage: Archaea > Halobacteriota > Archaeoglobi > Archaeoglobales > Archaeoglobaceae > Archaeoglobus_A. The sequence continues at coordinate 23,568 of JACDNU010000021.1, read as the reverse complement.
GAACATCGATCCGGCCGAAGAACCATCCGAAATTATGCCAGCAGAGCCCTACTTCATCGGCTCCCATGCAGGAGCGAGCGGTGCGTGGGTGTGCGGCCCATCGGACCTGATGCCAGATGAGTACAAGGATGCATTCCCAGCTCACTACAACAGAATGACAACCGTTATGGGACTCTTCACGTGCGGTGACGGAGCTGGAGCAAGCGGCCACAAGTTCTCAAGCGGTTCATTCACCGAGGGAAGAATCGCCGCCAAAGCCGCTGTTAGGTTTGCGAGAGATCACAAGGACTACACACCAGCAGTTAGTGAAGACAGAATAATGAAACTGAGGGAGCTCGTTTACAGACCATTGAACCTGTTCGAGGAGCACAAAGGAGCAACGACAAGACCAGACGTCAATCCGAACTACATTAGGCCAAAGATGTTCATGTTCAGATTGCAGAAGATGATGTGCGAGTACTGCGGTGGAGCCTTCACCTACTACACAACCAGCGAAAAGATGCTGCTGCATCTGCTGAAGCTTCTGCAGTTCCTCAAAGAGGATAGCGAGAAGCTTGCTGCTGAAGATCTGCACGAGCTCATGAGATGCTGGGAGAACATCCACAGAATGTGGGTCGCTGAAGCTCACGCAAGAACGATCCTTGCAAGGAAGGAAACAAGGTATCCGGGCTACGTCTACAGATCAGACTATCCCGACTTGGACGATGCAAACTGGAGAAAGTTCGTTAACGTCAGGTACAACCCACAGAGCGACGAGTGGGAAGTTATTGAGAGACCATACGTCCAGTTAGTCCCAGAGTAAAGGCGGTAAGATGCGTGAATGGGGGTTGAACAAACCTTCTAATTTTTTTAAAACCAACCCCCTTTCACCGCATTATTCTTTTTATTTTCTTTTTGATTCTGATTTTATCAAATCCGTTTTATTTAGATCGAATAAGATAAAGCTTTTAAGTTATCGGATTGGAAAATCAAGAGGTTAAAAACAGGAGGCATAACATGAGGGATAGTATTCCGTCAGGGGCGCTAAGCGGAAATATTTTGGTTATTGGGGGTGGCATGGCTGGCTTGAGTGCTGCTTTGGAAGCTTCAGAGGCTGGCTACGATGTTTATCTGATTGAAAAAAAGCCGTATCTCGGCGGAAGGGTTGCGCAGCTTTATCGCTATTTCCCTAAGCTCTGCCCACCATACTGCGGTTTGGAAATTATCTTCAGAAGAATAAGGACGAATCCGAAGATCAAGTATTTCACAATGGCCGAAGTGGTTGATGTGAGCGGAGAGCCGGGAGCCTTTGATGTTGACATCAGACTAAACCCGAGATACGTTGATCTGGAGAAGTGCACTGCATGCGGGGAATGTGTTGAAGTCTGTCCGGTTGAAAGGGAGAACGACTTCAACTACGGAATGGACAAGACTAAAGCTATCTATCTGCCCCACGACTTGGCTTTTCCAATGAAGTACGTCATTGATGATTCGGTGTGCAAGAAGCTCGAATGTGCGAAGTGTGTCGAGGTATGCAGCTATGACGCGATCAATCTGAACATGGAACCAAAGACGATAAGGATCAAGGCCGATTCCATAGTAATCGCTACCGGTTGGAAACCATATGATGCAACCAAGCTGGACAATCTTGGCTTCGGAGTTTACCCGAACGTGATAACGAATGTTATGATGGAAAGACTTGCAGCTTTCAACGGCCCGACGAAAGGAAAAATCGTAAGGCCGAGCGATGGGAAGGAGCCTAAGACTATTGCTTTCGTGCAGTGTGCAGGCTCGAGAGATGAAAACCATCTACCTTACTGCTCGGCCATATGCTGTCTCGCTTCAATGAAACAGGCAACGTACGTGAGAGAGCAGATCCCCGATTCAAAGGTTTACATCTTCTACATCGATATAAGAGCCCAGGGGAGGTTTGAGGACTTCTATACCAAAGTAAGTCAAGACGAAAACATCGAGTTCATCAAGGGCAAGGTTGCGAAAATAGAGGAAGGAGAGGATGGAAATCTGGTAGTGGTTGCCGAGAACACACTAACGGGAGAGAAAACGAGGACGGAGGTTGAGATGGTAGTTCTCGCTACAGGAATGCAGCCGGAACTTTCAGACCTAAAGCTTCCGATTAAGGAGCTCAAGCTCGACGACTATGGATTTGCGAGCTTTGATGCGCCGGGCATATATGCTGCTGGTGTTGCACTTGGCCCAGCTGACGTCGCATCGGTTGTGGAACAGGGAACAGCTGCAGCTTTGAAAGGAATCCAGACAGCTAAGAGGTGATTAAGATGACAGATGGCGAAGCTGAAAAAGCTGAAAAGGTTGAGAAAAAGTATATGCTTTACATATGCACGGGTTGTGAGATTGGAAAGTCTCTCGACATTGACAAGCTTAAAGAAGTTGCAGATGAAGAGTTCTCAGTTGAAAGCAAAACTCACGAATTCCTCTGTGGCCCAGAGGGAGTTGAGCTAATAAAGAAAGACATCGAAGAAGGAGTTAACACCGTAATTATTGCTGCATGCTCTCCTAGAGTTAACTTCGACACGTTCAACTTCCCAGATGTTATTGTAGAGAGAATAAATCTCAGAGAGCATGTTGTCTGGAGTCACAAGCCGAACGATAAGGATACACAGATGCTGGCAGAAGACTACATAAGGATGGGAATAGTCAAAGCCCAGAAAACAGAGCTGCCGGAGCCATACAAGGAGGAAATTACAAAGAGTGTTCTGGTCATCGGTGGAGGGGTTACTGGCTTAACAGCTGCATTAGAAGCTGCAAAGGCTGGATATGATGTTTATTTGGTTGAAAAGGAGCCGGAATTAGGAGGCTGGGTGAAGAAGTTCGCTTGGCTCACACCAGATAAACCACCGTTCAGAGACCTTCGCAAACCCGACATCGATGAGAAGATCAAGGCTGTGATGGAGGACGAGAGGATAAAGGTCTTCACGTCATCCTATGTTGAAAAGATTTCCGGCCAGCCTGGGCTGTTTGATGTTGTAATAAGCAAGAATGGCACGCAGGAAGAGATAAAGATTGGCTCGATAGTCGTGGCTGCTGGCTGGGAGCCGTATGATGCGACAAAGCTCGAGCATTTAGGGTATGGAAAGTATCCAGATGTGATCACAAATGTACAGATGGAAGAGATGGCTGCGAATGGAAAGATAGTCGTCCCTTCAACAGGCGAAGAGGCGAAGAGCGTGGTCTTCATTCAATGCGCTGGACAGAGAGATCCGGAGCATCTTCCCTATTGTTCAGGGATATGCTGCATGGTATCGCTGAAGCAGGCTTTGTATGTCAGAAACCAGAATCCGGATGCAAAGGCCTTCATAATTTACAAGGACATAAGAACCCCTGGAAAGTATGAGGACTTCTACAAGCGAGTTCAGGAGGATCCGGGTGTATTTCTTACAAAAGGCGAGATAAAGGGAGTCAACAAGACGAACGGCAAGATGGTTGTGGAGGTTGCTGACACATTGCTTGGCGAAGACATAGAAATTGAAGCTGATCTCGTGGTTCTTGCAACCGGAATGGTTCCGAGGCTTTATGAATATCAGAAAAGGTACTTCAAAGCAAGAGAACTAATGGGGCTTGGTGAACCTACACCGGAAGAAAGTATGATGGTTGCTTCGGACAAGTTGTGGGAGGCGCTGGAAGACTATAAGGGAATACTGAATTTGCAGTATAGACAAGGGCCTGACTTACCTCCGCTGAAGTACGGATTTTCCGACTCGAACTTCATATGCTTCCCGTATGAAAGCGGGAGGACCGCGATATACGCAGCTGGCCCAATAAGACAGCCGATGGGAGTTGCGGAGAGTGAATACGACGCAACAGGAGCAGCTTTGAAAGCGGTGCAGGCTTTGGAGCTGATAGGAAACGGAGCGGCAACCTTCCCGAGGGTTGGCGATCTGAGCTATCCCGAATTCTTCCTGCAAAGATGCACACAGTGTAAGCGATGCACCGAAGAATGTCCATTTGGCGCTTTGGATGAGGATGAAAAGGGAACGCCTCTACCGAATCCAAACAGATGCAGAAGGTGTGGAGTCTGCATGGGTGCATGTCCAGAGAGGATCATTTCGTTCAAGAACTACAGCGTTGACATGATCGGTTCGATGGTGAAAAGCATCTACGTACCCGAAGATGAAGACGAGGGGCTGAGATTCATAGCCTTCGTCTGCGAAAATGACGCTTATCCAGCTTTCGATATGGCTGCTTTAAACAAACTTGAATGGGATCCAAACGTTAGAATCATCCCGCTGAGATGTCTCGGTTCATTCAACGTTGTCTGGGTTGCCGATGCTCTCTCTAGAGGAATCGACGGAGCAATCCTTATAGGCTGCAAGTATGGTGAAGACTACCAGTGCCACTTCCTCCGCGGTAGCGAGCTTGCGAACAGGAGAATGGAGAACGTAAAAGAGACCCTTGAAAGGCTTGCTTTGGAGCCGGAGAGAGTCAAAGTTGTTCAGCTGCCAATCTCTGACTACGACAAGATTCCACAGATAATCCAAGAGTTCATTGAAGAAATTGAAGAGATAGGAGCCAACCCGTACAAGGGCTTCTAATTTCTTTATTTTTGAGGTGATGGAAAATGAAAGTAGAGCCGGATGTAAACTTCGTAAATGACCTACTGAAAATGGGTGGAGCTTCGCTAAAGAAATGCTTCCAATGTGCAACTTGCTCCGTTGTATGCCCGTTATCGCCTGATGACAATCCATTTCCGAGAAAGGAGATGATATGGGCGCAATGGGGTTTAAAGGACAAGCTGCTGAAGGATCCGGATATATGGCTGTGCCATCAGTGCAACGACTGCTCAGTTTACTGCCCGAGAGGAGCAAAGCCTGGCGAGGTGCTCAATGCGGTGAGAAACTACATATTCTACGAATTCTCAACACCGAAGTTCATAGGGAAGCTTTTCACGTCTCCGATGTATCTCCCGATAGTTTTGTTGATACCGCTAGTTCTAATGTTTGCCGTTCTCCAGATTCCGGGAGTCCTGAAAACACCTGATATGGAGCACGTAATCTTCGGTTCCTTTATCAACGATCTCGCTATTGAAGTTGCGGGACTCACAGCTGGAGCTTATGTGATCCTAGTGGCTCTGATAAGCTTCTACAAGTACTGGAAGGCCATCGGGATGTCGCAAGACTTAGCTTTCGAGGTTGAAAGAGGGGTTGAAGGAAAAACAGAACAGAAAACTAAGGGCTTTCTTACGGAACTTTGGGAAGCACTGCTAGAAATAATCAAGCATTCAAGGTTCAAAGAGTGCACAACGAACAGCTACCGCTACTGGGCCCATCTTGGGGCTTTTTACGGCTTCATCCTGCTTGCAATTTCGACAGCTGGAGCAACAATCTACATGCATGGGTTGGGCATACACGAATTAGCTTTGCCAATCTACGATCCAGTAAAGATCCTCGGTAACCTCGGCTTTTTGCTGGTGTTCGTTGGCGTAAGCTGGATTTACTATGCGAGGCTCTCAAGATCTGATGTGGCAGGGAGTCCGAGCTATCAGGACTGGTTTTTCATAACGGACTTGTACCTCGTTGTGATAACGGGAATCCTAATGGAAGCATCAAGGTTTGCTGGGGCTGCAAGCATAGCCTATCCGCTTTACTTGGCGCATCTCTACTTCGTCTTCATGCTCTTGGTGTATGCCCCCTACTCGAAATTCGCACACCTGATGTATAGGGGCCTAGCATACGTTTGGGCGAAGAGAACAGGGAGGATGCCTGAGCTAACTCAGGAGACAGTCCAAGTTCAAGCAACCGAAGCTTAAATTTTTTAATTTTTAAAATTTTTATAAAAAAATCAGAAGAATCAAAGAAAGTTAGAAAAGATCTTCTAGCTCATCGTTATATTTTGGCATTCTGCCATGCTTCTGCAGAAATTCCTGGATAAGCTCGCTCTCCCTCATCGTGTACATCTCGTACTCCTCATAATCGAAATATTCGCCTTTGTCAATATCGTTTCTCAGTTCATCCCTTAGATTTGGTGTTCCCTTTATGTAAACGAGCTCCATGTTCTCGTCATAAATCCGATAAACACCCGATTTTTGGGGTACCTTCTCAACTTCCTCAGCCGTTAAAGGAGTCAGCTCCCGAAGCTGTGGTAATTGCTTAGCTACGATCGAATCCCTCCACTTATTACTTGCCTTAACCTTTAGGTCTCTAACAACACCGGTTGGGCAGATTTCAACGCAAACTCCGCAGTACTTGCAACCCGACTCCTTGTCGCTTGGTGCGGTTCTTCCCACCACAATTCCATCTGCGATTGTAAACGCAAGAGCTTTTGCCTCCCTAACCTCTTCACATCCTCTGATACATCTCAGGCAGCCTATGCAGTAGTTCCAGTTCCACCGATACATCTTTTCCTCTACAACCGGCAGATCAGCGAAAACGTACTTTGGTGTATCCTCGGGAACTCCGATGTATTCTGCCACATATCTTAACTCGCATTTCGGAAACAGGTCGCAACATCTTTCCTCAACTGGGTATCCAAAGGTACACTGGATCCTATCGCAGCCCTCACGGTAGCTGCACGTTATGCAAACATGGGGGTGATTTGCCAAAATTTTGGAGAGATTCCTCCTCCTCTGAGTTTTTACCTCCTCGCTCTCGGTTTCAACTTTTAGTCCATCCCTCACTTTGTAAATGCAAGCCTTAACGATTTCCCCATCTGCAGAGACTAAACAAAGGCCACAACCCTCATATTCTCCTTCTTTACCTTCAATTCTAGTTTCTCCCCTATAAACTGCTGAAATTGCTTGCTTTCCTGGAGCCGGTGAGACATTTGGATGGTAGCAGAGGTTGGGAATGTAAATCCCGTTTGCCAGAGCAACTTCGAGAATTGTCTTTCCATCTTCAGCCTCAATTCTTTCTCCATTGATGAAAATCGAAACGAAATTTCCTATATTTCCCATATTCCACCCCAAAATAAAAATAAAAAGGGTTATTTCTTTGATTTAAGATATAGTGCTCTTCCAAACAGAGCTGCTCCTACAGCTCCGGCAAGCTGCGGGTCGAATTTTGGTTCGAGAGCTTTAATTCCGAGCATATCTTGGACTCTCACCGTAACGCCGGGATTCTTTGAGATTCCTCCTGTTATCGCAAAATCCGGCTCTACTCCTACTCTCTCAAGCAGCTCTACAACCCTCGTTGCAACGGATCTGAAGAAAGCTGCAAGTATCCTCTCTTTCGGCCAGCCCTTTCTTATGAGGCCAAGAATCTCTGACTTGCCGAAGACTATGCATGTCGTGCTTACAGGCTCGGGCTCGTCGTCTGGATAAACTTTCAGCGAGAGCTCACCAACCTCTGTTATAGGGATCGAAAGCAAATCGGCAACGACCTCAATTCCTCTCCCCGTTCCCGCAGCACACTTGTCGTTCATTAGGAAGTTAACAACCTTGCCTCGATTGTCGATTTTTATTGCCTTCAAATCCTGCCCGCCCATGTCGAGCACAGTTCTTACTGATGGGCCATAAATGTAGTTAGCTCCTCTTCCATGGCATGCTATCTCCGTTATAGTTTTCTGGGCGAAAGGTATGCTAACTCTTCCATAGCCCGTTCCGACTATGTAGTGGATGTCCTCCATCTTCATGTCTCCGATCTTCTCAAGCACAGACTTCAGAGCCTTTTCAGAGCTTGCTGCACTGCTTGAACCCGTTCTAAGATTTGAGTAAGCGTAAAGCTCCCCATCAAGCATTATAACTGCTTGTGAGCTTACCGAACCGAGATCTATTCCGCAGCTTATCACCTCAGCCTCCTTCCAGTTCTTGCTCTCATCCACCCAAACGGTTTCCGGCCATCTCCAATATTCACTCTCCTGAATCGCCTCCATTTTCTTCACCCCCTAAAGCTCTGCTATCGCTGCTCCCAGGGCTGGCACAAGCTCAGGAGCAATCTTATCTGGCACATAAACTTCCGTTCCCAGCTCCCTTTTCATTGAATCGACGAAACCGATATCATTTGCAAGACCGCCTATTAGAACCACGTCATCTTCTATTCCCACTCTTCTCGCTATCGAAGCAACCCTATCGGCGATTGCATCGTGAATTGCCCTTGAGATTTCCGGTTTCGGATAGTTGGCATGCAAAAGTGACACAACTTCTGACTCTGCAAAGATAACACACTGGGCGTTCATCGGAACACTCTCTTTAGCCTCCAGAGATATTTTCCCGAACTCCTCCAATGGAACTTCCAAGTATCTTACCATCGCGTCAACGAAAGATCCCGCTCCTGCAGCACATTTATCTGCGAGAGCGAAGTCCTTTATGTTCCCGTCATCTCCAACCTTTACCGCTCTTGACTCCTCCGCTCCAACCTCTATGACCGTTCTAACGGTTGGCCACACGAAGTGTGCTCCCTTCCCAGCTGCAACCACTTGGGTTATTTCCGAGTCTGCAAAGGGAACAGAGATCTTCCCAAAGCCCGTTGCGACGAATTTGTTGATATCCTCTCTTTTAAGATTCGCATTCTTTAAAGCTTCATTCAAAGCCTCCTCAACAGTTTTATGATGATCCATCCCCGTTCTTATGTTAGAATACCCTAAGATTTCTTTTGCATCATTAACGATCACAACCTTCGTGAACTTCGACCCCACATCAATTCCTGCAACGATCATCAAACCACCTCCTCAACCTCAGCTGATCTTCTCAATTCCAAGACTTTGCATGAAGGAGTCGATGACGTTGAACGTTCTCGCCTCGTCGAAATCCCTCGGATCTGCCATGTTTCCTTCATAGGTTGCCACCGATATTCCGTTCTTGACAAGGTAATCTCTGACTTCTAAGGTTGACATGTTCCACAGCTCGCATCCTCGATTGAGATGCATGATCATCGCATCGGCCTTCCAGTCCTTGACCATCTGATACGTTTCCTGCTTCCTAATCCAGTGGGAGTATTCATGCTGCCACGAGGCGCGATAGCGGAGGTTGTATTCAGCCGTCCACCTCAACGCCTCCTCCCTATTCGTTATCTCAACTCCCGCCTCTTCGGGAGTCGGAGCAGGCTCCCAGATCCACTTCTCTCCCTTCTCATCCATTCCGATCCATCCTCCTGCAAGGCCGAAAGTGTAGATAGCTCCTAAGGAGATCGCTCCGTATTCCTTCTCCAGGTAACGATAGACTTTCAGGAAAGCCCATGGAGGTGGGTTGTCTGTTAGGAACCTGAACTGCTCGTAGGTTAAGGCTCCTATTCCCCTCTTCACTCTGCTCTCAACCTCATCGTACAGCTTGTGGTAGAGTTTCGCCACCTCTGGGTCTCCGCGATTTATCAGATTCAGCACGTATAGGCTGAACATTGACTTCTCCTCAAGCGGAGCGGGCTGTGCTTGGTTTAGCTTGCAGATCTTTGCCCAAGTTGACATCGCATCAGCCTCAGCATAAACGGCTTTTATCAAAAGCTCGTCATCGTATTCCCTGCCGGTTATTTTCTCCATCCAAGGAATTGCATCCCTCAACTGCCTGACAACATACTCTATCTTCTTGTCATCGAGCATGTATCCGGGGCCAACGGAAATATCCACAGCATAGGTCGGAATTCCGCCTTCAAGCTCTGCCGCAAAATGATACCACTTCGCGTGGCTGCAGCAGATGTGAATCGTGAAGTTGAAATCCGGCTTCGGGAAAGGCGAGACCGTGCTTCCATCGGCAAGCAAGTACTTATCCAGCACGATTGAGCCCCAGTAGTTTCTCATGTATCCGCAAAGATCTCTTGCAACGCCTTGGCGCTCTATGTTCTCTAAGCACTCCCTCGAGAAATCATGGAAGAATGCGCATGTAGCACCGTAAGGTTCGCCTGTTAAAGAATAAACATCCTCTCCCAAGCCATGGGGCACGGGATCGAAGGCCCATGCAGAGCCTGCCCATCTTATCCCGCCTTTATCCTTTGCCTCAAGATAGTTCTTGTAATATCTCTCTCTATACTTCTTAAAATCATTCCAGCAATCTAATGGCCTAACCTTAACTTCCATCTTCATCACCTCAGAAGAATAAATCCTCCTCCGCCATAGCTTCCAGAAAAGCCTCAACGCGAGTTCTGAACTGCCCTATCGGCTGAGTAATGTCGAGTTCGAGCGTTAAGTGCTTGACATCATGCTGGTCGAACAGCTTTCTTAACGAAGGAATATCAAGCTCGTGGGGATCACAGAACTTCATCTGGGCGATTATCGCCCCCTGAACGTTGTATTCTTTAATGACACTTTCAATGTGGTTGAATCTCCTTCTGAAAAGCTTTCCTACGGCCCAGTCTTTGGCGGGGCATGGAACACGGTAAACGTATCTCTTTGCCAATGCCATTAGCCTGTCTTCTTCAGGCCTAACCAAATCCCAGAAGTATCTCGCTCCCGTGCAGTTCTCCTCATAAACGAAGGTTGCCGGATAGTTTATTCCGTATTCGATCATTTCAAGAAAACTTCTATCGTCATCCTCACTCCCAATCAGCATAAGCCTTGTGCCGGTCTCTCTATTCGGCTCTACATCCTTCAAATCCTCCAGAAATGATTCAAGAACCTCGTTATGTTCCCTTTTATCAACCATTTGCGATGAAACAACCATTTCCATAGCATGCAAACCCGTTATGGGAGGATTTTCCGCCTTTCTTAGTTCGAAGACCTTCATCATCAGTTCCCTGTTTTTGTTGTAAACCTCAATCGCCTCGTCAAGCTCTTTGTTCGTTATCGTTGTTCCCGTCCACTCCTCGACACTCGCTTTGAACTTCTCAAACTCAGCTTTCGTGTATTCTCCAGCATAAGGATTGTTTACTCCATGCGGAAACGGCATGTAGTAACTCCACTCGATGTTTGGTACCCTGTCGGCAAAGCTGAAGTAAGCTTGCCTCATGTGAAGGCAGGATTGTGCGAGCGTAACTCCATCTAAGTAGTCGTATCTTCCCTGCAAGCCTTGGGCAAGGGTATCGTGGCAGAAGGGACAGTACATGTCATGCAGATACGGCCTCGTTATGCTCTCGGGCTCATGTGAACCGAGGATTCTCACAGGAAGAACTCCAGCAGCGTAAAGAATCTCTTCTGGACAATATGTGCAGTAATATCCAACTACTCTGCCCCCGTTTTTCTTTTTCCAGTCCTTGGCGTAGTCATGGCGTTTTTCAAACCACTCCCTGAACTGTTTGATCTGTGGAAGCTTTTCCACATCTTTTCCCATTCATACACCCCCAATCAAAACTTTGTCAACTTTTTAACTTTTTTAAAAATAACTCGTAAAATAAGTATATAAAAATTTCGAACAATTTCACATTTTTCACCGGATTTAATTTTACATTGTATGACGTTAATAAGCCTCATCCTTACCCGAGCTGAGAAGGTCGGCCAGCAGTCTATCATCGAACTTGAACTTCAGAATGCGGTAGACTATGAGGATGTTCATGTCGTTGACAAGCTTCCCGTGTTCCTTCAAAAACTCATGGACCCATCTGGAAACCTCCTGAAAGCTTCTGAATACCATTATGAATTTCCAACGAAAGATCCCGTCTGTTATGAAGAAAAGGATGACGTTCGGGCAGTTAATAAGATATTCATAAGTTTTCCTCCAGTTTTCGGCGAAATTTTTGTTGTCAAAACTGAACTCCATGAATGAGAATATGAAGTAGTTCTCGTTCGGTATGACCGTTTCCCTGAAAACCTCGCTTTCCTTCATCTCTTTTATTATTTCCGCTATTCTTGCATGGCTCATTGAAATGTTGTACTTCTCTTTCAGAACTTGGCTGAGCTTTCTCGTTGTTATGTTAGGATCCGATATTTTTTCCCTCAGAATTGCTATCTTGGTTTTGTCGAGCTTTACGATTGGCATTCGAATGTCAAATTCCATAAAAGCTGTAAACTTCCAATATATTTAAATTTAACTTAGTATGAGAAATTTAAAAATAGTTTCTTACAAATTAACCGCTTAAAGCTTCCCGGCTTAACGATTAATCTACTTCTTCCAAATCTCCCTCTTCGGGCTTCTCTCTTATAAAGATCTCCACGTAATCGCCGTGCAGATAGCAAACCTTACATTCTCCCTTAAAATCACATTCTGCAGCATCCACAACCTTCACTTCGTATCCCATGGATTCATATAACTCAACAAATTCCTGTGCTCTTTCCTTTTCAATTGTGAATGCCTTTTTCCATTCGGACGTGCTCTCGGACATGCTCTCAGACAATTTTTTTGATTTACCATTCAAAGCAAAACCAGATTACCAAGAATGACTTATCGCGTTTTTAGGACAGCTTTTAACGCAAGGGAGCTCGTTTATATCCCATCCTCCAGCCGGCTTGCATGGAGCACAGCTGAATCTGAGCTTCTTCCTGTGCTCCTCTTTCACTTTTGCAACTGGCTCTTCCCTGAAAGGATCGACCTCATCCTCTCCAACTTCGAAGACTCCAGATGGGCAAACCTCCACACATTTCGGCTGGGGAAGAGACGTGCACCCATCGCATAGATCGGTATCGATGCTTATGTAATAAACTCCCGAACCATCCCTATAACCGTATTGTGCAATCATCACCTAACGTTGGATTGCTTAATTAAAAATCTTTGCCATTTTTGAGGCCAAGAATCTCAGCCGCGTTCCTGCCAAGAATTTTCTCAATAGCCTCCTCGCTTAATGGCAGGGACTTTATATCGCTCACAAGCCTGTCGAGCCTGCATCCGGGCCAATCGGATCCAAATATAACCTTATCTGAGAGTTTCTCTAGGTTGGGGAAGTAGCTCATCAGTTTTTTTGGGGGTAAGCCAGATATCTCCATGTAAACGTTCTCGTGAATCCTTGCGAGCATCTCAGCGGCGTTGTACCATAGCCCTCTTCCTGAGTGGGCCATGATTATCGTGAGCTCAGGGAAATCTACTGCAACATCATCCAGATAAAGCGGGTCGGCAAACTTCTGTCTCACTTTTTTGAAAACTGAAGTCCCGGTGTGGAAAATAACTGGTATTTTCAGCTTTTCAGCCATCTCGTAAAGGGGATAAACTCTCCTCTCGTTTGGATAAAAGTACATGTAAGAAGGAAGAAGCTTCAAGCCACGCATTCCCAGTTCTTTCACACAGTATTCAAGCTCACCTGCCGCATCGGGAGATAGATTTGGATTCACAGAGGCAAATGGGATTAGCCTTTCTGTTTCGCTGCAGAATCTGGAAACGAACTCGTTGCTCACGATTCCCGTTACTTGGGGCGTGCTTTCTGCAAAAACGACCCCGTATTTCACTCCCGCTTTATCCATATCTCTGAGCAAGTGTTCCGGCTTGACGGGTTTGGTGTAATCTACGGATGGGTTTATACTCTTGAGAAAATCGACAACCCAGCCTTTCCATGGTTCTTCATACACGTGCATATGAAAATCTATGATCAGCATCCAAGAAACTTCGAAGGCGGGGTTTTTTAAATTTTTTGAGAAGAATATATTGTTATGAAAAATTATTTGGGTTGGTTAGGATTGGAATTACAATTTAGATTCTTTGAGTCAATCGATTTTAAGTCCGCATAATTCTACGACATTATCGAAAAGAATTCTCTTTTCATCTTTTTTGTTCAATTCCAACCGTTTCACCTTACTGAGCTCGCTCCACATTTCTCCGAACGGAACGTCTGAACCGTATAAAATTCTCTCACTCCCTAATTCTTCAACGAATTTTTTGATTGTGAAGGGTGAAGCAAGGGCAGTATCGAAGTAAACATTCTCGGAATCTCTGAATTCTTGGAGGAAGTCCAGCGGATTTCCTCCGAGCAGGCCAAGATGGGGTATGATGAGCTTAACTTCAGGATATTTTTCTACAAAGAGGGAGGTAAATTTCAGCTCTTCTTCGAAGATAACCGGCATGCCAAGCTCAGCCACTCTCTCAGCAAAGGCCGGAAGTTTTTTGCTGTTCAAGGTGTCGTAATTCGAATATGAATCCGAAACTCCTCCCACCCAGTGCCATTTCACGGCAACGAATCTCTCATCTGGAAGCTCAAATTTTTCGGTTACATAGAAGACTGGGAAAAAAGGATATTTCTCGCAAATCTCAAGAACCCATTCGCAGCCGTAAACATCTCCATAAGATGGGAAGGGAAAAACGAGGCATCTGCCAACTCCCGCTTTTTCCATGCTTTTTACAACGTAGCTTGGGGTGACTTCCGTGTTTAACGCTAACGAAGGTCCGATGTGGATGTGGCTGTCGATTATCATGGGAAAAAGAATTAAAATTTTAAATTTAATTCAAAATTCAAATTTTCCTGAAGCAGTACCAGTATCTCTTCTTCTCTCCCGGTCCTTGGATTTCAACGATCTCCCATTTCACCTTGTCACCGATCTTAAGCTCCTCGTACTTTGAATCGAAGATTATCCCGCTTATCTGGATTCCCTCATCTGGATAATTTCCGAAGCGAGCAATTGCCACAACGAAGGGAGCATAGCCGTCGATTATCGCTGGAACGCCGAGAGCCATAACGGAGAATGCGTAAAGCTCTCCAACCTCAGGAATCCTCACCCATTCCAGATTGTCACTCAGACAGTTTGGACACACAATAACCGGTGGAAAGTTGAGTTTTCCGCAATCTTTGCATTTCGTTGTCGTTAGATCACCTTCGGCCAAGTTCCTGTAGAAATCGTAAATGCCTGTAGCGTCAGGCCCTGAAGGTTCCTGCTGGTCGAAAGGGTCAAGGAGGGTTGGAAGTTCAACCGAATCAGGAAGCTTAATTGTCCTCATGTTTCACCTCCTGAGCTACCTCCCGAACTTTATCTCCTTTGGCTTCTCGGTGCTGTAGCCCATTATATGGTGAAGCTGTGCCATTCCGCTGAGGTTGTGTGTCATAGCTACTTTAGCTCCATCAACGTATCTGTCCTTCGGAACTTCTCCACGGAACTGCATCACAACCTCCCAAGCCTGTCTTATGCCCGTAGCCCCTAAAGGATGACCGTTAGAAAGCAGCCCACCTCCCGGATTCACGGCTATCTTTCCACCTATGTAGCTATCTCCCTCTTCGATGAACTTTCCTCCCTCTCCTTTCTTGCAGAATCCGAGTTCCTCATATTCGATTATCTCGCTTATCGTGAAGCAGTCGTGTACCTCAGCAAAATCAATTTTATCGGGAGAAAGGCCAGTTAGGCTGTAGAATTCCTTAGCAGCTTTTCTTAGACCAAGCCATTCGCTCAGTTCTCCAAACTGATTCACAGTATGCGAGTGCAAAACGCTTTGAGCCCCACCTAGAATCCATACGGGAGTATCCGTTAGCTCCTTCGCTTTTTCTTCCGAAGCTAATATTACAGCTGCCGCGCCATCGGTCATTGCCGAGCAGTCGAGGAGCGTTAGGGGTGGGGAGATCATTCTCGAGCCAAGAACCTTCTCAACGCTTACTTCTTTCTGGAACTGAGCGTAAGGGTTCATAGCCCCGTACTTTGCGTTCTTAACTCTAACCAGAGCCAGCTGCTCCTTTGTTGTGCCGTAGTTATGCATGTGTCGCTGGGCAACCATCGCGAAGAAGGGAGGGGCTGTGAAGCCATTCGGCCCATCGAATTCTCGATTCCCAACGTTAACCATGCACGTCTGGCTCAGGGGCATGAATTTCGTGTTCATCTTTTCTACCCCTAAAACGAGGGCCACATCGCTTAAGCCGGTTGCTATTGAAAGCCATGCGTAGCGTATAGCTGCCTGACCGCTGGCACATGCAATTTCTGTTCTTGCGATAACTCTCCTAACGTCAATGCCGAGGAGTTCCGCAACCAAAGGAGCTACATGGGTTTGATAAACCCATCTCTCCGGCTGAGCAGCCCCAACGAAAAGCGAATCTATATCCTTCCTATCAAGATTGGGGCAGTCGTCGAAAACTGCCTTGCCCGCTTCTTGGACGAGATCCTTCCAGCTTGCTTCCCTCACTCCAAACTTCGTTATGCCGGCTGCAACTATTGCAACGTTTCTCATGCTATCACCTTTATTAACTCTTTTAACTCCTTAATCCCTCAACTTTTCATCTCCCCTTAAACTCCGGTTTTCTGCGGTACATGAAAGCTGTTATGCCTTCGGCTATATCATCGGAGAGCACTATGTCTCCACCGGCTGAAGCTTCTAAGAACAAACCTGTTCTTATCTCTGGCTGGAAGCCGTAGTTTATCACTTTCTTCACCATCTTGTAGGCTAAAGGCGGGCCTTCGGCAATCTTCTTCGCTATTTCGAAGACCGTCTCTTCGAATTTATCAGCATCGGCGATGTAGTTTGCTATTCCGAAGTCCAAAGCCGTTTCGGCATCGATGTTCTCCCTCATCAGAATTATTTGCTTAGCCCTTGAAAGACCGATAAGCCTCGCTAATCTCTGCGTCCCACCCCATCCCGGAAAGAGACCGAGGTTCAGCTCGGGCAAAGCAAGAATGGCTCGTTTGCTCATAACTCTCAGGTCGCATGCCAAAGCAAGCTCAAAACCTCCTCCCATCGCAGGGCCATTAATCGCAGCGATAACTGGTTTTGCGAGGGTCTCGATTTTCGTGAAGGTGTTATGACCCTTCTCGCTGAAATCCACCATGGCTTGAGTACTTCCCCTCGCGAAGACAGCGAGATCCGCTCCGGCGCAGAAGTTTCTGCCTTTGCCAGTGATAACTATGCATCTAACATCATCGTTAGCTTCAAGCTCGATAAGAGCGCAACTCAGCTCGTCGAGAAAAGTTGGGTTCAAGGCATTTGCCCTCTGCGGACGGTTCAATACGATGGTTGCGATTTTGTTCTCCTTATCGATTTTAATCTCCAAAAATTCGTATTCACCGATGTAATTGAAGAATCCCTTTGCTGTTTTTCTACCGAGCTTCCCTTCTTCGACCATTTTCAGCAGAACAGGATTAGGCTTGTACCTTTCCTCCTTATACTTCTCGTAGAGTTTTTCCAGTTCTGTGACTATTCTATCAATGCCTATGTCGTCGGCCATCCTCAGCAATCCCCTTGGATAATTCAATCCATGCAGAACCCCCAGGTCAATTTCTTCAGGCGTAGCTACTCCTTTCTCTATCAGCCAAGCAGCCTCGTTTACAGCTGGGGCTATCAGCCTGATTTCATCGAACTTCGCCCCAGCTCTAACGCTTACCTCGTTCCTCTTTCCTTCACTCCAGTCGTAGAATCCTTTTCCGCTCTTCTTGCCCAGATGTCCTTCCTTGAAGAGCCTTACAAATGGAGGGGCTGGCCGATAGCTCTCGCCCAGGGTCTCCTCAAAGTACTCGAGAACGTGGTAGCTCACATCAATGCATCCTCCGCCGAGCAAATCGTGGAGTTCGAATAGCCCCATAGGCAGACCCATCTTGTACTTTACCGCCGAATCTATCTCCTCAACACCTCCTTCTCCATTCTCAAGCGCCCATGCAGCCTCGTTTGCCATTGTAACGAAGATTCTGTTAACCACGAATCCCGGAACATCCTTTCTTACGTGGATGATCACCCTATTCAGCCTTCTCGAGAATTCTTCTGTGATCTTTACGACCTCTTCGCTCGTCTTCTCGCCCCATACTATTTCAACAAGCCTCATGTACTTCGGCGGGTTGAAGAAGTGCAGTCCGATTACCTTATCCGGCCTTTTCGTGTATTCAGCGAGCTTAGTTATGCTGAGCGATGAGGTATTGGTGGCGAAAATCGTATGGGCCGGGCAGTATTCCTCACACTCCTGAAATACCTTACCCTTTAACTCCATTATTTCGGGAATCGCCTCGATGATTATGTCAGAATCCTTTACGGCATCTTTTATATCAACTACCGGCTTTATCCTTGCCAGAATGTCCTCAGCCTTTTCCTTCAGCCTTCCCTTTTTCTCGTCCTTTTCCAAACTTGCCTTTATTTTCTCGTAGCCTTTGTTAACCAGCTCATCGCTTATATCCCTCAACGTTACATTGAAGCCTGAGACAGCGCATAACTCTGCGATCGCATGCCCCATTGCTCCTGCTCCCAAAACACAAACATTCTTGATTTCCATAAATTTACCCCCTCAATCAAAATCAAACAGCTTCGTAACCGGCCTTTAAAGCCCTAATGTTTGCCTCTTGAAGCTTTTCTGGAAATACATCCCTTATTGTCTCCTCAAATTTCTCGTATTCTATCGGGAGATCAATGAGCTTGATAAGCATTCCTATCACGACAACATTCGTCGCTACAACATTCCCTGCAACCTCTTCTGCGATCTTCGAAGCCTCAACCACCTTAACTTTCTCCGTAATTTTTTTGAGATTTGCAACGATGTCCTCGAACTTTGGATAGGTTGCTAGGCCAGCCGAGACTGTCGTTGGTACTATGCTCCGATTGTTGAGGATTACAACGGTGTTTTCGTTCAAGTATTGAGCATATCTTGCAGCTTCAACGGGCTCAAGCGATACAACGACATCGGCTCCGGCATAGGGAATTAGTGGTGAATGCACATCTCCCAGTCTGACATGAACCTCAACACTTCCACCTCTCTGGGCCATCCCGTGGGTTTCTGCTGTCACAACGTTCACTCCAGCCTTTAGAGCAGCTCTGGCGATTATTCCGGAGGTTGTTAGAATCCCCTGACCTCCAACACCAACAAGAAGAATATTCAGTTTGCTCATCTTTCTTAATTTTTGAAAATGAAGTATTTCAATTTTACTAAAGTTTTTAGGCTCTTTGCTTCACTGTCACATACTCTATAGCTTTAAGCTTTAAAATCAGAAATTATTTTAAGGATTTTGGGCAGAAGAAAGATTATGATTAAAGATGTTGTTAAGGATGCTGTTGGCGAGAAGGTCTTTTTCTTGGGCAATGAAGCGATTGCCAGAGGTGCAATAGAAGCTGGAATAGACATTTACGCAACATACCCCGGCACACCATCTTCTGAAATCTCAGATACGCTTTCTGAAGTTTGCAGACTTCTCGACAAGATGGAGTTCTATATGGAATACTCAACAAATGAGAAAGTTGCTTTTGAGGTTGCTGCTGCAGCTTCCATGATTGGAAAGCGGGGAATGTGTGCGATGAAGCATGTCGGCGTTAACGTTGCTGCCGACGCTTTATTCAGCTTCGCATACATGGGGGCGAAAGGTGGCTTTGTCGTTGTGAGTGCGGATGATCCAACTCTCCACAGCAGCCAGAACGAGCAGGACAACAGGTGGTATGGAGAGGCTGCTAAGATCCCCGTAATCGAGCCATCAACCGTTCCGGAAGCGAAAGAACTTGTAAAGGAAGCATTCAGAGTTTCCGAGGAATTCAACGTTCCGGTGATGTATAGGACTTGCACAAGGCTGAATCATGCTAGCGCGATCGTTGAGCTTGGTGAGATTCCGGAGAAAAAGCTTGAAAAGGTTGACTGGGAGAGGGATCCCTTTACCAACGTTCTCGTTCCCGCGATAGCCAGACAGAGGAAGCTTCTACTACTTGAAAGATTGGCGAAAGTAAAAGATGCTTTTAATAACTTCTCCTTCAACAAGGTTATAGATGGAAATAGGAAGGAGGGAGTAATCGCTTGTGGTTTGGATTACGTTTACGTTGTTGAGGCTCTGGAAAGGTTAAACGCAAATCTACCTGTTTTCAAGCTCTCCACACAGTATCCGTTACCGGAAAAAGCTCTTGGAGATTTTCTGAGCAACCTTGACAAAGTTGCCATAGTTGAGGAGGTTGATCCATTCGTCGAGTTACATATCAGAGCCCTTGCAAAGGAGTACGGGATTGAGGTTTACGGAAAGCAGAATGGCTACTTCCCAGATAGCTATGAGCTTAACATTCCAATCGTTGAGAAGGGGATTGCGAAGATGCTTGGAATGCAGCCAACAGTAAACTACGATGAAGCAGTCCAGAAAGCTTCGGAGATCCAGAAGATAGCTCCTCCAAGGCCTCCCGTTTTCTGCCCAGGCTGTCCGCATGCGGCATCGTTCTACGTGATAAGGAAGGTTTCGGATGAATACGGTAAGGCAGCGTTGCCAAGCGACATAGGCTGCTATACTCTCGGCGTTAACAAACCCTTCGAGGCCGTTGACATTTGCCTCTGTATGGGAGGAGGAATGGGCATATCCAATGGTCTTTCAAAGCTCGTGAGGAACAAGGTCATAATTACTGTTGGAGATTCGACGTTCTTCCATGCGGCGATTCCGGCTTTGATCGATGCCGTGCATAACGAAGCAGATCTCACGCTGGTGGTGCTGGATAACTCCACCACCGCTATGACGGGCCATCAGCCGCATCCCGGGATAGTTCAGAGGGGTTGCGGGCTTGAAGCAAGGGCTGTGAGTATAGAAGAGCTGGCAAAGGGACTAGGCATTGAATTCGTTGAGGTGGTTAGGCCTTATAACATAAAGAAGATGGAAGAAACGCTGAAGCGGGCGATTGAGCATCCGGGCGTTGCTGTTATAGTCGCAAAGCAGCTCTGTGCAATCCTTTGGAACAGGCAGAGGAAGTCGAAAGGAATTGAAATTAGGCCGTTTGAGGTTTTAGATAACTGCAACCTCTGCCTGGAATGCGTCTCTTCCTTTGCCTGCCCGGCGATAATCTACGATGGGAAGAAAGTGTGGATCGACGCATCTCAATGCGCTGGATGCGGAGTCTGTGCGAGAGTTTGCCCGGAGGATGCGATAAAGCCGAAGAAAAAGGGAGGTTAGGAATTAGGAATTAAGGCAGTTTGGATTCTGAACTTGCTTTGATTTATTCCTCTACAATTTATTCCCCTTTCCACTCGGGTTTTCTTTTTTCTAGGAAAGCCTTTAGCCCCTCAACAGCATCTTCAGTTTTGAGAAGCTGTGAGAGGTAGATATCGTTGATAACGAAGCCCTTCTCATCGAAGCAAAGCGCAAGAGATGTTTTGAATGCCTTCTTCGCGAGCTTCAAAGCTATTGGACTCTTCTCAACAAGCTTTGCAACGAACTTCTTAACCTCATCTTCGAAGTTCTCGTCGGGGAAAACTTGGTTCACGATACCCATTTGCTTTGCCGTTTTCGCGTCGAAGTTCTCTCCGGTTACGATCATCTCAAAAGCCTGCTTGGCTGGAATTATGTGAGGCAAGATCGCAAGGGCAATGGGAGGATAGTGGGCGAGAACTATCTCAGGTGTTCCAAGCTTTGCCGTCTCGGAACAAAGAATCATATCGCATGCGAGCGGTATCTCAAAGCCGCCACCCAAAGCAACCCCTCTAACGGCTGCAATCGTAATCTTTTCTGATGCCAAAATCGTTTTGATCAGCTCGGTGAACTTCGCTATCATTTCCGGAGCCTTGTCGGGGAAATGATCCTTAACTTCAGCCCCTGCGCTGAAATGCTTTCCTTCAGCAGTTATGATTGTCACAACGCTATCTTTTTGCTCGATCTCGTTTAGAGCATCGATCATCTCCTGCATCGTCTTTATGTCAACCACGTTAAGCGGAGGCTTCGAAATTCTTAACCATGCAATCTTTCCATCATATTCTACCTTCACATTTTCATACATACTTTCACCCCGAAAAGTTATCAAAAAATAAGGTTGTTCGGTTGTGATTACTATTATTCTAGCTCAGCACCGCAATTCAGGCAGTATTTTGAATCTTCGGGCAGGTATTTAGCCCCACACCTGACGCATCTCTTACGATAAGGCCCGAACGGGTAGCGGGGATCCCCGCCTTTTGCAATGAAATCTCTAATCTCCCTCATCTCGGTTTTCCTCTTCTCTTTGAACGACCACAAGCCTTCTGTCGGCTCAACGCTTCCGATGTTCAGGGAGAACCATGCCTTGCCGTGCTCCCATGTCAGCCTCCATACGAGATCCCTCCACCAGTTCAGATGAACTTTGAAGTACCATAGACTTGATGGAGACAAATCAAGCATCCTGTCAATGTACTCCTTCACCTTCTCATCCAGCTTTTCAAGCGGAACAACCTCGTTTACGACTCCCCACTCCAAAGCGGTTTTCGCATCTATCTCACCGCTCAGCATCACTATTTTTGCTGCCCTCTTCAGCCCCATGTGCAAGGGCAACCACTGCGATAGCCCGCCAATGGATGTCATGCCAACTCTTGGCCCGGGAGATAGGAACCTTGCGTTTTCAGAAGCTATCGCAAGATCGCAGGCTGAAACGAATTCGAATCCGCCTCCAGCGGTTATCCCGTTAACCCTCGCTATTACAGGCTTTCCGCAGTGAAGGATCATGTCGAAAACTCGGCCATAGATCTCTCCCCACTTCCAGAAGTCCCATGATTTCTTGTTGTACTCTTCGGCGTATTCGTGTACATTCCCTCCAGTGCAGAATGCCTTATCGCCCACACCACTGAGCACTATGAACTGCACATCATCATCGAACATCGATCGTTCGATGGCATCAACCATCTCCCGCAGAGTAGTCAAGGTGTAGGAATTGTACTCGTGGGGGCGATTTATAGCAATCAAAGCGGTATGCTCGTACCAGTTTTTGTCATAAACGATCTCCTTATACTCTGGTTCTCCAGATTCTCCAGACATAAATTTAAAAGAATTTATCATGGATTTAAATCTTGCGAAATCTCTTTGGATTTGCTGAATGATATATAGCAGCACAATTCGGGAATTTTAAATTTAAAAATTGACCAAGCGCATTACTCGCTAAACTTTTTCAGGGCTATTAAAGCAGCCCCCAAAGCTCCAACAATCTGGGGCTCATCGGGAACTTTTATCTCGTGCTTGAGCTCCCTTTCCAGAGCTTTCACGACTCCTTTATTTTTCGCAACACCGCCTGTCATGACAACGTCATCTTCAATGCCCACCTGTCTGACGAGTCCGCTGACGCGCTTCGCTATAGCTTCGTTCAATCCGGCAACTATGTCTTCCGGCTTCTTGCCTGAGGCTATTAGCGAGATAACCTCGGATTCAGCGAAGACTGTGCACGTGCTGGAGATTGATACCTTATTCGTGGAGCGGAAGGCGGCATCAACCATCTCCTCCATCTGCATTCCCAAAACTCCTGCCATAACCTCCAGGAATCTTCCCGTTCCCGCAGCGCATTTATCGTTCATCGTGAATTTTATAACCTTGCCATTATCATCGAGCCTCATAGCTTTGGAATCCTGTCCTCCCACGTCGATGACCGTATGGCAGTTTGGAAAGAGGTGCTTCGCTCCGGTTGAATGGCATGTTATTTCGGTTATCTTCTCATCGGCGAGCGTTGCAACGGCAAGATTTCTACCATAGCCTGTTACGATTGAGTAGGCTATGTCCTCATCTTTCAGCCCGTTCTTCCTCAGACATTCCTCGTATGCCTCTTTTCCAACCTCAACTATATTTGCCGTGGTTTTTTTTATTAGATAACCCACAATCTCCTTTCTTTCGTTGATTATGCAGATTTTTGTGGCTAGAGAGCCTATGTCGATTCCTGCGAAGTACATCTTTTCACCTTCAGTTAATCAGAATGTCAACACTTTTAATTTTTGTTTGCTTCGTTTTATCTTGTTTTTATCTTTTTTATCTTTCTTGTCTTTCTCCCTTTTAGATCTATCCCCGTTTTTATCGTAAAGAAATCGCAAAGGTCATAAAATAGGATGGTGTAGGTGGGTTATATTTCGTGTGATTTCGTGTATAGTATCAAACAAATATGTAGGAAAGATGTAAAGAAAGCTATAAAGCGCTATAAAGTTATAAGATGACTTAAACTCCCATGTGGGCTTCCGCCAAGTTCCATACCACATCCTACGGATCTCGACA
>JACDNU010000020.1 GCA_017656505.1 Archaeoglobus sp. | reverse complement strand
CCTGCTGCGCCCCGTAGGGCCTGGACCCTTGTCTCAGGGTCCATCTCCGGGCTCCCACTCCCATGGCCCGTACGGATCTTAGGCTTGGTGGGCCGTTACCCCACCAACTACCTAATCCGCCGCAGACCCATCCTCGGGCGCCGAAGCTTTCAGCCATGGGACATTCCAGTCTCCATGGCCTATGGGGTATTAGCCCCAGTTTCCCGGGGTTATCCCCCACCCGAGGGTAGGTTGTCCACGTGTTACTGAGCCGTCCGCCGGTGCCAATTCTCCCGAGGGAGAATTGACCCCTGGACTAGCATGGCTTAGTCCCAGCCAGATAGCAGCGGCCTCTGGCAGGATCAACCAGAATTGCGGGGGAGATGCGATGAATACGCCTCTCGCCCACCGGATCAATCCTACTCAAGCCCACCTCAGACCGCAAAGAGTTGCGGTCCTCATTTTTTTACCGCAGAGGGGAACTCCGCCCTTCATCTATGGCTTGCGCCTCAATCCGGGCACTTGCCGGTTCTGCGGTTCATAACCAATGTTTTTTTGGTAAATGTCCTTTTAGTCTTTGTGATTTATAAGCCTTTTGCTAAGGATTTTAAGCTTTCTTGAGTGTATGCAAGGCGTTTATTTTCTTGACAGGGTGTGATATTTAAGGTTTTTGACATACCTGGGTATTTGATGTGAGATGTAAATAATTTTATAGCTATCAACTGAAGTTGGTTTTGGTCGTAAGCAAGAGATAATCTCTCAAAATAAATTTGAATTTAAGAAAGGGATATTAAATAATCAAATTAAGCTATCTCTCCAATAAATTCCTTTCAACTCGCCAAAAACTTTAAGTATTATTAGTGATAAAAGAGAGTTGCAGGTGGAGGGCAAGCTTCGGGGAAAGGCAAACCCCAAAGCTTCGGGCGATCACATCAAACGAAGCAGAGGGGCAAGCCAGAACCCGAGGCTCAGATCCACCTGTCGTTTTTAAGTCTCTACAAAGAGAAGAGTGTATTATCTATTCTCAGAACTCAAAAAATCTCGACAATACTTTTTTCAAAGCTCTTCTGAGGGTATCTGAGGCAGTAGATTTTGAAATACCCTCTAATTTTGCTAGTTCATCTAACTTTATTCTTTTTGGAGAATCAAAAAAACCTCTTTCATAAGCGAGCTTCAACAGTCTGTATTCATTGTGGGTTATCTCGTCTCTCTCTTCTTTTTCGGCAAGGGTTGCTTTGTAAATCACCTCGAAATCGATGTTCAATCTTTCTAGACCACTCATGATTTCTTTGAAAATCTCGTAGTTGCTGCATATCGCTGTCCATGAGGTTCTATCTCCAAAAACCTCGGAAGATGTTACTATGGCCCCGCTATTTAGAATGCACATTGCAATCTCACAGGGATGTTCATCTATTACTTCTATCTTCTCGCCATTGGGGGTTTTCACGCTTACAACTACTTTCACACCTCTAACTCCTTTGCATATCTGGCGGTGCTTTAGTATTGCTTGGGGAAATATTTTGAGTAACTTACAGTCTTTTGATGACGTCTCCAGCTTAACCTTAAACATGGAGGACATTGAATTTAGTCATATTTAAACATTTTAATAATTTCGGAAATGTTCGTATTCAATTTTAAGTATGGGGTCTCTCAATTCCTTTATATGAAATATCTGAAAGTGGTATTTCTGATATCCTTGCTTAGCCTTCTCTCATTCCCAGTCTTATCTGAAGAGCTCTGCGTCGCATGTCATAGTTCTCAGACACCCTCCATAGTTGAGGATTGGAAAAGGAGCAAGCATTTCGAGGTTGGAGTTAACTGTTACGTGTGTCATCAGGTAAAAGAAGGCGATTACGCGGAGGAGCATCATGGATACTGGATAACACCTGTAGTCTCTCCCAAAAAATGTGCAATGTGCCATGAAGAGGAGTATCTTGCAAACTCAAAGAGCAAACACGCATACGCTTCGATAAACGGGCCACTGAAAACGTGGTATAAGGCTATGGTTGGTAAGGGCTTGAACCCCCTCGATTCGGACACAGCAAGACAGAACCCGCCTGAAGAATTCATAAGGGATCTCGTAACTCCTCTCTATCCCGCAAGCGGTGTGCTTGAAAAAACAGGAATAAACGATGTGCCGGAATTCATGCATGCAAACCAGCTTCTGGGCTGTCTTGAATGTCATGGCAGCTACGTTTATGCCGAGAATGGAGAGCTTGTGGGATGGCCGAACATAGGAGTAGGGAGAATAAACCCAGATGGAAGTATTGGGGCGTGCAGCTCGTGCCATACAGCTCATCAGTTTAGCATAAAAGAAGCTAGAAAACCAGAAACGTGTGGTAAGTGCCACCTCGGGCCCGATCACCCACAGATAGAGATCTACGAGCAAAGCCACCATGGAGCCAGATATGAAGCAGATGAGGAGAACTGGAATTGGACAGCTATGCCTTGGAAAGCCGGCGCTGATTTCTCAGCCCCTACATGTGCTGCATGCCATATGAGTGAGATTGCCAATCCGAGTGGTAAGGTAATTGTTTCAGGGACACATGACGTTGGATCGAGGCTTAAATGGGAAATCCAAGCGAAGTTCATAATGTATCAGAGCTCGAACTCCAACCTAGCGGCAGGCGGATTTAAGCCGGATAAGGAACTGGGAGAGGAGAACAGGGAGAGAATGGAAAAAGTCTGCATGCAATGTCACAGTCCAGAGTGGGTTGAAAACTACTTCAAGAAATACGAAATGGTGCTAGAGGATTATAATATAACCGCTAAGTACACCCTAGCTTTGCTTAACAAGATGTACGACGAAGGTTTGATCGATAAATCGAATCCCATAGATGAGTTTCCGGAGTTCATGTGGTATTATGTATGGCATCACGACGGAAGGAGATGGAGGATGGGAGCCTCGATGATGGGGCCCGACTACACACACTGGAATGGAGCTGTTGACACCGTTTTCGACAAGCTTGGAAGGATGATCGACTGGTACGAGACGCAGAAAAAGATCAGGGGTGAAAAAGCAACTCTAACTTCTTCTACCCAGAGCCTCCAGACCGGTGCTCCGCAAGCTACGCAACCGGAGCAACCTAAGCAGCCAGAGGATAACACAAATCTCAAAATTGTTTGGGGAGGTCTGATCGGAGTAGTCGCCGCTGCCATTGCTACGGTGAGATTCTTGAAATAGTTGTTAGCCTGAGATCGGTATGAGAAAAGTCAGCACGAGAATACTGATACTTTATTTCGCAGGGGTCATCATCTTTTTTGCTTTAAGGGCAGTCCTAGTTCCCCCTACTTTTGGTGAGGTAGGATGGTATAGAAACGCTTCGGTCGAGGAAATTGCGGGCTTAGAAACAAAAATTGGGGAAGAGTATAGATGCTTCAACTGCCATGGAAATGAGTTTGCGGAGTGGAGTGTTGGAGAACACAGAAACATAAGCTGCGAGAGTTGCCATGGCCTGTTAAAATCGCATGCAGAGAATCCTGAAGAGACCGCATACGACGAATTTTTAAGTTTAAAAGCGTTTAATTCGAGCATAGAATTCTGTCTCAGCTGCCATGGTGTGAGCGTTAGCAAGCCAGAGTCTTTTCCGCAAGTTTCCGTTGAGCATAACAAGTACTGGGATTGTTTGAGATGCCACAATCCCCATAACCCGGTGGGAGGAGAATCCTGATGAAACGGAGAAAATTTCTACTCTCGATCCTTGGCCTTGGAGTTGCTGCGGCGGGTTTACAGCTTAAAGTTAAATCGAGTAAGTCGACTAAACCGGCCTACCTTTTCTTCGTTGATGTTACCAAATGCATCGGCTGCGGGAGGTGTGTGATAGCTTGCAAAATTGAAAACGATGTACCTCTGGAGCCTATTTACTTCAGAACGTGGATCGAGAGATACACTTGGCTTAAAGATGGAGAGCTCAAAGTTGACTCTCCAAACGGAGGCTTTGGCGGATTTGAGACTGAAATAACTGAAATTCTTGAAAAGGATGAAATTGAAAAGAGCTACTTCGTTCCGAAGCTCTGTAACCAGTGTGAAGAGCCACCCTGTGTCCAGGTCTGCCCGGTTGGGGCTACATTTAAAACGGAAGATGGAGTTGTGCTTGTCGATGAGAAGTACTGTATCGGTTGCAGATACTGCATCCAGGCCTGTCCCTACGGTGCAAGATATATCTATCCCTCTTCTGGTCCCGTAAAATCCAGAGTCGGGACTGCTGATAAGTGCACATGGTGCTATCACCGCATCAGAAAGGGCTTAGAGCCGGCTTGCGTTAAAGTTTGTCCAACGGGGGCGAGACAGTTCATCTTTCTGGATTCGGAAGATCAAGATTCGGCATACAAAACTAAGCTACAAAAAATCAAACAGCTCAAAGGCCTGAGAACTTTGAAGCCGGAAATGGGCACGAAGCCTAAGGTGCTTTACTACGGCATAGATTCGGATGTGAGGTGAAAGATGACGATGAAAGAGAGGTGAAGGATGAATTTTGAGGGCTTTATCTATCCGAACGAAGCGGAGATCTACTGGAGTGTCCTCATAGCGGTCTATCCTTACATCACAGGACTTGTTGCGGGAGCTTTCATAGTTGCATCACTGCTAAGAGTTTTCAACGTAGCAAAGCTCAGGCCGGTTTACAGACTCTCCTTGCTCACCGCATTAGCTTTCTTGCTCACCGCCCCCCTGCCCTTGGTAGCCCATCTTGGCCATCCAGAGAGGGCATTCGAGATAATGTTCACACCTCACTCTTCCTCTGCCATGGCCGGTTTCGGCTTCATCTATGCATGGTATCTGCTCGTCGTTTTGCTGCTGGAGATTTACTACGACTACAGAAAGGATATCGTTTCATGGGCCTCTAGGGTTTCGCAATCTGTCATAAAGGGATTTATTTACAGAATTCTAACCTTGGGGGACAGAGATGTCAGCGAAGAGGCTGTGGAAAGTGATGAAAAGGTCGTTTACTGGATAACCGTTATCGGCTTACCATCTGCAGCGTTTCTGCACGGCTATGTTGGCTTCATTTTTGGAAGCGTTAAAGCAAATCCATGGTGGAGCTCACCTCTAACTCCGATAATCTTTCTCTTTTCCGCGATGGTTTCGGGAATAGCTCTGGTGATGATGATCTACGTTTTCGGCAGCAAGCTTAGAGGAAAGAAACCAGATGCTGCTTGCGTTGACACGCTTGCATCCTATCTCCTTTACAGCTACATTCTCGATCTCAGCTTGGAGTTTGTCGAATTAACCCATATCTTCTATGCAGCTGAGGAAGGGACGGAGCTCATAGCCAGACTGATAGTAGACAAGCTCTTCCTCACTTTCGTAGGAATTCAGATGGTTGCTGGAGCACTGATTCCGATTCTTCTAATCGTTCTGACAAAACTGTTTAAGCCAAAAATGCAAACCGCCATCTTCACCTTGGCATCGATATTAACCCTAATAGGCGTTTTCGCAATGAGATGGAACGTCGTAATAGGCGGGCAGATACTTTCAAAGACTCTCAGGGGATTCAGCAGCTATTCCATGCCTGTTTTTGGGGCAGAAAGCCTCACTCTCGCTCTCGGGATATTGGCACTTCCTTTCGTAATCCTCTACATTCTTTCCTGGCTCCTTCCACCTTGGGAGGCTGAAAGTTAGCAGATTTTATAAAATTTGATAAAATTTCAATAAATTTTTCAAAAATTAAAATCTAGAAATCTAGTCCACCCTTTGGAATACCATCGCAAAGCCCATTCCGCCGCCTATGCATAGCCCCGCCAGGCCATATTCTATCTTGCTCCTGACCATCTCCTTTACGAGGGTTGTCGTTATTCTCGCCCCTGTGCATCCGATTGGATGGCCAAGGCTTATTCCGCTGCCGTATATATTAACGATCGACTCATCGAGACCGAGCTCTCGTATAACAGCTAAAGCCTGGGAGGCAAAAGCCTCGTTGATGTCGAAGAGCTGGATGTCTTCAAGCTTTAATCCAGCCTTCGCAACGGCCTTCTTTATCGCCGGAATCGGCCCGAGACCCATGTAGGCTGGGTCTATCGCCCCAGCTGCGTAGCTCACGATCCTTACCATTGGTTTCAAGCCAAGCTCCTCAGCTTTCCTTTCGGACATCACAAGCAAGGCTGAAGCTCCATCGTTCACACCGCTTGCATTTCCAGCCGTTACGGTTCCATCCTTTTTGAAGACCGGCGGAAGTTTGGCGAGCTTTTCAAGCGATGTATCTCGCCTGGGATGCTCATCCTTGTCAACCACTATTGTTTCCTTCTTCTGCCTGACTTCAACGGGAACTATTTCTTCTGCGAAAATACCGTTGTCCATTGCCTTAATCGCCCTCATGTGGCTCTCGTAAGCGAGCCTGTCCTGATCCTCCCTCGAAATTCCATAGAGTTCGGCTATATTTTCAGCGGTAACTCCCATGTGGTAGCCGTAGAATTTCTCCCAGAGCCCATCGTGAACCATTATATCGATTAGCTCGCCATTGAACATCCTGTAACCCCATCTGGCCTTCGTTAAGGCGTATGGAGCGTTGCTCATGCTCTCCATCCCTCCTGCAATGATAGCATCGGCATCCCCAGCTTTTATTGAGGAGGCAGCGATTGCTATAGCCTTCAATCCGCTTGCACAAACCTTGTTTATCGTCATCGCTGGAGTTTCTTTGGGTAATCCAGCTAGAATCGTTGACTGGCGAGCGGGATTTTGTCCCTGCGCTGCTTGCAGAACGTTTCCCATCACAACCTCGTCGATCTTAATTTCCAAGCCATCTTCATAGTCATAGTACTTCTCTTCCAACTCTATTCTCCCTTTTGGTAGCTTTGATGGGTAGTTCTCGACATCTTCCTTCGAAACAACCGGTTTAAGCCCGAGATCTTTCAGCAAGGCTTTGATAGCAATTGCCCCAAGTTCATAAGCCTGTACGTCCTTTAAAGAACCCCCGAACCTCCCAACGGGAGTTCTGATTGCCCCGACGATTACAGCTTCCATGCGATTGAAATTTTCACCTTATTTTTTAAGTCTTCTGGTTTGAGTTCTTGCCAGCTTGTTAGGTCTCGTTTAGGTGCTGTTTCTTGACGTTTAGGTGATGCTTCTCGGGCTCATTTGAAACTAAAACCGGAAAAATATAAAGCCGGAGAAACAACTGGGTTTGTGGAATCGCCAGAATCGAAGCCGACTGAACCGCCGGAAGACAGAGAGATGGAACTAAGGGAGCACCTTTCTGAACTCAGAAAAAGGACTGTAAGGGTTCTGATAGTTATAATAGCCGGAATGGCCATTGTTTTTCCCTTTTCTTCCCGCCTGATAAAGGAATTCTGGGAGGGGCTTTTCCTTCAAAGGCTGGACATGGTCATCTACACGCCAACCGAGTGGATAGTAACTCAACTAATCTTCTCCCTAATTCTGGTTATCTTTGCTACCTATCCCTTCCTCGTTTACGAGCTTTATCAGTTCGCGAAACCCGGGCTTTTTGAGCATGAAAGAAAATTCGTTAAGACCTTTCTGCCCTTCTCCTACCTCCTCTTTCTTCTTGGCACCGGAATAGCTTACTTCATCGTAATTCCAAAGCTTTATTCGTGGGCTGTTGTGCCCTATTTCGGGGCTGAACCGCATTTATCTGTCAAGAGAACACTCTATGGAGCCTTTAAAATCTTCTTCGCTTTTGGACTCACATTCCAGATTCCTGTCTTGGCTTTAATCTCCGTAAAACTTGGGCTTATTGACTCGAACTGGTTGAAGGGGAAGCGAATAATAGTTTACATTGCAATCTTCATCTTGGCAACGAACATAACTTTCGACATCTCAGGCATAAGCCAAATCGTCATTTTGGCTTTGGTTGCAGCGATGTACGAGCTCAGCATCCTGCTTGCCAAGCTCATGGAGAGAGGTAAAAGCTAGATGATAGCTGAACAATTCATCTGGGTTTTGGATATAACCTAGGTATAATTTAGGCATAATCTCTGCACGATCTTTCCCGAAAAATACGATTTCTGAATTCGAAAAGGTAAAAGTTTAATTATAAGATGTGGTATCGGGTTTAGATGCACATAGTCGTTGCAGGGGCTGGAGAGGTAGGATACAACGTTGCAAAGGCCCTTTCAAACAAGTATGATGTTTTTGTAATAGAAAACGATGAGAAGAAGATAGAGGAAATAGAAAAATTAAACGTTGAGGTAGTTAGAGGTAACGCTGCAAACCTCAAGGTTTTGAGAAGGGCAGGGGTGGAAAAGGCCGAAATCTTTCTTGGCGTCACAGGAAATGATGAAATCAATCTGCTTTCCGGCATTGCAGCAAAGAAACTGGGGGCAAGGAAAACGATAGTCAGGGTCGGAAATCCTGAATACGTGGACAAGCCCTATGTGAAAAACCACCCTCTGGGTTTCGATCTGATTATATGCCCCCAGCTCGTTCTCGCAAGGGCGATGGCGAACATCATAACTTTCAGCGGAGCAGTAGACTTCGTTTCCCTCAGCGGAGGAAAGCTCAATTTGATTGAGATGGAGGTGGACGAGAACTCTCCTGTCGTGGGGAAGAAGGTAAGCGAAATACCTCTGCCCGAAAACATAATCCTCACAGCCATATATCGTGAAGGGAAACTAATAGTCCCCCGTGGAGACACGGAAATCGAGGCCAACGACAGAATTTCTGTTGTCGGAAAATCTGAGAATTTATTGTCGGTGCAGAGGCTATTCGAGGCTAGGCTTCCAAGAAATGTTGTGGTTTTCGGAGGAGGGACTGTTGGAGGATATCTGGCTAAAATTCTGGATTCGAGCAACCTCAACATAAAGCTGATAGATCCCCGTCCAGAAGTTTGCGAAAACCTTTGCTCGATCTTCCAGAGGGTTAAGGTGATTATAGGGGATCCCACAGACCTTGATTTCCTCCACGAGGAAGATATAGGGAAATCTGACGTTGTTGTAGCATGCACCGAAAGTGATGAGAAAAATCTTCTTTTGTCACTCCTCTCAAAAAGTCTCGGGGCCAAGAAAGCTATCTCTCAGGTTAGCAAGGGAAGCTACATGAAACTTTTCGAGAAGGTTGGAGTGGATGTCGTTCTTTCTCCAAGGACCATAACCTACGTTGAAGTTTTGAGACATCTCCGCCTTATGGAGGTTGAAACTCTGGCAGAAATCGAAAAAGGGGAGGCAGTAGTCTTTGAGGTTCAGATTACGAAGGACAAGCTTTCTGGGAAAAAAGTCAAGGACCTGAAGATACCTAAGAGGGCAATCATAGGGGGGATACTCAGGGGTGAGGACTGCTTAATTCCGAGGGGTGAGACTGAGATTCAGAAAGGAGATAGATTGCTCATCTTTGCCCCATGGGATGAGGTTGAGAAAGTGGAAAAGCGCTTTCTGTGATATCCATGAACAAAGGTTTGGTTTTCAACTTTCTCGGCAGAATGATCATCTATTTCTCTTTTCTTTACTCCCTTCCGATCCTCACTGCTTACTACTATCACGAACCTCTTAGGCCCTTTTTATACTCGGTTATCGCTTCAGTAGTTTTGGGGATAATCCTTTTCTCGGTAAAACCGAAGAGCGATGTTTTCAGATACAAGGAAGGATTTGCGATAGTTGGGCTTGGATGGCTCTTTATAAGCATCTTGGGAGCAATTCCGTATGTAATGGTTGGAACGGGCATTGTTGACGCTTTATTTGAATCGATGTCGGGCTTTACAACGACCGGGGCAACAATCTACGACAAGATTGAAGTTCTTCCAAAATCCATCCTCCTCTGGCGGAGTATGACGGAATGGATCGGTGGAATGGGAATCATAGTTTTATTCGTGGCTGTTTTCCCCTCAATAGCAACCCGCGGTTATGCCTTGCTCCCCGCAGAAGTACCGGGTATAACTGTCAGCAAACTAACACCTAGACTTAAAGACACGGCGATTAGGCTATGGGCGATCTATCTTCTCTTTACAGTTGTAGAAATCTCCCTTCTTTACCTCGCAGGTGTGAGCTTTTACGATGCGGTGAATCATGCCTTCACAACTCTAAGCACCGGTGGTTTTTCAACGCACACGCAAAGTGTAGCATACTTCAGAAGTCCGGTAGTTGAGCTGATAATCTCAATCTTTATGTTTTTAGCAGGAGCCAACTTTGCCCTCCATTACTATCTTTTAAAGGGGAGTCCGAGACTTTTCAAGGACCCTGAATTTAGATTTTACACAGCCATTTTGCTTTTCGCAATAATTCTAATTACAGCTTTGAATCTCGGCAATGAAGACATTCTTACAAATTTCAGACACTCAGCCTTCAATGCCATATCTATCATGACAACAACCGGCTACACGAATTTTGATTTCGATCGGTGGGGTGATGGAGCAAGGCTCGTCTTGCTTGCTCTCATGTTCGTAGGTGGCTGTTCGGGATCAACTGGTGGTGGGATGAAGGTAATAAGGATCCTCGTGCTTGCAAAGTATTCGATCCATCAGATTCTCAAGGAAGCTGAACCAAGAACGGCAAGAGTTGTTAAACTGGGAAAGGAGACTCTCAAAAAAGATGTGATAGATGATGTGGCAGCGTTTTTTGTACTTTACGTTCTTATTTTCTCAATTTCAACGATTTTAATCTCTTTCTTTGGACTTGATATTATTTCTGCTGCCTCGGCCGTTGCTGCGACAATGGGAAATGTCGGTCCGGGGCTTGGTGCGGTTGGAGCATCTGAAAGCTACTCTGCCTTGCACCCTTTTGTAAAGATAGTTCTCTTCTTCAACATGTGGGCGGGGAGGCTTGAAATTTTCACGGTTTTCTCCCTTTTCATCCCCTCATTCTGGAGGGAAAGGTGGTGATCCTTTTTATTTCGATCAGCCAAGGTTCGATTCTTCTTTTCAGTCCCAAAAGCTGTACGCAATATGTTTCTTCCAATCCAAGATGGTCTAATCAGGGAAGGGGAGCTATTAGGGGTTATAAATGTAATCTATATAAAACTCATAAAAAAAGTCAAAAAGAGTTAAGGCAATTTTTGAAAAACTTGAGGATATATTATCCATGGACGTTGACGCTCTTGTTGAATCCAAGGACTGGCCGTATCTTTTTAAATAATTTATAATTTATAAAATTTTAAACCTAATCAGCTTATTACTACCTTCTCAACACCCTCAACTTCTAGAAACTCATCCACAAGTCTCCCGGGAACTTTCGTCTCCGTTACTATCGTGAGCTTTGACTCGACACTTAGCTCGGGATCCTCAGCGAGGATGTATCTGATTGAAATCCCCTCTCTTGCTAAAACGGAGGTCACTCCAGAGACTATACCTATTTTCTTGCTCTGAGCATATATCTCGAGCACTCCATAATTATAGAATCTTGCAACATCAGCGATATTCGCGACCGGTTTGAGAGATGAAAAGACTCTTCTGAGCTCCTCGTCTCTCTCGATGTTCTGAATGGCGGAGACAACAACCTTCCTGTCGACTCCTACAGCATCGGCAATTTTTGTGGGTATCAGCTCGATATTCCCGCAGTAAGCTTTTCCATCTTTAACCGAAATTCCAAACCTCAGGAATTCGCGGACAACAGCAATTTGAGAGGGGTATCTATCGAATTTTTCCAGAATTTTCTCCCACATCAATTTTCAATAGCTGCGGAAAGGATATAATTCTTTTGTTCTGGGTTCTGGGCCAAGGTTCTGGACTAACCTTTACTAAAACTTGTAACCACTAAACCCTATAGAATTTTCCAGCCGATGCTTTCATCAGCCTGTTCATAACAGCTAATCCGATACCTTTCTCCTCCACACCTTCAGCGATAATGACATCGGCTTTCTTATCTAATTCTCTTAAACATGAGAAAAGATTCTTTGCGACCTCCTCGATCGAATTTCCAAGCTCAATTACCTCTGCGTTTAGCTCTGAGTACGGTTGCAAATTTGTGGCAGCGATTCCGACTCTTAATCCCTTTCTCACAAGCTCCCCGCTCAACTTTTTGATTTTCTCTACCACATCATCCCTTTTTCCGTAGAAAACTATGAGTTCTGCATCTGGAGCATAATGCCTGTACTTCATGCCAGGTGATTTGGCAACCTCAACTTTTCCTTTGAAAACCTTCACATCCACCAGCTTGCGAATCTCTTCTATCGGTAAACCGCCCGGCCTTAGAATCTCCAGCGTCGTCGTATCCAATACAGTTGACTCAACCCCTATGTTCGTCTCCCCACCATCGATTATCAGGTCAATCCTGCCATAAAGATCTTCGATTACGTGTTCGGCTTTCGTTGGGCTCGGTTTTCCTGCGAGATTAGCTGAAGGAGCTGCGATCGGAACCTTTGCCGCCTCGATAAGCTTTAATGCAATTGGGTGGGAAGGCATTCTTATTGCAACCGTATCCAAACCTGCTGTAACTTCTGCGGGAACAACCTCTTTTTTGGGAACAACGAGCGTTAAAGGTCCGGGAAAGAACTCTTTGGCAAGTTTTTCTGCAACCTCGTTAAGCTCGGCTATTCGCCTTGCCATCCCCATATCCGAGATGTGGACTATCAATGGGTTATCCATTGGCCTCTGCTTCGCTCTGAAAATTTTCGTGACCGCTTTTTTATCCAAAGCGTTTGCCCCCAATCCGTAAACAGTTTCGGTAGGAAAGGCTACAAGTCCACCCTCTCTAATGACTTCTGCTGCTTTTTCGAGTTTTTCTTTCTCAGGATTTTTCGGATCCACTTTCAGTATTTCCGTTTGCATTCTCTTCCCCATTCTTTTCCTCATTCCCTCTTCCTTTTCTCCCTTTTACCAGTTTGTTTTTAAGCTTAATTAAGCTTAAGTGGGCTTAATTTTAGACCTGTTAGATTACTTTAAATTCCGGAATTTAGATCTCATGGAAATCCGGAATAAATTTATATGGAGTTGCACAACCCTTTAAATTGATGTATGCATATCCAATAGAGGTGTTGGCGGAAACGTATGTCAGTAAGCTGGGTGGCTTTACAGAAGAGGTAGGAAAAAGGGAACTCGGTATAAACGAGGAAGCATTGCACCTCAACACCTCTATAATAGTCGGTGAGACAGAGGCGAGAATAAAAATCTTGGATGAGAGAAATCCACCTTATTTCCTAAGAAAGAGCTTCAGAATCGTCGGTCTTCCAGCACATCTAAGCCCGAATGGGGAAGTTGTCCTACCCGAAAGGTTAAGAGACAAACTTGAGAAACACGTTGGAAAAGATGTCGTGCTGAATACGGTGGAGAGCTTCAGAATCGATGGAGACTATTTTAACGTGATCAAAGCGATTAAGAAGATTGAAGACAAGTTTAAACAGGTTTAAGCAATTTGAATTGTAAACCAATTTTTATGCTCAGATAACTCAAATGATTTAAATGATCCAATTCAGAGAGCCTAAAAAGAAGGAAGCAAAAGTAATTGAATCGGCGATGAAGTATTTCGGTTCAGATGTTCAGGGGAAGGTAGCGGTTCTGGAGTCAAAGAAAAGGGAGGTTTACTTATTATCAGAAGAGCTGTACGATTTTCTTTACGATTTTCTTAAAGAGAAAGACATCAAACCACTTTTTGCTGGGCTGAAACTGGGAGAGGTGGGTCGAAGATTCAGGTTTACTGTTGAAGGAACCTTCTTTCTAGTAAAAAAGAAGAAGAAAAGGATTTACGTTAACGATAGGGGTGAAATGCTCTTTCTTTATGGCAGGGACATTTTTTCCGAATCTGTTGTTAAAGCGACTCCTGACATCAAGGAAAACGATATTGTGTTCGTTTGC
Source organism: Archaeoglobus sp. (assembly GCA_017656505.1). Lineage (GTDB taxonomy): Archaea > Halobacteriota > Archaeoglobi > Archaeoglobales > Archaeoglobaceae > Archaeoglobus_A. Next base: position 26,526 of record JACDNU010000020.1, on the reverse strand, counting down.
AACAAAGCGGGAGATATCCTCGGAATAGGAAAAAGTAGATACGAAGCGGATAAGCTGAGAAGTGTTGAGAAGGACAGGGTTGTTGTTGAGAATTTAGTGGATCGAGGGGAATATTTGAGGAAAGAAAAGGTTTATGACTCTTTTTGACTTTGACAAAAAAGATTGATGTATAAGTTATGGCTTAGCTTTGGCTTAAACCACGTGTTTACTTTCTTGGGCCATCATTTCCCTTACACTTCTGTTGAAGGAAACCTCACCTATGGATTTTATATTCTTGCAAACTTCTTTGAGCGTTTCGAGAGCCATTCTGTAGTTTATTTCTCCCCCGGGCAATTCGAGATTCCTTATTTCCAAAAGCAATCGGTCGGTGTCCTTTATTACCTTTTCAGACATACCTAGATTTGACTCTGTATAAGCCTTAAGCATTTCTGAGAATGCGGTTTTTATTTCTTTGAGTACCTTTATAAGCTCATTGGCGTCGGATAAGCCTTTCACGTAAATAGAGAAATCTCTGAGGGAATCTGCAATCTCCTCTATCAGTTTGGTCACCATTCTTGCTCCGATTATCATCCTGAGATCATGCCATTTCACAGAAATGGAAAGCTCCTTAACCCTTCTGTGCTGCTCCCTTAAAGCCAACAAGTAAAGCCTGTCCAGATCAACCTCGAAGTACTTTATCTCCTCTAAAGCTCTCTCGTCTTTTGTTTCAATGCTTTCGATAATTCCATCGATCATCGATTCGATTATCTGATACATTCTCCTTAGCACGCCGTTGAAATCAAAGTCTGGAGTGTTCATGCATCTGAGTACGATCTTGCCGTCCTGGGCGTAGATGATCTCCATCCCGATCATCGATCGAACGATCTCGCTAATCTTCGTTAGAATTCTTGGTGTAATCTTATCATCCTCGATCACTATCTCGTCCAGCCCTTGGATATAAATGGCGTAGATGAACCTCCTCAGAAATTCCTCATCGTACTGCTGCAATCCCCTGACATGCCCTTTAATAATTTTCGAGGACTCAGATATCTTTTTGGGAACGATGAGTATGCACTCATCCTCCACGTTAAGGACTATCTCATCCCCCTGCTCGAGATTGTTGTTTCTAACCCAGTTTTTCGGGATACTGATCATGTAGCTAGAGCCGCCTATGAACTGAAGTCTTCTGACATCCATACCTCTTTGTATGCATTAAATGAAACTTAAATGTTTTGTCGGAGTTGAGATTTCTGAAAGGGAAATACATGGAAAATTGTGGTGAAAAGCATTTTACTGTTGAAAAATGGAGAAAATTTAATTGATTTGATTGGATTTGTTGGAGCGAGATTAGATTAAACCGTATTAAAGTGCATTTAAAACGATTTGTAGAAAAGCCCCACAAAGCTTTTATCAAAACTCGGAAATTGAGGTTCGATGATCCTAGCAAAAGAATGGAGTGAGGCGAGAGCAAAGCTCATCGGAAAGATCCTGGAGTCTGGAGATACTTACGAATCAAGATTTGGGAACACGCTCAGATGCGAGCCAACCTTGGTTGTTGTTGAGCAGCCTTCATACTTTTTCAAGCTTGAACGTGACTTTTCAGGATGGAGATTTTGCGGGGAGAGTTATTCGAGCAGAATCGAGCCGGTACTTTCCAAAGCTGCAAACAAAATTAAATCTAGCCCTTTCACGAGGAGAGTTTCAATTCCAATCTGGAATCCTAAGGATCACTTCTGTGATAACCCGCCAGCCATAACGGAGATCAGCATCCTGCCCATCGATGGGAAAATCCATGCAACAGCCTTCATCAGATCCCTCGATGCCTACAACTTCTTCATGTACAACGCGGACTTCATAACCTATGTGCTTGATGTCCTCCATACGCTCTCCGGCTTGGACGTTGGAAGTGCTGCGATGCTCGTTTCCATCCCGCACGTATACGTTAGAGATGAGGAAAAAGCAGAAAAGGTATCGGAGAAAGCTAGGGAAATTTTTGGCCATCATAGGTTAGCGACTCACCTTAAGGAGGATTACCTATCCACGGCATGGCATTCGGCGATGGAGGCTGTTTACTATGAAGGAGAGAGGAAAAAAACCGAGTGGGGCGAGGTTTTCGAGGGACAGGAAGAAAGTCGTTTCATCCACAGACTCTTCATCGAAGTAGAAAATCCTTACGAGCATCAGCTTCACGATAAGGCTCCTTTCACGAAGAAGTATGCTATAGAGTACGCTCACGAGTACATGATCTATGCGAAATGCATAGATAAGCCCGTGGAAGAAAATATACTCAAAGAAGGTGAAAGCTACACCTATGCCGAGAGAGCAAGGCGCTGCGAGGCAGATGAGGTGACAGTTGATCAGTTCTACACAGTCCTGACCAAGCTAAAGGAAGATCCGTATCGGAGGGATTGCTACATAGGAATCTCAAGGCCCTGGGATATCGAGAGCGATGAGCCACCTTGCTTAAGAGGCTATCAGTTCGTTGGAGAGAGGTCGAAAGAAGGAATGGATAATAGAAGACTGAATGGAATCTTCTTCATGCGATCCAACGATATATATGGCGCTATGCACGCGAACGCCTTTGCTTTCTCTACCCTCACGCAGTACGTTGCTGAGCTAACCGGATTTAACAGACATAAATACTACCACTTCGCCGTTGATGCACACATCTATGCAGAATTTCTTGAAGCTGTAAAGGAAATCCTTGAGCCCGAGACGCCAACTTTTTCGGCGATTGGAAAGCAATCGAAACAGAATTGAAAAGTAATAAAAAATAATCATCACCATGTCAGATAAGGTTTTAAATCCCTTTGCGCAATTTTTCCCATGGCCTACACGGGCTCGGTTCTGGACATCGATCTCTCGACGAAAGAGTTCTCAGAGATAAACATCAGCGATAAGAAATACGAGAAGTATGCAGGAACTATCGGCATTGGCTATGAATTCGCGACAAAACTCTACAAGAAAAAAATGGATCCTTTTGGGGAGAAAAACTTTGTAATTTTCTGTGCTGGCTTGCTTTCCGCAACCGGCATACCAGCTCCGAAGACTGTTTGTATAACGAAGAATCCTTTAAATTCCACTTTTGGCCCGGGAGTTGTTGGAGGTAAACTTGCTCACGACATAAAGGGGGCCGGGTATGATTTCATTCTTATAAGGGGAGTTTCAGATTCTCCCCTAGTATTGAAGATCACCCCTCAGGGAGTTGAGTTTAAGGATGCAAGCAGACTCTGGGGTAAGGACATTTTGAAGGTAACAGAGCTTCTTAAAAAGAAGGAGAAGGGTTCAGCGATTGTTATCGGTCCGGCAGGAGAGAATTTAGTTCCAATTTCCCTTACCTTGGTTGATGGCGTACATCATTTGGGAAGGGGAGGGTTAGGGGCTGTTTTTGGGGCGAAGAAAGTCAAAGCAGTTGTTGTTGAAGGTGGAAAAGAGGTAACGATATTTGACAAGGAGAAATTTAGAGAGTATGCAAAAATCCTCAGGGAGAGGATTAACGCTGATAAGGTCAGGAAAATGTATTCCGAGTTTGGAGTTATGGTCGCATGGGATGCCTGGGCCAAGCACGGCTACCTCACTTACAAGATGAGGAGTAAAAAAGCTCCGGCAGGTATGCTGACGGAGTTTGGGCTTGAGAAGTTTGCCCAGAGAATAAAAGTTAAGAGCTTAGGATGCTATGGCTGTCCTTCTCCGTGTAAGGCTGAATTGAAAATGCCCAACGGGAAAACGACCAAAGCCTCGGTCTATCTCGGCCTTGCGATGTCTTTGGGGATAAGATGCGGAATTCAGACAGCTGAAGATGCTGTTGAATGCCATGATATCGCTAACAGACTTGGCATAGATGAGCTTTACTTCTCTGAACTTTTTGATGCTTTGCTAACTTTCAAAGAGGAAGCAAAAATTTTCGAAGATGAAATTGGTTTCGAAATATCGAGGGACACGAAGTCCGTGAAAACACTGATGAATCTCATCGCTTACCAAACGGGAATTGGGAAGTACTTGGCGAGAGGGATGGATGGGATGGCAGAGAAATTCGGTGAGTGGGTGAGAGAGGAGAATCATTTCATAAAGAATATGGACTGGGTTTTCGATCCAAGAGTCAGTTTGGGAAGCGAGGCATTTGGTGAGCTTACGAATCTGAGAGGAGGGCATGAAGGGCCGATAACGCTCACAATTCTGGAAGGAAGGAGCGAGGAGAGCTTGAAGAGGTATGTGGAAAAGATTGGCGGCAGCGTTGAGAAAATATTCGGTAACGGATTCAGGGTGGAGCTCTACACAGCTGCATGCGAGAACTGGCTATGGGTGCTTAACGGGATGGGGTTATGCAGGAGGGAGAGCATCACTAGGAGCTTGGATCTGGAATTCGTCAAGGAGCTTTTCAACTCCTCTACGGGCTTCGAGCTTGAAAGAGAGCAGCTCTTGGAGGGGGCGAAAAAGGCAATAAATCTTGCACGATCGCTGAATTGCAGAGAAGGATACAATTACTTGGCAGATCTTCCACCAAAGAAGTTTTTTGAACCCTTGAGAATTGGAAGGAGTAGGAAGGTTATGAGAAATTACATCACTGGAAAAGAAATTTCCGAAAAGGAATTTTTGGAGATGCTAAGGAATTACTACAAAGAGAGGGGATGGAGAAGGGATGGTTGCCCCTGATAAGATGAAAATCAAGAGGGAGCTCCTCGAGATGCTTCTTGTGGCCTCTAAAGAGAGCCATCCGAATGAGATGGTTGCCCTGTTAGCGGGGAAAAAGAACGTTGCGGAGGAGTTAGTTGTTCTTCCCTTTGAAAGCGGGACTACAAGCGCGATAATCCATACGGAAATGCTCCCCCTTGGAATGAGAATAGTAGGAACCTTTCACAGCCATCCTTCTCCCCATCCCGTTCCATCGGCAGCAGATCTCCAGATGTTCTCAAGGTTCGGCAGATTTCACATAATCGTCGCTTATCCCTACGACGAGGACAGCTGGAAATGCTACGACAGATACGGAAATGAGGTGGAAGTGGAGATTGTGGATTGAATTCAAGCACCCAATTCAAGCAACCTAAATCCCAAAGGATTTTTATGCCGAAGGGTTGGCGATCATAGGATGGTAAAAGTTGTTGCAACCGGTACCTTTGAAATAATCCATCCCGGACATCTCAGATTTCTAAAGGAAGCAAAAGCTTTGGGGGATGAGCTCATAGTTATCGTTGCGAGAGCCAAAAATGTGAAGCACAAACCCAAGCCGGTAATCCCAGAGGAACAGAGGAGAAAAGTTGTGGAGAGCATAAAGTACGTTGATAAGGCTATTTTAGGGGATGAAAAGGACATCTTCAAGCCGATAATGGAGATAAAGCCAGATATAATCGTTCTCGGCCACGACCAGCACTTCAGCGAGGAATGGCTAGAGGAGGAGCTGAGAAAGAGGAATTTAAGCACGAAGGTTGTGAGGATAAGGGCTAAGGAAGAATGCGAATTCTGCAGTTCTGCCAAGATAATTCAGGCACTCGTTGAAAGCAGAACCGGAATAAAAATTGATTTGAGACGCTAATTTTGATTATTCATTTCTCGTAGAACACCTCATAAAGGGAAACGTACTTCTCCTTTTCCAGCAGAAATTCATCGTCCTCGGGATAGTATTTTGCTATTTCAGGCTCGCTTGCAAACCTTTTTATCGACTCCAGCGAGTCCCAAACTGTTATTAGGAGGAAGTGCGCTATTATCTTCGTTTCTTCGCAGGAAGTACAGCTTTTGCAAACCTTCGCGAGTATAGTCTGGGGCTGCTTTATCGATCAAAGATCTCTCGTAGTCGTCAGCTTTCTCAATCGGAACCTTACCATGCCATATTCTTACAACTGCCATCGTATCACAATTTAACGTTCTCTCTTCATCCTAAAATGTTTTTCAAAACTTTTTAACTTCTTTTCTATAACTTGAAAGCGTAGCCAAAAGTTTATTAAAACCTCTTCTCGCTCGGAGTAGCATGAAGTTCGATGAGCTACTGATGATACCTGGGCCCGTACAAGTGCACAGCAGGATTCTAAACGCTATGTCAAAGCCTTTGATAGGCCACCGAACTCCAGAATTTTCGGAGATAATGAAAAGGTGCACGGAAGGCTTGCAGGAGCTGTTCGGGACAAAAGAAGACGTTTACCTAATAACCGGTTCGGGCACTGCTGGAATGGAGGCTGCCATCGCATCTTTTTCCTCTGTGAAAAAAATCACATGCATAGACAACGGAAAGTTTGGAGACAGATTATGCAAAATAGCTTCCCACTATACGGAAGTGGATGAACTTCGCTTTGAATGGGGAAAATCGATAGAGCTTGATAAAGTTGAGAGATCGCTTGAAGAGGGGAGCGAGGCTGTTGCTTTCGTTCACAACGAAACCTCAACGGGAATACTCAATCCCGCCAAGGAGATGGCAAAGCTTGCGAAAAAGCACTCAGCCCTTGTGATAATGGACGGGATCACATCCGTCGGAGGGGACGAAGTAAAGATGGACGAATGGGGGATAGACGTTGCCATAGTCGGCTCACAGAAATGTTTAGGGATTCCTCCGGGATTGGCTGCTGTGGCTGTAAGAGAGAAAGCATGGGAGTTTTACAACGAGAAGGCCCCTTTCTATCTGGATCTTGCTGCCTATCGAAAGAAAGTTAAAGATTGGCAAACACCTTATACCCCTGCCGTCCCGCTGTTCGTTGCTCTGGATGAGGCGATAAAGATGATCCAGGAAGAGGGGCTGGAGAAGAGGATTGAAAGACACAGAGTTTTCTCAAGGGCTGTGAGGGAATGGGCGATCAATGCTGGCCTCGAACTGTTTCCCGAATTGAATGAGTACAGCAGCTATTCCAATACTGTCACCGCCATAAAAATGCCCGCAGAGATTTCTGATTCCGAGCTGAGGGGTACGCTAAAAAAGGAATACGGGATAACCATTTCTGGCGGGCAGGAGCATTTGAAGGGAAGGATATTCAGAATTGGTACGATGGGTAATATAGGTAAGAAAGAGGTTCTTGCAACCTTGGCGGCTGTGGAAGATGTGCTTACAAGGAAAGGGGCATGCATGCCAGCTTTAAATTCAGCGATCAGCGTTTTACAGGGTTTGGCTTAAATTAAAGGTGATTCTATGAAAGTGGGAATAGCCGACACAACTTTCTCGAGAGTAAACATGGGGAAAATTGCGATAGATGAGCTAAGATCTATTTGCTCGCTGCCTTACGAAAGATATACTGTGCCTGGAATAAAGGATCTGCCCATTGCTGCGAAAAAGCTGATTGACGAGAAGGACTGTGATATCGTCATTACCTGCGGCTGGGTTGGTGGGACTGAGACAGACAAGCTCAGCTACATAATTCTCGGTGTTGGAATTCAGCTCGTCCAAATTCTCACGGGAAAGCACGTCATCGATGTGACGATCCATGAGGATGAGGCTGAAAGCGAGGCGGAGCTATTGAGGGTTGCTGAAAATAGAGTTAGAGAACACGTAAGGAATGCTGTGGATCTGCTTTTAAAACCTGAAAAGCTCGTGAAGCTTGCTGGAACTGGCCAAAGACAGGGTTATGAAGATGTTGGAGAAATCCTGAAGTAATGAAGTAATAATAGGTAATAGGTAATAATTTGAAGGATCTTGCTGTTTGCCCAATCTCTGGACTGATAAAAAGAGACTCAAAAGACTCTAAAATTCCTAAATTTTATTTTCTAACGGGATTTCTGTTTCTAGCGTTCTAGTCTAGCATCCTAGCATACCGTCTACCCATCTTCCTATCCTATCGATTTGAATTCTCTCAAGCAAGTTTCACAGCATAAAACGTATACTTTGTTTCTGTATCTGTAAACTACTGGGCTATCATGGATTTCTTTGCCACAATAATCGCATTTGAAGGGCACTTCAAGCTCAGAGGTCTCTCGATATATTCAGTTTCGAGAACGGGGATTACCTCATGCACATCTAAAAAATCAAGCTCTGATATGCTGTGCAAGTCTGTTTAAATCACTAATTCTCAACCTAATCAGAAACTTTTTCCCTGCAATTTTGTTTATCTCGGTGACCTCTTTTATTTCTTTTATTCTTTCGGGATTATCTGTAGAAACAATCATCATAGCAGAACCCTTGCTTCCAAGCTCGGGAGACAGCTTAATCGTATATTTCCTTATGATCCCCTCTTTTTCAAGCCTCTCAATTCTTGTCTTTACGGTCTGCCTACTCAACTTTAGAAGGTTTGCGAGCTCGGAGTAATTAAGTCTGGAATTCTCCTTAAGCAGGTTAATGAGTTTTATATCTATCTCATCCATGTGGGATCTTGGTTAACATCTTATAAATGATTTCTCAGAAAATTTAACATTTTGTTGAAATAGATCTGGTTTAATTATCTTTAATTATCTGACTTAGCAAATTTGCCTATCATTGCTAAGGCACGTAACCCTTCTCTCCTTCAGCAATTAGGGTTACTGAGGGTCTTATCCTATACCCAATGAAAACATCCCTATGTTTAAAGATCCTCCACCTGTAGAGTCCACAGAGAGTGTAGAACTCTACAATTGCTCTTTCTCCTAAAATCACTTTGGGCCTAAGATCTTCAGCCTCCCATAAATCGGTTCTCTCTATTCTCTCAATTATCTCGTGCAAGCCCCATGAAAGCCCATGCCATACGGCTCCAAACTCCAGCATTTCCCGATAGAAAAGGGATGCGTTGATGTATGACTGTGGGGTTTTATCTCCTTCAAGAACATCCATGAAGTGCATAGCATTTTTGGGCCTTGGCGTTCCAAATAGATCGAGTCTCTCGCATCTCTCAACTTCAGGAAATTCGGCTTCCGGCAAAGCCCAGACGACTCCAAAACCGCTCATACCCTCTCTGTAGATATACCCTCTCAGTGTGTAACCATCTTTAATCCGTATTCCTTTGAAAAGCTCTAAAATTTCCATAGGACTCACGGGGGACCTCTGCCATCCCTGTTTAGCTTGAACCCTCCACAAATCCTCCGCCTTTATGTGGAGCTGATTTAGTTCTTCTGCTGAGAAGTAATAGGTCTGTTCTTTCACTTTTTCACCACTGTTGGATTCAGATCAGTTAGGACAAATTAGATTGCAATCTATTTTAAGTTTTCACACTTGCTGCTTTCCAACTTATTTCCTTTACTTTTCCCAAGTAAATCTTCCAGTATCTTACAATCATTTTACAATCTACAATCTATAATCCACAATCTCCACAATCTACAATCCAAATTCATCGATAAACTCGATGATCTTTTTGTATTTTTCCAAATATCTAAACCCCTTATCAGTTAGAGATAGATACCTTCTACCTTTTTTATCGAAAACTTCGCGGATAAACCCTTTTTCGATGAGCTCGCTCAAATATTCATTAAATCTCTGAGATGAGAGATTGGAATAGCGTAGGAGGGGTGTAGGCAGAATGGAGTTATTGTGCTCTCTTATGATTTTCAAAATGTCGTAAATTATTTCTAGGCGCTCTCTTTTTCTGTCTCTCATTTTACCCCTCAGGATACGATCTTGACAACCCTGTATGCGATTAAAGACATGATAAGAACCGATGCTGCGTAGAATGGTATTCTCAGCTCAATCTGAAGACCTCTAAGCGGGAGAAATGCTATATTCACAACCCAGAAAGCAAACAGCAGGAAGTAAATTATGTAGATTTGGGAGATAAATGGCCCTCTCTTCTCCGAACTTCTGTAATTTATAACTGCTGTGAGAATAAGAATTGGTAGAGAGGCTATATGAAACAGGATGAAGAGGCAATACGATCTTGTCAGAAAAATAAAACTCGATAAGCCCAATGCAATTGCATGGAGTACAACATCGTGCTGCAAAATTCCCGATTCAAGTTTTCTCCAGAGTAGGCTGCAAGCTAAGGAGAATATCGCCATGAAACTAAAGTAGCTTATAAACAGGATGAGCGATCTGACCATGAGCCACTCGTTTGGAGAGACTTCGATTCTCGAATCAAAAAGCTGAATTGAAAAAGCGAGGCTTGCAATGAAGAATCTCACGAGATAGGCGAGTGAAAGAAATAGAAAAGCGTTTCTGAAGTGGTATATGCCTTTATACTTCGACAAGTCGTAGATTTCTTTTGTTTTGAAGTATATTAGAAGGCAGAGAAATACGACTATGGCTGAGTAAACCAATTCGATTGCGAAGAATCCTATGGGTGGCGTTCTGAGGTAGATCGGAACGTTTGATGGCATGGATTACATTTTTCTGCGATAATATATAAGGAAGATGGATTTTAAATCCATGTCTAGGCTAGTTCTAACCATGTTAAAAATCCAAAACTGAGTGCTGCATTCAAAAATGGACTTCAAATGCACATTTTTATTTCATCTTGCTTAAATAACACCTAAAATAATTTAATCTCATGTCATGGAGAATGAAATTCAGAGTAATGCTCTTGACAGCAGTATTTCTGCTCCTTATGCAGCTAGCTACTGCACAGGAGGAAATACAGACCGTTGCAATTCAGAGCATAACCGTAAGTCCCAATAAGCTCTTTGTCGGTGATGTGGCGGAGGTTACGCTCACCCTTTACAATCCAAATACTCAAAGTGTCAGAGTTTCGTCAGTTCAGATAGATGGTGATGGCATCTCTTCAACCGATTTCTTGGATGTCGGCTACATTCCACCCCAATCAACCCATCATCTCCAGTTCTCGATTAAAGCACTGGAGAGCGGAACGCAGGATGTAAGGGTTAAGGTTTACTCCGGAAGCAAGGCTGTCTACACAACTTTTACGATTTACGTGGAAGAAAAGCCGCCTGAGATATCTTTGGACAGCAATGTAAGACTGGGAGAAGTTAATGAAGTAAGTATTGTTGTTTCAACCCCGCTGAAGATAGAGAAGGTCGTCATAGATCCTCTCTTTGATTCTGAACCCGAGAGGATATACATTGCTGAAATCTCTGAAACAGCAAAGGCTCCGATAAAGTTCTACGCGAGTCAGAATGAGAGCTATGAGTTTAGCATTTCCTTTTACAACTCTGGGAACTACCACAGTTACACAGTCAAGCTCATTCCCGCTTTTGAGGAGTCGAAAGGGTTATTTGTAGGTATTTCGATGCCCTGTACTTCAGCCTACCTTTACGATGTTCTTCCCGTTACGCTTAATATTACGAATCTAAGGGATGATCCGGTGTTCTCCATTAGGATCGAAGCCTCTTCGCAGAAAGGTGTTTTCTCGGAGAATAGAGAAATAGCTATGCTTAAACCCGGCGAAAGCGAAAGCATACACCTTTTTTACTCTCCTGAACACGGCGGAGAAGATGTTCTGAGATTTACCATCCACTACAAAGACGAGTTTGGAAACGAGGGGAAAATAACAAAGGAGCTTAGTCTAGAGATTTTAAATAAACCAGCTGTTGATATCGCTGGGGTTGAAATTGAAACTAAGAGCTCATCCTCGCCTCAGCCGAAAGGACTTTTCAGACCCTCGCCAGCCACAACAGCCAAGGTTGAAATCTCGGTTTCCGGTGATGTAAGCAACAACGGCTTTGGAAAGATTAGAGGTGTCTACGTCTATCTCGATTTCGGAGAGATCAGAAAGGATTACTACATCGGGAGTATCGAGCCTTCGGAGGCTGAAAGTTTCAGCATTCCAGCAACGGGAAGTGAGAGGAGTGTAAAAGTTACCGTTGAATGGATGAACGAGCTAGGAATGACAAAGAGCATAACAAAGGAGTATCAATTGACTTCAACTCAACCCATAACAAGAGCTAAAGCAACCAATCCCCTTCTAAGTCCATATCTGATAGGTGGATTGGCTATTGCTCTTGTGATTGTAGGCTATTTCCTTCATAGGAGGAGGAAGAAGTAGAGAGGTAGTGGAAGTAGCGAAGAAGTAGCGAAGGTTGTAGAGATGAAGGTTATAGAGCTGATAGACGTTCACAAAATCTACAAAACCGCATACTATGAGGTGCACGCATTAAGTGGAGTCAACCTGAGTGTCAAAAAAGGAGAATTCGTTGCAATTATGGGCCCTTCAGGTAGCGGAAAATCAACCCTCCTCCATCTAATCGGTTGCCTCGACAAACCGACGAGAGGTGAGGTGAAGATCAGTGGAATAGAGATATCGAACCTCAACGACAGAGAGCTAACAAAACTGAGAAGGGACAGCATTGGTTTTGTCTTTCAGCAATACAATTTGATTCCCACCCTCACGGCACTGGAAAACGTCGAACTACCTTTAATCTTCTGCGGAATGAATGGAGGGGAAAGAGAAGCCAAGGCGAAGGAGTTGCTCAAGCAGGTTGGTATCGAGGAGGTTGCAAATAGAAAGCCCACGGAGCTCAGTGGTGGGCAACAGCAAAGGGTTGCGATAGCTAGAGCATTAGCAAACAATCCGACAATTCTGCTCTGCGATGAACCAACGGGTAACCTGGATACGAAAAGCGGAGAAGCTGTCATGAAAATAATAAGAGAACTGAATAAAAACGAGGGAGTAACGGTAATCCTAGTCACCCACGACCCTTCACTCTCTGATTTTGCGGACAGGGTTGTGAATATCAGAGATGGCAGAATAGAGGTGGAAGATGTATCTTGAGCTCGCGAGAAGGAACCTTCAGAGGGCTAAAACAAGGAGCATTCTTGCAATTGTGGGAATAATAATCGGTGTTATGGCAGTTGCCTCCATAGGTATTTTCGGAAATTCGATGAGGCAAAGCGTTCTCGAAAGATTTGAGGATCTGGCAGATACGATTATAGTGTCACCAAAACATTCTGAGGGATTTACGGAAATAGATGAAGATGATATCAAGCTCATAAAGAAAACTAGCTACATAGATTACGCAATTCCGGTAAAGGATAAAAGGGAAATGGTGAAATATAAGGACTCAAAGGCTTTTCTGACAGTATATGGGATAGATGAGGAGGACCTGAAAAAGCTTTACGAGCCCTACGAAGGAAGTATAAAACTTAAGGGTTCGGCTGTTGTTGGATACCAGCTTGCAGAAGATTTTGGACTCAATCTAGGTAGCAAACTTACTGTTGGTGGCGAGCAGTTCAAGGTTGCGGGAATATTGGAGTCTCAAGGAATTAGTGTTGGATTAAGCCCTGACAATGCCGTTTTCCTATCAGTCGAGGATTTTGACAAGCTTTTTGACCGAGGTTACACCTCCGTTGTTATTCAGGTTGAGAGCTTGGATTACATCGATACGGTTGAGAAAAGCATTGATCATGCTGTAAATAGGAGAGACGAGAAGGTTGACATTAGGGACTTTGAATCGCTGATAGAGAACATCGAAGCAAGTCTGTCGACAATGACACAGTTTCTGACAGCGATAGCAGCAATTTCGTTGCTCGTTGCCGGAGTTAGCATCCTGAACATCATGCTGATGTCAACAATGGAGAGAACAAAAGAAATCGGAGTTATGAGAGCCATTGGGGCTTTTAGAGAAACGATCCTCAGAATATTCCTTTTAGAGGCTTTAATTTTAGGGCTAATAGGAAGTGTTGTGGGGGCAGGGATGAGTCTGGTAGGAGGTTATCTCATCATTTCGATGATGGGTTTCACCACTTCATATATCCTCGATCTTTCTTCAGTTTTCTATGTGGCAGAAGGATTTTCTGTGGGTATTCTAACTGCTGTGGCAAGCGGCCTATATCCTGCTTGGAAAGCAAGCAAGTTAGAACCAATTGAAGCTTTGAGGTACGAGTAATTTTTGAATTAGCTGCGACCTATTTGGAAAACAGCTGCATAGAGAATTTAAGGTGGTGTATTGGCTAAATAAACTATACAATTGAAATAAAAAATTATAGTTCCAAATGAGTTCCGATATAGTTAAATAGGTGACCTGCTATATCACATATTGGTGGCAAAGCTCAGATACCACCTGAAGAGGATCTTCCCAGAAGGGGACATCATGGAAATAAAAATCTGGGAAGTCCCAAAATCTGAGGACTTTCCGGAAGGAGTGAAGTACTCCCTTGCTTACATCAAGGAGGGAAGAAGAGTTCTAGGTTACGATAATGAGAGAGGAAAAAGCCATCACAAGCATTACTTTGATAGAGAAGAGAAGATAGAATTTGATGATTGGGAAAACCTCGTCAGAAAATTCCTTGAGGATGTGAAAGAGTTGAGGAGGGATATGTATGAAAGTTAAGGAAATCAAGGTCGTTGTTAGACCTTTGGAGGAGGATTTGGAAGAGGTAGTTGATGCTTTCAGGAAGGTCGAAGGGAGAGAAGAGTTTAAAGATGAAAAGATCGTGGTGGATAATCTCGACGATTTGAGGAAGATTCTCACTCCTGAAAGAATCAGAATACTTCAAGTAATCAAGAACAGGAAGCCGAATAGCATTTACGAACTCTCTAAGTTACTCGAAAGGGACAGATCTGCTGTTATGAGAGATCTTGAATTCCTGAGTAAACTTGGATTTGTTGAATTCAAGGAAGAAAGGTGGAAAAAAAGGAAGAGTAAGAAACCCATAGTTCCTTACGACGAAATAGAGGTAAGCATTCCGGTTATTATTTAATCGAAGAAGTCGTTCGATTCCGACTTTAAGGCTTCATGCAAAGAAGGCTGACGATTTTCGGGCTGGAGGGTTGAAAAATGGAAAATCAGAGTAGCTTAGCGAACTCCTCAACACTCAAACCAGCTTGTTTCAGGATGATTTTCAGCGTTCCCTTTTTCAGCGAGCGATGCAACGGGACTGTAACTTTGGTGACTTTGGATTCCGTCTTTTTCTCCATCCGGACGTGGCTTCCTTTTTGCCTTACGACTCTGAAACCAGCCTTAGATAAAGCCTTAACAGTATCTTCACCAGAAACCACAGGAAGTTTCAAAGAGATCACCGATCTTAGAGGATCGTCACACAGAGATCTCTACAACTTCAGCCTTCTTGCCCTTGATTTCAGCATCAATCTGAGCATCATCAATATCCAGATAGACTTCAATAGCCTCCTTGATATTTTCAATAGCCTCCTCTCGCGTTTCACCCTGAGAAACGCATCCCGGCAGAGAAGGAACATAAACAACGTATCCGCCTTCTTCAGCCTCTTCAAGGATGACCTTGAATTTCATGCATTAGAATTGGTAGAAGAAGTAGAAAAGAGTTACTATCGAGGGCTTGGTTTGATTAACTCTTCTGCTCTTTTCAGGGAGGTGTGATTGACGCACAGCGTTTATCAGAGTCCGATAAACTGCTTGAATGCTCTTACTGCGGCAGAAAACTATCTCAAGATAACATTGAGCTCATCGGTTGCTGTCCTGTTTGCAATGAATGTTACAATCCATCAAAGGCTTGGGGAGATAACATGACCGAAGTTCTCAATGCTAACGAGGCAGTTCAAAGACCTCTCGAATTTTTAACCTGTTTTTGTGGGGAAGAGCTTGAAGCTGATGGAGATGGCTTAGTATGCAGAAATGAGGAGTATAAATGTCCAAATCATGGGAGCGTGTTTAAGCCGGTTATGGAGTGGGAGATGAGGGGTATTACGAGAATGGGAAGAGAAAAAGGAATTTTAGGCTTATAGCGGGCAGATTGCACCCGCTTAAGAAGTATTCCGACTCTAAAAAAGTATAGTGCTTTAAAGCTTGAACAGATTAGGACAATTGCGGACTTTGCGAGTAAGAAAGCTGTAAGCTATAGAGTTTTTGATGGCAAGCTAAAGAGAGTAAAGAATTCTAATTTATCTCTTATCTGATGGTTTTTACCGTTCCGGATCAGTTTAGCAGTGGATTTAGCAATTGAGAAAAGCATGCCGAGGGGGGGATTCGAACCCCCGACCTCCTGATTATGAGTCAGGCGCCCCAACCAGCTAGGCTACCTCGGCTTAATCTTAGTTCAGGAAACTTGGGGGATATTAAACTTTTGCCGAAAGTTGAAGTGAAAATTAATTTAAGAAAAGAAATATATAAATATATTTTATCAAGTTAAACATTCAGATCCGAAATATTTTACAAAAAATTTATATTAATCCAATCATGAGTGTCAATCAACTGAATTTAAGAAAAGGATTTTATTTTCATTCTAATCATTAAGATTAGGAATAATTAACCATATTTCCTCAATTGGCCCAATTTGGCCGGTTTTTTTGGATTTAAGATATTTAAATAAATTTGTTAATGGAAAAATATTTATATAGTCGTTAGTATAAGTAAATCCTAACATCAAGTGAGGTGGATTTAATGGTTGAAGAGCTTACCGAAAAGGAAGAAAAGATCGTTAAATTACTATCCGATGCAGGATTAAACAGGAATATCGCAAAAGTTGTTGTGTTCCTCTCTAAATCAGGTGAAGCAATCTCTCGCGACATTGAAAGAGCTGCCAATCTAAGGCAACCTGAAGTGAGCTTAGCTATGAAAGAGCTCAAGGAATGGAACTGGATCAAGGAGAGAGAGCTTAAAAAGAAGGGAAAAGGGCGACCGCTGAAAAGCTACAAGCTAACCCTTGATATTAAAGATATAGTGTCGGAGCTTGTTAAGAAGAAGAGAGAGGAAATAAAAAGAACTGAGAAGGATTTGGAGGAACTGGAAAGGCTTGTTGGCCTGTAATCTTTTCTCATTCAATTTATTTTGAGTTTATTTGTAGTTTATTTATTCTGAGTTAACTTTTGATGGGTATAATCGCCTTTCAATGATAGTTGAGTTTTAACTAAGTTTAATGTTTAGCAATCTAATTTAAATGCCTAATTTAATATACTCAAAATCCTATTAGTATCATGAAGCTCGACACTGAATTTGGAGGTAAGCATCTCAGATTTCATGTTGAAAATGTTGTTGTATTCTGCCATGGTTTGCCGTATGAAGCTGGCTCGGTTATTGAGAAGGGTTACGATCAGCTTGCAAAAAGTTTCGCGGAAAAGGGGCTGAATTCTTTAATATTCGACTTTTCTGGAACTGGATTGAGCAAAGGAGACTTTAGTATAGAGAACTGGGTGAAAGATCTTTCAGCAATCGTTAGCGAGTTTACATCTGTGAGCTTGGTTGCCTTCAGCATGGGTGGGGTTGCTGGCACCTACGTTGCTGCTAATAAGGACAACGTGAAAAATCTTGTTCTGGTGGGAGTACCATGCTGTTCCGATTCAATTACAGAGGACATGTTGAGGGAGATCTACGCCCATAACAAACTCACAGGAGTTTTAAGAGGCATAAGGGATTTTGAATCCTTTAAAACGAGATTCCTCAAAGAGATGGAAATGTATGAGCCTAAAACGTGGATAAGGGAAGTGAGATGCCCAAAGCTTATAGTCCATGGTTCTTCAGACCAGATAATTCCGTTTGAAGATGCGGAAGGGCTTTTCAACGCTGCAAACGAGCCTAAATACTTCCTGAAGGTAGTTAATGGCAGTCATTTCCTCAGACACCATCGTGAAGTTATGGACAAGATTAGGACCTGGCTTATTAAAAAAGAGAAGTATGGAAAGGTTATGCAAGAGATATTTGTTTAGCTGACTCGATCAGGCGAATTTGTCGAGAATCTTCTTTATCTCCTCGAAAACACCTTCTATCGACTTGGTTCCATCCACGTTGTAAACCAAACCCTTCTTGCTGTAATAGTCTATTAGCGGTTCTGTCTGAGCTTTGTAGACTCTGATTCTCTCTTTAACGGTTTCTTCCTTGTCATCATCCCTCTGATATAGCTCTCCTCCACACTTATCGCACTTGCCCGGCTCTTTCGGCGGGTTGTAGATTAGATGGTATACTGCTCCACACTTCTTGCAGGTTCTCCTGTTCACTATCCTTTTGACGATCTCATCCTCAGGCACAGCAATGTTTATCACCGCATCGATCTTCTTTCCGAGCTCTTCAAGAATCTTGTCTAGAGCTTCAGCCTGCTTCAGCGTTCTTGGAAATCCATCGAGAATAAATCCTTTCTCACAATCAGGCTGGGCAAGCCTTTCCTTGACGATTCCTATAACAACCTCATCCGGCACGAGTTCGCCCCTGTCCATGTATTCCTTAGCCTTTTTTCCAAGCTCCGTCTGTTTTGCTACAGCCTCCCTGAGCATGTCTCCAGTTGAGATTTGCGGAATGTTGTATTTCGAAACGATAAGCTTCGCCTGAGTACCTTTTCCAGCCCCTGGACCACCCAACAAAATCAGGTTCATGAAGGTAAAATGCCCTTGCCATTTTAAAATTTTTCATTTTTTTGCACTTTCGGATTTTTCAAAATAATTTACAAGTCAAAACTAATTTAAAAATGATTCAAACTTAAAAAACTTAATCCAAAACCTCACCGAGAAATATCCCATCTTTTGACCTTACAATTTTAAATTCAACGAAATCACCTATTTTGCGATCTGTTCTGACGGTTACAACCCTGTTCTTCACCACTACAAGCTTTTCTCCATGCATTCTGCCATCAGCGACTATCCTTGCTTTGAAAACGTCTCCCTTCTTGATTGGATGTGGATACTTCTCGCATTTGTACATACCAAAATCTTCCGGTTTCAGAATAAGCTTCACCCCATATTCTCTCTCCAACTCTTCAAGCTTTTTGTAGAATTCCTTGAAGGACATGACCTTCTTCAGCCTTCTCCCAAATTTGTAAGGTATGTATTTTTGAATTCCTAGGGGTGGATATCTTTTTCCTGCTCCAATCTCGAGGGCGAACTCGATTATCTTTTGGATATCATCATCGTTGTATCCCGGAACCCAAACAGGAGCGATTAGAAGATCAATTTTGCTTTCTGCGATTTCTTTTGCTATCTCCAAAACCCTCTTCAACGGATACTTAACACCTGCCAGCCTACTGGCCCTTTCTTCATCAAGAGAACTCAGGGAAAGATTTATCCTTGTGACAAAATTTTCAAGCTTTTTTATTTTCCTTTCAGAAAGTGGAATTCCATTTGTCTGGATTGAGATAACCTTAACCTCTCTTAATTTTGCTATACTCTCGAGCAATCCTTCCATGTAGGGGTAGAGGGAGGGTTCACCCTGTCCATCTATATGAGCCTCCACGTTTCCAAACCTTCCCTTGAACCTTACAACTTCTGCAATCCATTCAAGCATGTAGTCTGGGTCTACGATGTAGTCTGTAGCCCTCGTTCTGCTGTTTTTTCCCTCATCAACGCTACAAAAGATGCATCGCAAATTGCATCCGCAAACGGGCCTAATTTGGATGAGGTTAGTCCCTCTATCGATGATGCCGAAGGCAGAACTTCCCATTAGTGGTATCCCGCTCTCTCTCGTGACGAAGACGAGGTCTCTCTTCGTAACGTGGCTTAGAACCTTTCTTGGCTCTGCATAGGAGATTATGTACTCCTTGCTTTTTCTTTTAATTAGGGAATCGTAAACTTTCGAAGGAATCCTAATCTCTATAAAGTTTCTGAGAATGAAAACCTTCTCTCCTTCCCTTTCGTACTCTCTCAACACAGGAATGGCTGAATTCATCCGGGGTGTAAGATTTTTAAGATTTTTGCTGCTCTTTCCGCTAATCTATCTGATCCCTTTCACTTCCGCGAAGATCTGCTTTCCGAGATCTGTAAGTTTGAATTCACTCTCATGCTCCTCGACAATTCCATCAGCAGCCAGTTCATCTAATAAACCTTTAACAACCCTCTCTGGAACTCTCATATTCTTTGAGATATTTTTCGGATTGCTCTGTTTTCGATGGAGGATCTCGATTATCTTCACCTTGTTGCTGTTGGATGTAACGTGTCCTATCAATTCCTTAAGCTCCACCATTTTTTCTCACCTCTTTCATCTATAACTTCCATCTAATAAATTCTTTTACGTTGTAAGCTACCTTGCACCCGGAAAGCTTAATATACCTACCAGAAAACATCTATTCTGGTGGGCTAGGCCGGGCTGTTCGGCGTAGCCTGTGACCCGAAACCGTCGATATGCGGGGGCCGAAGCCGAGGGAAGGTTCGTGGAGCGGGGGAAGGCACTCTCCTCATCCCCGTAGAGTCCCCGTCCCGACGGGCTGGCGGTTACTGTCTGGCTGCCCGGAGGGGCTGTCAGCAGTATTAACCGGGGGGATCGGCCCAGGCCCGGAAGGGAGCAAGCTTATCCCGGACGACCGGCGCTGTCGGGGTAGCGGGGAGGAGGGGATGTCTTGAGTGCTCCCCTGCAAAGCGAATCGACCCGAGGCGCGCCCACCTTTGATTTCTTATCTATCTTAAGCCTATCTCGAGCTTATCTTGAGCTGTGCTATCCTGAAGCAAGCAAAAACCCCAAAATAATTTATTATGGGCTGGTAAAAAAACTGTCATGGGGTTAGGGGAGAAAGGAAGCAGCGGAATTCTATCGATTATCATAGCTGCCATCCTCATGGGCTCAGTCGCAATTTTCGTCAGAAATCTCCATATGAACCCCATCCACATTACTTTTTTCAGATTCCTGTTTGGCTTTCTCTTCCTTTTGCCCATAACGATGTCGACTAAAAGATGGCCATCATTCGATGATCCTAAGTTGCTTCTGAGTATTTCAATAATTAATGTGGCGATAGTCACCTTCTATATCTCAGCAATTCAGCTAATTCCGGTTGGTTTGGCAGCTTTGCTCCTTTACATGGCACCCGTTTACGTTATACCGATCGCATATCTTACAGGAGAGAAAGTTAATCCAGGAGTTTTTATCTCGCTCCCAATAAGCATCGCTGGACTTTTTTTGATGTTAATGCCGTCCGGCAGCTTTAATATTGGGATTGGCTTTGGATTTATTGCTGGTTTGAGCTACGCATTTTACTTCTTCGTTATAAAGAGGCTGAGGGAGTGGATGCCCTCCTTAGAAATAACGACGATCTATCTTGGCATATCTTCGATTATTCTCTCCCCTAGCTTGCTAATTCTGCCCATCTCAGGATTTGATCCTTTGTGGCTGATAGGTCTTGGTTTGATTCCAACTGCCATTGCTTTCACCCTCTTCAATTTCGGCCTCAAATACTGTAGAATTTCAGAAGGGCCATTGCTCGCTCTAACTGAGCCTGTTGCAGCATCAATCTTCGGATTCATAATTTTCGGAGAAACCTTCACACCCATCCAGATTTTAGGTATAACCCTTGTGTTGCTGGGGGTGGGAATCGCCTTAAAGAATTTAATCTAAGTTTCAACAAAGCATAAGCACAATCTTTGAATCTTTACCTAAGGATAAGGAGCTTATAATAAAAGAATTAAAATAAGTAAAGCCAGAAAAGCTTATGGGGCTATAGCTTCTAATCTCATCTCTTTTTATTCCATTTATTCCTGCTCTCTGTAAGCGTCGAGAATTGCATTAACTATCTTCTCTCTCGCCTCTCTGCTTGCAGGATGGAAGACATCTTGGAAGGTTCCATCCTTCGCCTTCCTGCTGGGCATGCTAACCCAGAGTCCGTTTTCCCCTTCCAAAATTTTCAATCCTTTCACGATAAACTCGTTATCCAAGGAGACCGTGGCATAAGCCTTTACAGCCCCCTCCGTTTTCGGCTTATATATTCTCACTTCAGTTATTTCTACCAAGACAAACTCCTCCTGTTCGGTTTGATTTCCCGCAATTTCCTCTCCAAGCTATATAAAGTTTGCTGTGCTCTGAGATTTATGCTCTGATTTTACAAAGCCTTTCAGTACATCAACATCATTATATCAACATCTTACTCTAAAAAATTCTTTTGCGTTCTTACAAGCTACTCTGATAACATCTTCCCTTTCGACATCTCTTTCAATTAAAAAAGAAACTGTTTTTGATGTAGAGAGATATTCAAGCGAGGTGAATCCGGTATCGCTGTTAATCATGAGTCTCTCTGCACCATACTTTTTGAGTATGTCGAGGACATCTTTTTCAGACAATTTTCCTTCCTCAACTGTTAACCCAGCATGATATCCCCTTTTGAGGATCTCAGAGACGGTTTCCATGCTAACATGATCGATAACGGCTAAATTTTCTGGGAAGCTTAATTCAGCCAAAATTTCCAGAATCTTTTGGGTCATCTCCACCTTGTTCTTTCGGGGGGTGTGGATTATGCATGGAACGTCTAATTTCTTTGCAAGACTAAGCTGGGATTTTAGCACGTCCACTTCTAAGCTTCCACCTTCTTCCAGACCCACCTCACCAAAGATTCGAGGGGGATTTTCCTCCAGAAAATCAAGCGCTTTTTTCCAGTTTTGGGGAATACACCTCGGATGTATGCCCAAAGCTGGGGTAATTTTCATTCCAACCCTTTTTCCCCTCTCCGTCTCAAATTCCTCAAGCTTCCTGAAAAGATCGATGAGAGTTTCTGCAAACCGAGGTTGGACGGGATAAAAAGCGCAGGAATTTGCAAATTTTATCCCAGCCTTCACCATCTCAGTTAGCTCTTTCTGACTTCTACCCTCCGAATGAATGTGCGAGTCGTATATCTCTTCTAGAAGAACCATAGAAAAATGTAAATTTACCTGCTAATAAAAATTTAGCTAATGAAAATGTTCGAGGGCCTTTACGCTTACGTTTGGGGAACAGCTTTTCTCGATTCATCCAACTCTTACATCATAAAGGATGACACAAATGTAATAATCGATCCGGGTTGTTATAAGAGCTTCACGAACCTCTTCGGCTTAATGAAAAACGATGGGATAGAGATCTCTGACATAGATGTCGTTTTTAACACCCATCTGCATAAGGATCACTGCGAATCCAATCAGATGTTCATGAAAAAAGGAGCTTTGCTCGCTTTTCATGAAAAAGAGAAGGAAACTTCTGCCTATAATTTTACACCAGACATATCCGTGTCCAGCTTAAAATTTTACAATACGGGAAGGTTTAATCTAGAGTTAATCCATACACCCGGCCACACACCGGGGAGCATCTCAATTTACATCGAAGAATTCGGGACAGCAATAACGGGAGATCTTATTTTTGAAAATGGACTTCCAGGAAGGACAGATTTGTATGGGAGTAACACGAGGTACATCGTCAAGTCTCTTGAAAAAATTCAGGCCCTCGATCCTGAGTACATTTTACCCGGTCACGGAAGGATTCTGAGTGGAAGGAGAGGAATAAGGGAACTTTTTGAAAAGGCCATTCAGATTATAGCAAGCAGAAATTTGGATTGAAGAACTACATTATTTTTCATTACCCTACAAATTTTAATAATAACAATTAGGAGATAACTTTCACAACATCCAGAAATATTATCTTTCCTCTTTGAAAGTTTGACACTGATGAACACTACTCTCGACAGATTTTTCTCACTGTTTCAAAGCGAACAGAAATCACAGCCCCAGGATGTTAAGTTTTACAAAGAAATAAGTGAATATCACTCTACATTGCTTAAAAAAGTGGATGAGGCTTATTCAATAGCTGAAAAAGCAAGGAACAAAGGTCTTGATCCAGAGAAAAAGGTTGAGA
Organism: Archaeoglobus sp.; assembly: GCA_017656505.1. GTDB lineage: Archaea > Halobacteriota > Archaeoglobi > Archaeoglobales > Archaeoglobaceae > Archaeoglobus_A. The sequence continues at coordinate 3,306 of JACDNU010000020.1, read as the reverse complement.
TTCCCGTTGCTAGAAACATGCCTGAGAGGGTTGAGAAGCTTTTGAATTTACCCGGTATCTCTGGGCTAATTCATGAGCTGGAAGAAAAGGGGATTAGCAGAGAAAAGATTTGTTTCATTGTTGCAGAAGAGCTGATGGAAGGTAAGCTCGGCGATTTTAGCATGGAAGAAGCGATGGAGAAGGCTGTAAGGGCTTCGGTTGCTATTCTCACAGAAGGTGTTGTTGCGGCACCGATAGAAGGAATCGCTAGGGTTAATCAAGGGAGGAACTACGATGGCAGCAAGTATCTCAGAATTTACTATGCTGGCCCTATTAGGAGTGCTGGCGGGACGGCGCAAGTTATCTCGGTTCTCGTTGGAGATTATGTCAGAAGGTTAGCTGGCCTGAATCGTTTTATACCAACTGAAGACGAGATCCTTCGTTACATCGAGGAGATTCCCCTGTATAAGAAGGTGGCAAACCTCCAGTATCTCCCTTCCGACGAAGAAATAAGGCTTATCGTCTCTAAATGTCCAGTTTGCATCGATGGTGAGCCAACTGAGGATGCGGAGGTATCCGGACATCGCGATCTTGACAGAATCGAGACGAACAGAGTCAGGGGAGGAATGGCTCTAGTTATCGCAGAGGGAATAGCTTTAAAAGCTCCAAAACTTAAGAAGATGGTTGAGGAGCTGAAAATCGATGGATGGGAATGGTTGGACAAGCTTGTAAAAGCTCCAGCTTCGGAGTCTAAAGCGAGTGTATCGCCTGCTGATAAATATCTCACCGACATCGTGGCAGGAAGACCTGTTTTCAGCCACCCCTCCCGAAAGGGTGGTTTCAGGCTGAGATATGGAAGGGCCAGAAATTCCGGATTTGCTACCGTAGGTATAAACCCCGCGGTAATGGCAATAACCGGAGATTTCATAGCCGTTGGAACTCAGTTGAAAATCGAAAGGCCAGGGAAAGCTGGGGGTGTGGTGCCGGTTACATCGATAGAAGGGCCAACTGTAAGGCTGAAAAACGGAGATGTTTTGAGGATAAATTCTGAAAAGGCAGCCTATGTTTACCGAGATCAGGTTGATGCGATTCTCGATCTGGGCGAAATTCTGATAAATTATGGAGACTTCCTCGAAAACAATCATCCTTTGCTCCCTGCTTCCTACACTTACGAGTGGTGGTTGGAAGAGGTAAAAAACATTCTACCACCGGGAGATTACAGAAATCCGAGCGAAGAAAAGGTTATCAAGCTCTGCGATGAGTTTGGTGTTCCCTTACACCCGAACTACACATATCTCTGGCATGACATAACCGTTGATGAGCTTCGCTATATCAGGGATTTCATATCAAACGAGGGTAAGATCGAAGGGAAGTACGGAAAGAGCTCTCTTGTAATCCCGAAGGACCCCAAAACCAAGGAAATCCTTGAAAAGATTTTGCTTGAGCACAAAGTCAGAGATGGCTTCATAGTCATTGAAAAGTGGAGAGTTTTTGTGAGATGTCTGGGTTTGGATGATACGCTAGCGATAGTCAAGGAAATCAAACCGGAAAAGGATGTTCTCGAAAACGTACGATACATATCTGGCTTGGATGTTAGGGCCAAAGCTCCAACACGAATAGGGGCGAGAATGGGAAGGCCGGAGAAAGCCAAGGAGAGAAGGATGAGTCCGCCACCGAATTTCCTTTTCCCTCTCGGACAGAGCGGTGGGAAAACGAGAGATCTGAAGAACTCGATAAACTTCACGAGCAGCTACAATTCTGCTAAGGGCGAGATAGTTGTCGAGGCTGCAATCCGTATATGCGAGAGGTGTGGGAAGGAAACTATGTGGGCTAAGTGCGAATGCGGAGGGGAAACGAGGCAAGCATACTACTGCCCGAGATGCAGGCTTAAGACAGCTGAAGAGAGATGTCCGAGGTGCGGAAACGAGACGCAAAGTTTCAGAAGGAAAAGAATCAACGTCAGGCAGCTTTACGAGGAGGCTATGAGAAATCTGAACGAGAGGGATGTGAAGTCTCCAATAAAAGGTGTTCTGGGGCTAACAAACAAAAATAAGGTTTGTGAGAGGATAGAGAAAGGGATACTAAGGGCAAAGCACGAAATCTTCGTGTTTAAGGATGGAACTGTGAGATATGATATGACAGATTTGCCTCTAACCCATTTCAAGCCATTGGAAATTGGGATCAGCGTTGAGAAGCTTAAAGAGCTTGGTTACAGCTACGATTACAAAGGAAACCCCTTAACGAGTGAGGATCAGATAGTCGAGCTAAAGCCGCAGGACATAATCCTCGCAAAGGATGCCGCAAACTACTTGCTGAGAGTTGCACAATTCGTTGATGAGCTTCTCGAGAAGTTCTATGGCTTAGAGCCTTACTACAAAGCCAGGAGGGTTGAGGATTTGGTGGGTCATCTTGTCATCGGCCTCGCTCCTCATACTTCAGCAGGTGTTCTGGGTAGGATAATTGGCTTTTCAGACGTTCTTGCCGGATACGCACATCCGTATTTCCATGCTGCAAAGAGGAGAAACTGCGATGGAGATGAAGATTGCGTCATGCTTCTGCTCGACGGATTGTTGAATTTCTCGAGGCAGTTTCTCCCTGAGAAGAGGGGTGGCCAGATGGATGCTCCTCTCGTTCTAACAACGATCCTTGATCCGAGAGAGGTGGATAGCGAAGTTCATAACATGGATGTAGTGGAAAGCTATCCTCTCACTTTCTACCATGCTACCTTAAACTATGCGGATCCCAAGGAGCTTGTTGGCCGAATAGAGAGGGTTGAGGACAGACTTGCTACTGAAAGAAGATTTTACGGCCTAAAATTCACGCATGATACAGAGAACATTGCAGCTGGAGTGAAAATATGCGCGTACAAGTCTCTGAAGACTATGGCAGATAAGGTTAGAGCTCAGATGGAGATCGCCGAGAAGCTTCTTGCTGTAGATGAGAATGATGTGGCCGAGAGGGTGATCTCAACTCATTTCCTGCCGGATTTGATCGGGAACCTTCGAGCCTTTTCGAAACAGGAGTTCAGATGTGTTAAATGCAACACGAAGTACAAAAGAGTTCCGCTTTCAGGGAAATGCATAAAATGTGGGGGGAATCTTACCCTTTCAGTTCATGAAAGTTCGATAAAGAAGTATCTGGAAATATCGAAATACTTAAGCGAGAGATACAGAGTTAGGGATTATACGAAGCAAAGACTCATGCTGATCGAGCTGGAGATAAACTCTCTCTTCGAGAACGAGCTGAAGAGGCAGGTAAAAATAAGTGATTTCTTTTAGAGTATTAGACAAAACATTTTTAACCAATGAAAATAAACTACCCACATGG
>JACDNU010000019.1 GCA_017656505.1 Archaeoglobus sp. | reverse complement strand
GGGTTTAGAAGTGTGAAAAAAGAGATTGGGTTATTGTTTCTGCAAGGACCCTAAAACATAAGTTTTATAACTGTGCTGAATGAATTGTTCTCATGGACAAGACCAAGGTTTTTAGCGTAGCTTTACTGATTTTGTTGGTAGCGTTTCTGGTGGCGATCTACAGCTACCTAAACCTCTTTGCTCCGTTTAGTGGAGAAATATGGAAACTCAACTTCAAGGTGGAGAAAGTTGACAATCCTTACGGCAAAGCCACGATATACCTTGACAGATATGGTGTTCCGCATATCAAAGCTGAAAATGAGAAGGCCCTATTCTATGATGTGGGATACATTCAAGCGAGAGATAGACTTTTCCAGATGGATCTGCATCGCAGATTGATGAAAGGCCAGCTTTCAGAAGTTTTTGGAGAAGATTTAGTTGATTCGGATGTTTTCCACGTAAAAATGGACTTCGAAGGGGCTGCTAAAGCCAGCTGGAAAGAGATTGATGGAACTGAGTTTGGTGATCTCATAAAAGCCTACTGCGATGGAGTCAATGCCTACATATCTCAAGGCAATCTGCCAATGGAATTCAAACTTCTTGGATACAAACCCGAGCCATGGAGGCCAGAAGATGTTTTCTTGGTTGACAAAGAAATTTCATGGGAGCTCAGCGGGAACTTCTGGGATCTGGAGAGGGCTGTTATAGCAGAGAAATTACCTGAGGCACTTGAACTGTATCCAACTTACCTGAATCATACTGTCCCGATTGTAAGAACTGATAAGGTCAGCAAGGAACTCCTTGACTGGTTGAAGCCGTTTGAGGGAAAAGAGGGTTACGGCTCTAACAACTGGATAATTTCTGGTAAGCATACTGCAAACGGAAAGCCAATCCTTGCGAACGATCCTCATCTCGCGTTAACGGTTCCACCTGTTTGGTATGAGGTCCACCTCCTGACGGATGATATGAACGTTAGAGGCGTTACATTCCCGGGTGTGCCGATAGTCGTTATCGGTCAGAATCAATACGTTGCTTGGGGATTCACGAACGTTGGAGCTGATGTGATCGACTTCTACTATTACGTAACAAAGGGGGATAAATACCTTTACAAAGGCAAGTGGGTGGATTTCGTAAAGGAGGAGAAAACGCTCAGGGTTAAAACGAAAAACGGAATTGAAGAGAGAAAAGTAATCGTTAAGAAAACGATTCACGGGCCCGTTATAGAGAAAAATGGTAAGGAAGTTGCGGTTGCATGGACAGGGCTTTCTGCTACAAGAGAGTTCCTCGCTCTCTACACCTACAACCATGCTAAGAATCTCCGTGAGTTCCTTGAAGGAGTTAGATACTTCGATGTACCGGCTCAGAATCTCGTTTACATCGATAGAGATGGAAATATAATGTACTACCCAGCAGGAAGGTTCCCGATAAGGTATGTAGGCGATAAGGTGGTTCCCGGAAACATCTTATTCAACGGATCTGCTGGAGAGGGAGAGTGGAAAGGTTTCAAGCCGTATGCGCATTCAACATGGGATGGTTTCATCCCCTTCGAAGAGATTCCACATCTAATTAACCCCGAGTACGTTGCAACGGCAAATCAGAGAGTCGTTTTTGGTTACCAGCACTATCTCGGTGATAGCGGATACTTTACAGATCCCTATCGCGGGATGCGAATCTACGAACTTATCGATGATGCCATAGCAAAGGGGAAGAAAATAGATGTGGAGTATGTAAAGGAAATGCAGCGTGACGTTTATTCAAAGCCAGCAGAATTCTTTGTTGCACAGATGGATGGTGTTGAGTTTTCTGAAAAAGCAAAACCGTGGGTTGAGGAACTCAAAAAGTGGAACTTTGAAATGAAGGAGGATTCAAAAGCTGCTCTAGTCTTTGCTATCTGGCTTGACTATTACATCAACGAAACCTTCGGTGATGAGTTCTATTCGGCAGGTTTGGATAAAAGTTACTATCCGAAGGTGTGGGTACTGCAGAATTTGCCGGCTGATAGCGAATGGTTTGACGATGTTAGAACTCCAGAAAAAGAAACGAGAGCGGATATTATTGTGAGGGCGATGGATAAAGCTGTTGAGGAGATTGAGAAGAACAAGTACGAGGTTTACGGAGACCACAACAAGCTTAGAATGAACCACCCCTTCAATCTTGCTTTCCTGAACTATCCGGCATTGACGATGGACGGCTCGAAATTCACGGTATTCAACTTCAGGGTGGGAAGCAAACCTTTCCAGGTTGGAAGTAGCTGGAGGATGATCTCAACTTTCGACAAATCCTACTGCATCATACCCGGTGGTAACTCTGGCAATTACTTCTCGAAACATTACACCGATCAGCTGGAAATGTGGGTCAATGGAGAGTACAAGCCTATGGAATTTGAGATGCCCGATTTACCTAATGTGGAAGAAGTTATAGAGGTGGGAGGATGAGAGTTCAGGAGAGAGCTCAATGGAAAGTCCAAGCGATAATCGGATTTGTAATTGCCTTTGCCATAACTTATTTCCATTGGACAGGCTTGATTGCTGGCGGTTTGGTAGCTGCTTTCACCTTCAGGAGCTTAAAGCGCTCGATAGCAGCTGGTTTCGTCTTTGGTTTGGTTGTGTGGGTTTTATTCGCAGTGTACATGGCCTTCAATGGTTTGATGGGGAAATATACGGCTATGGGCTTGGTTTTCTACCTAAGCTTGGTGATACCCCTTGTGATTCCAACTCTCACAGCGTCAATTGGAGGGATCATTGAGCGAGGTTAATTGACCAATTAATTTGGTTCTAAGAAAAATCTCAAGAAAAATGAATTTGCTAAAAGTTGATCTAACCACTAGGGAAGCAAAGTGGGAGACCTTGTCATCCGATTACTTGAGATTCCTCGGAGGAAAAGGAATAGCCACCAAACTCCTTCTGGACTTACTTCCACCAAAAGTCGATGCATTCTCAGCAGAGAATCTGCTGATCTTCGCAACAGGGCCTTTGAACGGCATAGCTTTGAGCGGAGCTTCCCGCCTTACATGCCACTTCAAATCTCCGCTGACAAACGGCTATGGAGAATCGCAATGCGGCGGATACATAGCGCACGAATTCAAGAAAGCAGGCTTAGACATCCTGCTAATAAAGGGAAAGGCAAGTTCTCCGGCGTATATCCTCGTGGAAAATGGGAAGGTGAGCATAGAGGATGCATCCCATCTCTGGGGGAAAGATGCTTTCGAAACTGAAGAGATCCTCAAAGAAAAGCATGGGGGAGAGATCCTCGCAATAGGCCAGGCTGGAGAGAATCTTGTGAGATTCGCATGCATAAACCATCGCAAAGGCAGACAGTTCGGCAGAGGGGGAGCGGGAGCCGTTATGGGCTCCAAGAGATTGAAGGCGATAGTTGTCAAAGGAAGCAAGGAAAATCTGCCAAAGCCAGCAGATCCGGAGAGGCTAAAGCAATTCCGCAGATGGTTGAACGAATCCGTAAAGAAAACACATACCAGCATGACGAAATACGGCACTCCTGGCATAATGTCGCTTACAAATGAGGCGAACGTTCTGCCAACCCGTTACTGGCAGAAGGGTAGCTTTGATGAGGTGGAGAAGATCAATGCTGAAGCTCTGGCAAAGTACGTCGTGAAAAGTACCGCCTGCTTTGCTTGCAGCGTTGCGTGCGGCAAGCTTGTGAAAGCTGGAGACGTGGAGCTTGAAGGGCCAGAATACGAAACTCTATTTGCTCTAGGCTCGCTATGCGAGAACTCAAATCTCGAAGATTTAATTAAGGCTGCAGAACTCTGCGATCGCTTTGCAATGGACACGATTACAGCCGGAAATGCCATAGCTTACTGGATGGCCTTAGGCAAAGCTGAGTTTGGAGATTCTGCGAAGATAATCGAGCTTATCGAAAAAATAGCCTTTCGCAGGGATGAGGGCGATCTGCTTGCTGAAGGTGTGAAAAGGGTAAGCGAAAGCCTAAGTGCTGATAAGGAACCAATCCACGTCAAAGGAATGGAGCTTGCTGGCTACGATCCTCGAGGCCTCTTTGGAATGGCCTTAGCCTATGCAACCTCGCCAAGGGGAGCATGCCACATGCGGAGCTGTGCCTACAGGCCGAATCTCGTAGGAGCTATAGACCGCTTTAGCGTAGAAGGCCAAGCTGAGCTTGTAAAAGATCTGGAAGACTTCTATGCGGTAGTTGATTCGATGGTGTTTTGCCGCTTCCTTTGCCTGCCAATAATAGGCCCCATATACTGGAAAGAGCTTGCTAAGCTCTATGAAATTGTGGCCGGGAAAGCTATGCCAGTTGAGAAACTCAGAAAACTAGGGGAGGAGATAGTCAACCTCGCAAGGGAGTTCAACCTGCGGGAAGGTGTAAAGCAGGATACCCTGCCCAAAGCATTCCTGAAGGCTATCGGAGAGGAGAACTTCAGGGCGATGATTGAGGAGTATTATAGGTTGAGGGGTTGGCCTGTAGTCGAGTAGCCAATATTAAAACCGCAAGAATTAAATACAAATATTTTTTCCTATTTTTGTATTTGAAAACTGAAATACGTGAGCATTTTAATATTTTGTAGAATAGAAGTATTGTGGAGGTGGGAGAGTGGGTGAGGAATTAACCCCATACGAGATGGCCAAAAAGCAGCTGGAGGAGGCTGCGGAGATAATAAACCTGGACAGGGGCATAGTCGACTATCTCAAGGTGCCTGACAGAGTTCTCCAAGTTAAAGTACCCGTAAGAATGGATGATGGGAGTATAAAGGTCTTCACAGGATACAGAAGCCAGCATTGTGGCGTGAGAGGGCCCTACAAGGGAGGAATAAGATACCATCCGGATGTGACGCTTGATGAAGTGATAGCGCTATCCATGTGGATGACTTGGAAGTGTGCAGTGGTTAACATCCCCTACGGCGGAGGAAAGGGAGGCGTTGCCTGCAATCCTAAGGAGATGAGCGAAGGCGAATTAGAAAGATTGACGAGGCGTTATACAACAGCAATTCTGCCATTGCTGAGCCCAGACAGAGATATTCCAGCTCCAGATGTATACACAAACCCTCAGACGATGGCATGGATAATGGACACCTACAGCAACATAAAAGGCTACACCGTGCCGAGCATAGTAACAGGCAAACCCATCGAGCTAGGAGGAAGTGAGGGAAGAACAGCTTCAACAGGAAGAGGGACTGCAATAGCTGCAAGAGAGGCTGCCAGAGTATTAAATATTCCAATAAAAGGGGCAAGTGTAGCAATTCAAGGTTTCGGCAATGTTGGCTACTATGCTGCCAAAATACTCGCCGAGTGGGGGGCTAAGATTATTGCCGTAAGCGATTCCAAGGGAGGAATATACAGCGAAAAAGGCTTGGATGTCGAAAGCGTTGCCCAACACAAGGCTCACACGGGAAGCGTTATAGACTTCGATGGAAGCGAGAATATAAGCAATGAAGAATTGCTCGAGCTTGAGTGCGATATCTTAATCCCTGCAGCCTTAGAGAATGTGATAACCAAGGAGAATGCTGATAGCATTAAAGCTAAAATAATCTCCGAAGGAGCAAACGGCCCGACAACACCAGAAGCAGATAAAATTTTGGAGGAAAAAGGAATTTTTGTGGTCCCAGATATCCTTGCTAACGCAGGAGGAGTTGTTGTCAGCTACTTCGAATGGGTGCAGGATCTGAACCGCTACTTCTGGGATGAAGACAGGGTTAACGCTGAGCTTGAGAAGGTTTTGGTGAGAAGCTTTAACGAGGTCGTTTCGATAAAGAAGGAGTACGAGAATGCTAACATAACGATGAGAGATGCTGCGATGATTTTAGCTTTGAAGAGAGTAGTTAATGCTTTCGAGCTAAGAGGTTTGTGGCCTCAGTAAGGGTCTCAATAAAGGTTATTCTATTTCATTCTATTTCATTCTTCCTTTTTGCCTTGCTTTAACCGATCAACCAAAGCCAAAAAACCTAAATTTGAAAAGGTTTTTCTTTTCCGAAGTCGACTCTCGTTGGTGATTTTATGGATGTGAAAGAGAAGATTAAGAAGGTAGCTGTTCTCGGAGCGGGAGATATGGGGCATGGAATTGCTGAGGTTTGCGCTATGGTTGGCTATGAGGTTACGATGAGGGATATAAAGCAGGAATTCGTCGACAGGGGGATGAATAGAATAAAAGAGAGTCTCGCTAAACTCCAGGAGAAAGGGAAAATCTCGAATGCTGAAGAAGTTCTCTCTCGGATAAAGCCAGTTGTGGATTTAGAAGAAGCTGTTAAAGATGCAGATTTAATTATAGAAGCAGTTCCGGAAATTTTTGAGATAAAAACACAGGTATTCTCAGATTGTGAGAGTCTAGCAAAGCCTGAATGCATATTCACAAGCAATACTTCCACGATAAAGATAACAGAGCTTGCCAAGGCAACGAAAAGGGAAGATAAGTTCGCAGGCTTGCACTTCTTCAATCCACCCGTCTTGATGAGGCTCGTTGAGGTTATAAAAGGAGAGAAGACAAGCGAAGAAGTTATGCAGTTGCTCGTTGATTTCGTCAAAAGCCTTGGAAAGGAAGCCGTAAGGGTGGAGAAAGATGTTCCTGGCTTTATTGTTAACAGAGTTCAGGCTCCGTCAGGGGCTTTGCTCATGGCAATCGTTGAGAAAGGCATCGCATCACCTGAGGAGATCGATGCGAAAATGAAAACAATAGGCTTGCCCATGGGACCTTTTGAGCTGATGGACTACACCGGCGTGGACATTTTCTATCACGCGATGAAGTACTACTCGGAGACGATAAGCAAGGATTACGCACCCCCAAAAATCTTGGAAGATATGGTTAAATCCGGTAATTTGGGCAAAAAGACTGGAAAGGGCTGGTATGACTGGAGCAAAGGGAGGCCGGAGATTAAAGCATCTCCGTCTGAGAAGATAAATCCGCTCGACTTCACGATCGTTGAAATTAACGAGGCAGTAAAGCTCGTGGAAATGGGTGTTGCTAAGCCTGAAGACATCGATAAAGCTGTGAAACTAGGGTTGAACAGACCATTTGGACCGTTTGAACTTGCAAAAAGCATGGGAGTGGAACAGATAGTAAAGAGACTTGAGGAGCTCTCAGCAGAGTTCGGGAAAGAGATTTTCAAGCCTGCCGAAACGCTGAAGGCGGGAAAGCTGCCAGTTTAGTTCAGTTTAGTTTCCCTCCTATTTATTTAGAGGTGGTTGCGTGAACTCGGAAGATATTGAAAGACTGAAGCATTTGCTTGAACACTGGATCGAGCATAATGCCGAGCATACGGCAAAATACAAAGAATGGGCTGAAAAGGTGAGAGAAGAGAGGCCAGATGTTTCCGATATGCTTTTGAAGGCGGTTGAGAGATTTGAAGAAGGAGAAGAGCTTTTAAGGGAGGCAAAGAGGATTTTATGAGGCGGCAGTTTTAGGGGTAACGAGCTCATTTTTCAACCAGTAGCGAGCACCGTATTGCACGAAATATGTTTAATCTGATGAAATAAAAACATAAGGGTCATTCGGTATACGAGCTCCTCAAGATTCTATCAAGCCTGTTGAAGGTACGATTCTGCCATCTGAATGCTATTCAATCTCTATCACCTCTCCAAACTGATAGTCTGTTTTCAGTATCCAATACCACTTTTTACCCATTCTAATCTTTTTTGATCCCAGCTGCCGGAGTCTATCTCTCAGCCTTCGAAGGATTTCTTGAAAGAAGCTGTTTCTGTCAAGCACGATCACCGCATCCTCTACCGTATCAAGATAAAGAGGTGAGATTCTTTTTGCTTCTTCAGGTGTTTTCATAATAGGTGAGAAATCCACAAAGTATCCAAGGTTGGATAGTTTGCTGATCTCTTCCTCAACTTCTCCCTCTACTTCCAAAAATTCCTCCTGTCTCTTAAGCCTGCTTTTTGGCAATGATTTAATGATTAATAGCACCTCGATATCACTGTCCTTTCTCATCTCTCCTCTGGCAACAGAACCGAAGACAACAGCGGACACGAGTCTGTTGCCGTATTTCCTCTCCAGAGAGGTAACCAATTTTTCAATCAGTGTTCCCGTAAGGTTCTTTAATATCGTTTAATTTTTCATTTGAAAACTTTTTGGATGAGTTTTTACTTAAATCTTATCGGCGGTTTAATGTTGGTTTGATTCACTCAGCCTATAATCAGCCAATTAGAGTTGAGAGAAGTTAGTCTACACGAAACAATAAAAACGCGAAAACTGAATCAGATACTTGCCAGCTTAAGCCCAAACTTTTCCAGCCTTTTGTAGTGCCTTACATTTCTGGTAAGCAATTTTAACCCGTGAACGATGGCAGTCGAAGCTATCAGTAAATCCCTATCATCCAATAGACTTCCTTCCCTTCTCAGCTCAATCCAAATTTTTGAAGAAAGGCTGATAATTTCGTTATTGTGGAATATAACCATAAATGCATCTTCAATGGCTTTTTTAGCCTCATCCACGTCTTTTGTCCCGCGAATGAATTCATAGAGAACGATTTCAGAGACAAAAAGCCGTTCTGAAGGAAGCTCTATAAAGCCTTTTACGTAGTCAATCAAAACATCGGTATCGATCAGTATTCCCTCGCCCATCTCTTCACCTTTACGTCTTTAAATTCCGAGATAAGAAGTTTTTTGAGTTTTTTTCTACTTTCCTCTCTTTTAGCCTTCAAGTGTTCTCTGGCCAGATCCTTCAGAAAGCTGTCCCAGTCTTTTTCACCTTTCAAACTTTTAAGCAATTCTTTTGTATCTTCCTTTATTGTAATTGTAGTTGGCATTAAAATTTACAATTGTTAACTAGTTTATAATTTTTTCTATTCTTGCAATTACTTGAGTTTTTGTATGAGTAAAACTTCAGTTATTGGCTTTGACCTGATATTTTACAGAATTGAGTTTAATCAAAATGGAAGATCTAATTGTATTTAAACTGCGAATCTAAAAGATATCGAGAAAAGCTATACGTAAGTATCTATTAAAACAGCCTCAACATTATCTGGAAATCTTCCGACGACTATTAAATGGTCGTCATTTTTACCAGGGGATAGTGAGACCGTAACAGATTGATTGCCGGGACCTTGTGGATTAGCTCCATTTTTAAAATACCAATATTGTCCCACAGAAAGTGAGCCGTTATAATCGATATACGTAATATCATCCACCATCATTTTTACGCCTTGGAGGAATTCGATATCAGGTCCTCCATAGAATAAAATAGTAAATTCATCCGCTTTTTGATCTACAAGTTGGAAAGTTACAATGTAAGATTGACGTGTTTTTTCAGCTAAACCGTAACTCATTGCCATCACAAGGGCTGAAATTATAATAGCAATTGCTACCATGAGTATAGTCCCGATGACAGGAGACACACCTTTGTTTTCCATTTTTTCACCTAGACGAACAAATAAAATTTAAATTAAAATTTTAAAAAATATATTTGGAGAATTTAGACGTAAGTATCCAGTATTACCTGCTGGGACCCATCAGTAAAGTTTGCGACAACCACTACATGCTGATTGCTAGATGCAACCCCAGAAGTGCAAGTGGCGGTATCACCGACCGTATTGGTCAAACCAGTGCAACCAGAGGGCGATTGGATAACCAATCCCGTCACAAACTGATGGTCTGGACCACCTTGGTATGTGATCTGGACAGCAGAGCTATTCAATCGAGAAGCAGTCGCAGAAACCACGTACGTCTTCTTCACGTTGCTCCCCATGCCGAAGACGAAGCTGGCAATCACTGCAGCCAAGATGACGGTTATTGCCACCATTAGTATAACGCCAATCACCGGCGAAACAGCCTTCTCATCCTTCCTCCACATCCTTTCTCTCACCTCCATTTCTTATCACAATCATAATAATAGGGGTAGTATATAAGGTTTTTCTAAATCTCATGATTAAGTTGAAAATCTTTCGATTGTCATGGAAAATTTTTAAGAAATGTATTTACGGTGGAAATTTTTTGATATTTGTCAAGTTTTAGAAAATAGGATACAGAAGACTAGTAAAATTCTACCTTCAACCCCTCAATTTGTTTATATCCTTCATCTCTCGTTACTAAAGTGGAATCTTTCTCCATAACCACTGCGGCTATAAGAACATCCATGATATTAACATTTTCTCCCTTTTCTCTCAAATTGCATTCTATCTCACCTGCAATCCGAGCTGAGGTGATCGTGAAAGGGGCAATTCTCAATCTCCCCAATAATCTTACAGCTTCCTCAAAGTTGTCTCTAGCCTATCATTTTTGATCTCATCATATTTTTTGGAGCCGATTTCTTTTAAGGCAGTATGTTTTTGGCATATTTGCTGACATACCTGTCAAACTCCTTCCTGTCCTCTTTAATAACCTCTTCTATTTCCTCGGCCCCCTCCCATACTCCCGCAAATCCTCTAATGCCTCCTTCTCTCAGTGAGTCTCATATTACATCACCGAAACTCTCCCCCAAGTTTTTTTTCTCTTTAACTTTGATATGCTTCTTCCGTAATTGTTATTGCCCTTAGTCGGCTTAAACGTATTATAAGCGAAAGGATAAATCAAAACTATCGTTCTATCTCAATCAGAATAGTACAGCTCTCCTCCGCATCAGGATTGCTGAAGGGGCAGTTCGACTTCAGCATTGCCTTATACCCAATCGAAGCAATCATTCCTTTTAAAAAAGAGAGGCAAACTTCTTTTATCGAGAATCTGGATATTAATGTGCAGGATTGGGATTCAATGACCAAAATCTCCTTATTTTCTGCTTTAGAACGGAAAGAAACCTCCGTTGTCATTCCGTAGAGCATGAAAAAAGTTTCTAACAGATCCTGAACCGAGTCAATCATTAACTCTTCAGAAATTCGCTTTCCTTCCTTCCACCCATGCTCAAAGGCAACCTTTTCAAGTATCTCCGCGCTATGCGGTATTTCAGCTACGACCCTTTCCACAAAATCGTGGAGCAGGGTATCCTTCTTCTCCCTTCCAAGCTTGATAATCCTCCATTTCCTTGCAATTTTCCTGTACTCTGCCATGGTCTCCCTTACTTGATTATTGCATGGTATATCAGCGATATTCCCGCTATCTGAAGCAAAACAGAAGATGTGATCACATATTCTATACCATATCCCCCAATCTCACCCCTAGAGAAATAAAAAAGGCTCGTCAGCGCTCCTCCAACTATAAGGAAAAAGAATCCAGCAGATAGCTTGAGGAGAAACTTCTGCCTTGTGTTCTTGTACGCATCGTACATGTGAATTATGAAAGCCCCACCAAGCATTAGGAAAAAGATCGTAAGCAAGCCCACAACCCAAGCGAGTTCTTGCATGCTATCACCTCACGGAGATGCGTTCAGTAAGCTTCTCCGGTTTCCAGGCTTCCTCCTTGAATCTCGAGGTTGCAAGGTAGAATTCGAAGGAATAAACTCCATCTGTCTCGGAGATTCTGTTTACAACCCCTTTCAGGATCTCTAAATTTGAGGCCCTGATTTTCAATACAAGGTTGTGATTGCCTAGGGACTCATAAATCTCCAGAACGTTTTCTTCAGCTCTCAATCTCTCGACTATGGATGGAATTTTCTCGCTGTCTGCATCAACAAGCAGAAAAGCGGTAACGCATCCGAATTTTTCAGGGTTAAGAATGATCGTGAACTTATCGATATACTCCTCTTTCGTGAGCTTCATTATTCTTTTGTGAACCGTTGAAACGGCCAAGCCAGTTATTTCCGAAAGCTCGCCGAGAGATAGCCTTGAATCTTCAACCAGATTTCTCAATATCTCCAGATCCTTTCGGTCCATAAGCTCCCGAAGGAAAGAGAAGATAAAAAATTTGCTGAATTAAGTAAATTTTTCATGATCATGAGAAAATTTCTATTCATAATTTGCTTGATTTCGGGTTTTATCGAAATCGGATTTGAGATTTAGGCTTCATTTTTGAAACGGGTCTGAGTCTGATCTCAAGAAATTAGTGACTCTTCAAGCTCATTTAATTACTTCAAAAGAGGAAGATCACCCGTTATTTTATCGATTCTCCTCTCCTCATCCGGACCTATCACCAAAGCAGTTATGGTTCCGGGCGGGATCTCAGTAAGGCCTGCATCCCTCACAACTCCCGTTACCAATCCTTCCTTGTCTGCTTTTTCCTTCAAGATCATCATCTCTTTTAGGTCTTTGACTTTCAAAACGATCTTTTTCTGTCCGCCCATCTTCCATGCCTCGATTACTCTTTTATCTGATCTTTCATAACCTATAATCGAAGCATGGGCAACCTGAACGGCAAGCTTTCCCCTTGACAACTTCAGATCATCCCTAACAACAATTACCTGCTTGTATTCCTTCATTTCTTGAAGTGGTTTTTCAAAGTTTATCGATTATTCCTTCGCCTAACTTTCTCTCCGCCTTTTCAGGCTTTATTTCCCCTTCACTCTCCCCTTCGCTAATTTCACTTTCTTCATTTGCTTTATTTACAGTCTGCTCATTCTCTGACTTATCTTTTTCTTCTGATTCCGTCCGTTCATCTTTCTGTCCTCTCTGTCTCTCTTCTACTTTTTCTGCTCTTTCATTAGCTTCATCGACTCCTGCTCCTTCTTCATATTCCCCAATTTCTTTCAGAATGACCGAAAACCTGTTCTTGCTCTCCTCTCCAAAGCCAAAGATCTTTAATTCCTCAATGCTAACGGGCTTGGACTTCTCATCCTCCCATTTTTTCCCGTCTTCGAAAGCTCGTTTTTCATCGTATGCTGAGAGATACACCTTCTCCCCATCCACCCTCTCGATCTTTTGTAAAGGAATTGCAGCGAATTTAGCACCCATTTTGACGATCAGCTTCTCCTCGTAAATATCAATTGTTTCTCCAATCTCCTTATCACCTAGATAAACGAATTTGCATATCAGATCGAGCCTGTCCATCTTTTCACCACTTGCTCTTAGATGTTTGTCGGGTAAATATAAGTTTGTCGAAACCTTGAAAAGTTATGTTTTTTGTTTTATTGAGATTTATCCGATAAAAATCCATCCAGCACAATGGAAACTTTATTATTCCACATTCTATGGAGCATTCGTGATGGATATAAAATCGAGCAAGTTTGAGAATATCACAGTCCTCGTACCGTTTAAGTTAAAAAACCCGAAAACAAGGCTTTCTAACCTTCTGTCTATTGAAGAGAGGAAAAAACTGGCCATTTTCATGTTATCGGATGTGCTGGAGTCCGTAACGGAAAGTGGGGTAGGCAGCGTTGTTATTGCAGTTCCTGAGG
This sequence comes from Archaeoglobus sp., assembly GCA_017656505.1. Taxonomy (GTDB): domain Archaea; phylum Halobacteriota; class Archaeoglobi; order Archaeoglobales; family Archaeoglobaceae; genus Archaeoglobus_A. Next base: position 29,205 of record JACDNU010000019.1, on the reverse strand, counting down.
AAAGTTCGGCTTCAGAAATATCGAGGGTGGTGAATGAAAGAAAAGCTGAGGTGGTTGTTGACGGCAGAAGCCTGAACGATCTCGTAAACCACTGGATTGCTCAGCTCTCTGCTAACCAAGAGTTGGCCGTGATAATGGCAGATCTACCTTTGCTAACTCCTGATTTGCTTACAAGTTTTTTCAGCCTGAATGGTGACATCGTTCTCTCGCCGGGGAGGAAAGGAGGAACGAACATGCTCCTGGTTAGAAACAGGGAGTTTGAGGTCTCATATCACTATGGAAGTTTCATGAAGCACGTTGAGATTGCAAAGTCCAAGGGATTGACCTTCAGCATTTTCGATTCCTTCTTTTCCAGCGTTGATGTTGACGATGAATCGGATGTTCTCGAACTCCTGATTCATGGTAAGGGAAAAAGAAGCCGAGAATATCTTGTATCTATCGGATATGGCATTAGCTGTGAAGAAAAGGATCCGAGAATTGTCAGGAAAAGGTAAGCTAGTTGTAAGTAAAGTCGTGTAGTTAAGATTTAGAGCAATTCGAGATTCTTGCGATAGACTTCTTCACTTTCTAAGTCTGCTAATCATCTTTTCCTTCTCAAATCTGTCAAGGGTGGTCTGCTCGATCAAGCTTTCGAGAAATTCTATTGTCTCGTCGTAAACTTTCCTGTCAACGGGAAACGGAACTCCATCCTTCCCGCCAACAGCAAAGGAATACCTGGCAGGATCTTGTCTGTCGTATTGGGCGTTGTAGATGAGGTCAGCAACTAAGGCTAAAGCTCTCAGAGTATTCTTGCCCATTCCATCTATCATCAGAACGTTTTCGAACTTCTCGGGCTGTAACTCGTAAGCTTTTTCTATTGCATCCCAGTTCAACCTTCTCGGCACCTGATAGCTCAGAATCCTTCCATCTATTGTTGTCTGTCCCGCATGAACTTTTTTAACGGAAAGGAGCTCGAGATCTCTCTTTAAGGACATGGGACTCCTTAGAATATCAAGAATCGTCTTTCTGCTCTCCCTGCTCTGCCTCGATGTGAGATTGCAAACCTCTGTCTCTTTTTTCTCAGCCACTATAGCGGAATGCGGCTCCTCGACGCTTATGACTCTAAATTTCTCCGGCACGAAGTGGTATCTCCTTGCCATTCTTTCGTGTGCGTTCATTCCCTGCTGGATTACCGTAAAGCTATCCTCTGAAAAAACGATGGCATGATGGTATAAATCGTATCCATCCTGCAAAGCGTTGTTATCGATTCTTGCAGCAAGTTTACTGTTTTTCTTAAGAACTCCTATTTCTTCCTCCCCCAGCCCGAGTTTCTCTCCCAGCACTTCTAACTGCTGGGGAGTTTGTACTCCAAGCCTTCCCTTTCCTCCTGCAATCTTTATTGCAAACTCGCTGTCGTTGAGCACGGATTTAAGAACTCCTGTTAAGACTGTTGTCGTTCCGGAGGAGTTCCAATCGAATCCCAGCACGTTTGAAAAGGACTGGAAGAAGATCGGATTCGAAATCCGCTTGATAAACTCGTTTTCCCCGTATTCTTCGATAATTAGAGAAATAATTATTCTTGAGAGTTTTTTCATTCTATCAAGTAACCAGAATGGGGCTTTTCCATAGTGTAATGGCAGGGCGATCGAATTTGGCTTCATTTTTGTGATTACACCTAACCCAAGGTTTTACTTTAAATACATCAAATTTGTAAAATAAGTTTACGTGCCTCCTGAAAGTGATGTAAGTGAAGTCGAAAGAGGTTGAGGCAGGATGTAAGTGATGTGAGTGATGAAAATGAAAGATGAAAATGGAATAAATAAAAGAATAAACAAAATTGACAGAAACACCAAAACAACCGATGAAATTGTTAAACAAATCTTAGAAGACAGAACTCATGGTTCAAGCTGGATTCTTATTCAAACAATAAAACTGCTGAAGAAGATTAAGCCAGAGAACCGAGCCGAAATTTGTCGCAAAATATCTTCCTCACACCCGGCGATGGCTGGATTAAAAGCTTTATCTAGGGCTGTTGCAAAAACCCACTACTCGATGCAGAAAAGGCAGTGCTGGATGCCAACAGCAAAACATCGGAAAATTTGAGCAAGCTTGTAGCAGGAAAGATTGTTACAACCTTGAGCAGGAGTCATATCGTCGAAAATGGCTTGGTTAAGGTTAAAAAAGCGATAATTCTTGAATCGTTGCCGGGAGGAGAAGGGAAGGATCTTGCAGCTTGGCTGAAGAGTAGAGAGGAGTTTAAAGGCGAGGTTGTATTGACACAGGATGCCAAGATGGGCTATGCTGTCAGAGAGAGCGATTTTGTGGTTGTCGGGGCGGACTCAATATGCTATCGAGGCTTCGTTAACAAGGTTGGAAGCTTGCCGCTCGCATTAATTTCCAAACACTTCGGAAAACCCTTCGTTGTTGCATCACCATCCTACAAGTTTCTTGAGGATGCAGGGGATGCGGAGAGTGCAGAAGATGTCCAATTAGGAACCCAATTAGAGCAGCCCCTATTCGAGTTTGTGGACATGGATTACGTTAACTTTGTGGTATGGGAGGGTGGAGTAGTTGATTTGGCTGAATTTGGCTTGGGTGAAATTAGAAAAGCATCAGCAAACTTCTTTCAACTGATGGGTTGATAATGAATTAGAATGAACCAGTGGAAAATCAGTCAAAAACTTCTTTGATCTCTCCCATCCCTTTGCTCTTGCCCTCTCTGAAGATGAATTTCTGCCCTGGGAAGACAAAGTATGGGTTGTACTTGAATCTGAGCCTCACTTTTCCTCTGTCCCCAGCTTTCATGTATTCTCTATCCATTTCCTCAAAAACAACTGTCTCGGATATCGTTTCGAGATGTAAAACCGGTTCATAACCCCTCTTTATCCTGGTGGGATGGCTGAATACGTAGATGTCTGCTATGAACTCGTAAACTGCTTTTGGCTCCTTTTTCGTTACAACCATTCCCCTCCTGAGGTCATCGGCCTTTGCTCCTTTAATCGCAAGCCCGACGATATCTCCATCTGAGGCTTTATCGATGCGATAATAGTGCATCTCAATGCTTTGAATCTTAACTTTCTCAAAGGATCCATCATGGAATGGACCTAGGTAGGCTTCTTCTCCTGCCCTAATTTCTCCAACTTTCACGCTACCGCTTATCACCGTTCCGACTCCCGAAACCTTGTAGATTCTGTCGATGTACATCAGGAAGTCTCCTTTGGAAAAACTCCTTTTCGGGAGTCTGTACAGCAGTTCTTCAAGAATGTCGTATCCCTCAAGCGTGACGGATGAGGTTTTTACAACAGGAACAACTATGTTTCTCTCTGCAACTAGGTTGGCTGTTTTCTCTGCATCTCTTTTATTTTTCAAAAGGTAGGGAATCCTGCCAACGCTCCTGAGAGTCTTCGTTATCTCCTCGATAACTTCCGTTACCCTCTCCTCTCTAACCATGTCTATTTTCGTTATGGCAATTATCACAGGCAACTCCATTGCCAGCAGTATTCCGAGATGCTCCCTAGTTGTTCGCATCACACCATCATTTGCAGCGACGACAAGCAACCCATAATCGATTTTCTGTCCGAGCAAACCCCTTATCGTGGTCCTTAGCCAGGGCTCATGGCCGACAGTGTCTATGAATGAAACCAGCTTGTCGGAATTCTCAACCAGCTGAGCCTTTTCGTTCTTGTTCAAAGGATTTTTCATCTTAACGGCCTTTCCGTCCTTGAAGCTCAAAATTGCATAGCTAAGGTCGGCACTTAAGCCACGCTCTATTTCATGTTTTAAAACATCGAGATAGATGCTTGTTGCTCCATCTCCATTGTCAGCTTTTCCTGTTATAATGCATCCCACAAGCGTTGACTTTCCGTGATCAACATGACCGGCGGTGCCAACAAGAACATGCTCTTTTGGTTTTGACTTGGTTATCTCCACAAGACCGACGTAACCTCCATTAACTTCGAATTTCTCAATAGATCTTACCTTAGCTTCTATCTCACTGGATATTCTTCTCAGAACCTCAATCGTCTCATCGAACTGAGCCTTACTTATCCCTTTCAGCTCTCCAGAATCAGAAATTCCAATAACGTAAATCGCCTTGCCCCTCCCCATAAGGATTCTGTGGTTCATCTGGCAAGCAAGGCTTTGCATCCTGTCGGAATGGAGATGATAATCGCTAAGAAACTCCTTAAACTCAATATTCTCCCTTTCACCCTCTCTTACAATGCTGAGGATTCTTTCCATTTTGGTAGGAATTCAACTTGAATTTATTTATATTTTTGGCATTCAGTTTTTTTGGTATTCAGCCTGACGTTTGTTCTGATTGATTGACACCCTCTTACATTATCAGGCTCCCCAGAATAAGAGATACGGCAAGCTGTAAGACTATGACGGCGAAAAAGAGGTACATTGCCTTTTCTCCAATCTCTTTAAACGCCTTTTCAACCGTTTTGAAAAAGTCATCACCCATCACATTTATTTCAACATTTTTCTTCGCGTAACATATTTTCTCCACTTCCCTAAGCTCATGGCTGGAGAGGCCCTCCTTTAAAAATTCTAAAATAATTTCTCTTTCCTTTTTGTCACTGCCTACAGGCATATATCCAACCTTTGGAGATATGGCGGTTTTTGCATGATTGTCTGTTGAGGAAATTATACCTTTAATCCCATTTTTGGATAGAAAAACCTCAAGCTGGTTTTTAAACTCACAGTTGACGTTGTTTCCATCTAACATCAGCAAACAGTGTTTTTCGCTATTATAGTCGAGTAAAAGCATGGCGATAAAACCACAGATATTTGGTGTTTCCACTTTTTTCTTGAAAAACGAGTATCTAACTTTAACAGAATCTTTAACGGGATCGAAATTGTCGAGTTTACGAAGTTTTTCTTTGGCATTTTCAAGAAGTTTCTTAATCTCTTGTAAATCTTCCTCGCTTAGCCCGTAATTTTCGCTATGACAGTTATGACAATCAACCACTAAGCATTCGCCAAACAGGCTTTCAGCAAACTCGTTAATCACCTCGGGAATGTCATCTATCGCTTTTTTTCCGGAGATGAATATCAAAGTGAAGTTGAAATCAGAGTTGAATAGAGAGTTGAATGGGAATATCTTGATTCTAAATCTCTCTCCTTCCACTTCCACGGGTTTTACGGCAGTAAGATTGCTCATTTCGATTTCCTTAGTTTCTTCGGTTTCTTCGATTTCCTCAATTGCTTTCAAGATCTTTCTTATATCCTTAGAAGTGGAGGGATTGCTGTCGTGTTTAGCTGCAGAATGAAGGTAGATCGAATTTCCAAATTTCTCAAGGATCTCTCCCACCATCCTAGCCCCACCCACATTTCTTAATGGCCCAGGATGGAAGGAGGTGCTGACAAGACTTACATCTCCAAACTTAAGAACCTTAACCCACCCCTTTTTCTTTCTTGAAGTTTTTAGAAGCTCATTTTCAAAATACTCAGGTTCTGATGTCAGCCAGAACAAAAGAAATGATCTAAGTAGTTTTTTGATGTTTATACCATCGTAGTCCCTGTCCAAGTATTTTATAAAAAGGAATGCAAAGGCAACTCCAACAACAATTGTTGTGAAGTATGCAAGAAATCTATGGGGAGCTTCAAAGGAAAAAAGGAAGTTGACGGGGTAGATCGCTATTAAAATTAAACCCGAAATTACTGCCGTTTTTAATTCTGAGGATTCTGATGTGAAATATAGGATCAGGGTTAGACCTGCCGCCATTGTTGCAGGAGCCATTACTATCAGATTAAAGTTACTCGCTATGTGGATGGCAATGAAGTCGAATATTTCAACGAAAATAAGAATAAAGAGCGAGAGGAAAAAAATTCTTCGGCTATTGAGTGCCATTCTCAGGCTAAGGGCCCCGATAAAAATACATACTATTAGACTTAAACCGATGAAGAAATATCTCTGGGCGAAAAAAGTCTTGCTGACAGTCCCATTCAGCAAGGATGCAAGAAGGATTGTCGCAAGACCGATTGAGACTGTGATTCTCTTCCTAGGGATTGTGAAAAGCTTTGAATAGAATTTCTCAATTAGCTCCTCATCGATCATTTGACTTACATCTTGCCCAGAAGAATTAAATCTTTTGGAGAAGAGACAAAAAGGAATGAAGAACTTGAAGAAAAGGAATAAAGAGGAGTTGCATGGAAATATACGAAAATGTTTTATTCAATAAATATTCCAATATTTAAGGGTGATTATAATGGATAAACTTACAGCAGCGCTGATAGGGATTGTTGCCGTGATAATAGCAATCATCGCAGCGATATGGTATTATTTTGGTTTTATAATGCTCTTGAGAATAATTCTCGGTTTGGGTTATCTTGGATTGCTGATAGTCTTTCTGGTAATGCTTGGAGTCCTTGTCTACGCGAAATCCTTCAAGTATGCGATCCTCAGTCTGATAGGTGTGCTCACCTCTGGCTATGCGTTGTATCAATGTTTCACATGGCAGCAGCCTTTGCACGTCGGTTATGTCACGGGTCTGTACATAATAGCTTTTGTTGCAGGACTCTGGTGGATAATGGAACCAGATCTGAGTTTTTCAGAGCGAATAAGGAGTGCTTCATCCCTTGAAAAGTCTGGAAACTACAGAGCTGCTGCGAGAAAGTATGAAAAGGCTGAGAATTACGTTAAAGCTGCGGAAAACTACATCAAAGCGGGAATGATGGAGTCAGCGGCGTGGTGCTACGAGAAAGCTGAGGAATACGAGAAGGCAGCAGAGCTCTACACAAAGCTTGCAGAAGAGAAGAAGGAATCTTACTACTGGAAGGAAGCTTATGAGTTCTGGAAGAAGGCAGATAAGAAAGATAAGGCTGCTGAATGCTTAGAAAAGTATGCGGAAGATGAACCTTGGTACTGGGAAGATGTGGCGAAACTATGGGAGGAAATAGATGAGGCAAAAGCCAAAGAGGCGTGGAATAAGGCCCTAGAATACTACATCAAGGAAGCTGAGGAGGAGGGAGTTTTCTGGGAGGATGTGGCGAAGATCCATGAAAAGCTGGGCAATAAGGATGAAAGCAGAAATGCGTGGCAGAAGTATCTTGAGTACTGTTTGAAAGAAGCTGAAGAAGACGAGAGCTGGTGGAAGCATGTTGCAGAAGCTTATGAGAGCCTTGGTGAGAAGGAGAAAGCTGAAGATGCGATGAAGAAGTATGAAAGCTATAGGGAAAGGCTGAGAGCAAAGAGCGAGGAAGACGAAGGGGGAAGTGAAAAAGAAGGTGAAGGAGAAAAAGAGTCTGAATCATAAAAATCTGAAAAAAGCTAAAAAACTAAAAAAATTAAAACTTTACTCGATTTTTACGACTCTTCTTTCTTTCTCTGCCTTTGGCAGAATCACTTCCAAGATTCCGTTGTTGTATTTAGCCTTGATTCTCTCGACATCAACGTCAACGGGCAGAGAGATTCTTCTGTAAGTTTCGCCGAATCTCCTCTCCTGTCTGATGTAGTTCTTTTTCTTCTCCTCAATTTCCTCTTTCCTCGTTGCCTTTATTACAAGGGTCCCATCTTCGACGTAAACCTCTATCTCGTTCTTATCGAATCCCGGCAAGTCAGCGATAACTCTGATCTCATCCTTTTCATCGATAACATCAACAGGCATTGTTGGTGAGTAATACGGAACCTCAAACTCCTCGAACATCCTGCTAAGCCTTTCTTGCATCCTTCTTAATTCCTCAAACGGGTCGAAAATCCTCCTCATTATACCACCCCCTTTATATTAACCTTCCTTAACTAACAATAAGTTAGTATATTTGATATTTAAATATTTCGCTAAGTTTGATAGGAACTGCGATATACAGCTTCTGTTACTAGCTCAAACTTACTCTGCTTGGACTTAACCCCATTCTCGAACTTTGAGAGAAACGTGCGCACTCCTGAAAAAAATTTAAAGCAATGGATGAAATGTAATACTAGGTGGCAAAAATGAAAAAATCGCTTGATGCAATAGAAGAAATTGTCAAGGTCATCGAAAAACACAAAGACGAACTTAAAGAAAAGTATGGCGTTAAAAAAATTGGTATTTTTGGCTCTTTTGTAAGAGGGGAAGCGAAAGAAGACAGTGATGTTGACATACTGGTCGAATTTGAAAAACCAATAGGATTCTTTAAATTTCTCGAACTTGAGGATTATCTAGGTAGTTTGATAGGTAGAAAAGTAGACCTTGTATCTAAAAAAGCTCTCAAACCACATATCGGAAAATACATTCTCGAAGAGGTCGTAACAGTATGAAAAGAACGTACAGGGATTACTTAGAGGACATTCTGTCATCTATTCAAGAAATTGGAGAATTTACCGAGGGTATGGACTTTGAAAAGTTTGTAAAGGATAGAAAAACAGTAAACGCTGTTATTAGAAGTTTAGAAGTGATGGGTGAGGCCGTAAAGAAGATTCCTTCAGATCTTAGGAACAAATACCCGGAAATTCCATGGAAATACATTGCGGGAATGAGAGACAAGCTGATTCATGAATACCACGGCGTTGATTTAGAAATTGTATGGAAAGTCGTAGAAATGGAAATTCCACCTCTAAAACCAAAGTTTGAAAAAATATTGGAGGAGTTGGAAGAGTGAATTTAAAATGCTACACTCCACGGTCGCTCTACTTCACTCTTGCTGAGCTCAGCAGATATGTGTGTACAGAACCAAATCTCGTGAAGTAGAGTTTCGCATATTTTCGGAACAGTTGGGTAACCAAAATAAATTTAACATAACGATAAAGCCTGATTAAAATTAAGTGTACTTGTAAAAGTCACAGGTGCTTCTATATCCGTCTATGGCTATAAAAATAAGCAGAAGATCGATAGGAACGTTAATCGCGAGAAAAGAAAGAACAAAAGTTGAGATGCCACAATCCTCAAAAACTAGCGACAAAGGGATGGATATCAGGGCTATGCCTAACATTACTGTTAAGATTTCCTTGAGCATAGTAAAACTCTGTCGGGGATAAAAAATTATTTGTTGAAGATGGGTTTTCTCTTTTCTAGAAATGCTTGAATTCCTTCCTGTCCGTCTGGATGAGCTGCACAGGTTGCGAGGCCTTTTCTCTCCTTCTCCAGCTGCACCTCTAAAGGTGTGCTAAAAGACTCGGTTAGCAGCTCTTTTACCCATCCGAACGAATACAATGATTTGTCCGCAAGCGTTTTTGCCATGTTGAAGGCTTCATCGACGGATTTTCCGTCTTCGACAACTTTCGTGACAAGACCCCACTCGAGGGCTTTATCAGCGGAAATTGGTTCATCAAAAGCTGCAATTTCCAAAGCCCTCGCTAAGCCAACAAGCCTTGGGAGAGAGTACGTCCCACCACCATCTATACAGAGCCCGTTGGATGTGTATGCTTGTCTAAGTACAGCAGACTTCTCCATAACCCTGAAGTCACATGCCAAAGCAAGAGAAAAGCCAGCTCCGGCAGCAACCCCATTGATCGCAGCAATCACGGGTTTCTTCATCCTTCTTATTTCAACTATCGCTGTATGCAAGCTTCTAGCAAGCAGATGGAGTGCTGCTGAAGCCCCTTGTGGATGGTTGGCAGCCCACCTAACGTCTCCTCCTGCACAAAATGCTTTTCCTCTGCCTGAAATAACGATTCCCCTTATCCCTGGATCGATTGATAGGGAAGAGATCTTAGTAGCAAACTCACTTATCATCTCCAAGTCAAAAGAGTTGAAAACCTTCGGCTTGTTGAAAAACACCCTTGCTACTCCCCCCTCTACCTCAACCTCGACCACGTTCACGATACCACCAACCAAAAGTTGACGATTTTTGATTAATATTTTACGTTTTTCAGCTCCGCTATCAGGTTTTCAATCACCTTCTCGATTCTAAAGCCCATTCCAATGCCCGAACAGTTTTTGTCGAGGTAAACGTAATACTCCTCATCTCCAAATCTGAAAAAAGCCGAACTTTCCCCCTCATAACGAATGTAAAAGGGGTATTTCCGGCAAGCAATCGGCCTTTCAGGATAGATTCTGCACTTTCCAGTATAGAAAATGCAGTGCCTGTCTTTTCTCAGATAAACACCGATTTTTGACTTTATGAACACATCTCCATACTTCTTCAACCTCTTCTCTTCCTCATGCGTAACGGGAACCTCTAGAACCTCACAGCACTTCCCACATCTGATGCAGTTCCACCTCTTCACCCTTTTCCAGGGTACAAGGTCTGCCTGCATGATTTCAATCATAGGTAAAGTTATCCTCCAAGGCTAAATTTGTTGTGCTCGGGCTTTGAAAACAGTTATATAAGTTGCAAACCGGTTTGAAATATGGTCGGCTCTGATGGGAATTTGATCGATCTATCCAGCCAGAAAGAAAGGATTCTGAAGGAGTTTGAACCCCTCTTCAATCCGAAAAGCGTTGCCCTGATCGGCGTGTCATCAAATTCGAAAAAAATGGGTTATCACGTTCTCCAGAGCTTCCTAAAAAGTGGGTTCAGAGGTAGCGTTTATCCCGTCAATCCGAGATATGAGAGGCTCTTTGGCATTAAAACCTATCCTTCCTTGGATTCAATCCCAGACAAGGTTGATCTCGTGGTCGTTGCTGTGCCGCAAAAGGCGGTCTTCGACGTGATGGAGGACTGCATCAGAAAAGGCGTAAAAGCGGCAGTTGTGATCTCTGCCGGCTTCAAGGAGGCAGAGATTGAAGAGGGGGAGGAATTCCACAAGAGGTTAGCGGAAATAGCGGAGAGGGGTGGAATCAGGATAATCGGTCCCAACACATTCGGGATGGTGAATTTAGGAGCTAACCTCAACGCCAGTTTTACTCCCGCACTCTCCATGATAAAGAAAGGTGAAATTGCTTTGATCAGCCAGAGTGGGGGAGTTTGCCACGTTATAATGCCTTATGCAATAAAAGAGGGTATCGGATTCAGCAAGATCGTAGGGCTTGGGAATAGGGTTAACACCGATTTTCACGATTTGCTCGAGTATCTGGCATATGATGACGAGAGCAAAAGCGTAGCGCTTTACGTTGAGGGAATAGATGAACCTAGAAAGCTCATGGATGCAGCGAAAAAGCTCAGTCCCTTAAAACCAGTTGTGGCTTATAAAGTTGGAAGGTTCCAGCATGCGAACAAGGCCGCTAAATCGCATACAGGTTCGCTTGCCGGAAGATATGAACTCTATTTAGCAGCATTTAGGCAAGCGGGTGTTATCGTGGTTGAAGATACAATTGAGCTGGTCTCTGCCGCTAAAGCGCTAGCATTCCAGCCTCCGGCTTATGGAAATAGAATTGCCGTTATTTCTTTGGTTGCTGGACTGGGGATGATTTCTGCTGAGTGGTGCGAAATTAAGGGTTTGAAGCTTGTGGAATTCTCCGAAGAAACTCAATCAAAATTACTTGAACTTCTACCCCCCTACACGATCAGAACAAATCCCGTCGATCTCGGGTATGTAGCTAACGATACAAAGCTCTGTGGTGAGGTGATAGAGACCGTTTTTGACGACGAAAATGTGGATGGAGTGGTATTGAACTACATTTACTCTTGGTCTGAGGATTTCCTCCAGCTACCTGTGAAGGAAATAGTCGAAGCGCATGAGACTACGAAAAAGCCAATAACCATGTGTCTTAATTTTCCACCGGGCTTTTGGGACGAGGAAAAGGATTTTTTGGAAAAACATGGCATTCCTACTTTTCCAGCTCCAGAACTCTCTGCCAAGACCATGGCGGCTTTGGTTGAGTATGGAAGAATAAAGAGAAGAAGCCAGATTTCTTCCTAAATCTCTTTCCATATTCTTGCGTCTGCAACTGTATATCCTTTCTCGTAAACAAAAACCGGGTTGAGATCGAGCTCTTTGATTTTCTCTTTCTCAGAGATTTCTGAAATCTTTAGGAGAAGATCGATAAGACTTTCTACATCCCCTTTGAGCCCTCTGTATCCATCTAATACCTTGTACCCTTTTATCTCCCTGATCATCTCTTCAGCATCATTCCGTGTTATTGGCAGAATTCTGAATGAGACATCATTGTATATCTCCACAAAGATCCCGCCTAGACCGAACATTATCGCTTTCCCAAATTGCTGATCTTCGATAACACCTACAATCGCCTCGATACCTTTCTTAAGCATCGGCTGAACGTTAACTCCTTCTGCCTTCGGAATCTTCATCAGTCGGCGGAATGCCTCTCTAACTTCTTCCTCGCTTCTTATATCAAGTAAAACTCCGCCAGCATCACTCTTATGGATAATCTCTGTTGAGGCTACTTTCATTACAACGGGATATCCGATCTCGTTTGCAGCTTCAACAGCAGAATCCTCCTCTTTCACAAAAACGCATCTAGCAGTACTTATCCCATATCTCTCGAGGAGCTCTTTGGCAAGATGTTCTGGAAGGAAGACCAGATTTTTCTGCATGATGTGGAGATTGTATCTCCAATATTTTAGCTTTCTGTACAATGCTTATCAGCAACAGCAAAATTATTATTCGGTTTTGAAAAATTGAGTATATGGTGGAAAAAGAAAGAGCAAAATTCAAGATAGAGCTTGAACTGGAGGAAAATGAGAAAGATGAGTACATAAACTTTCTTTTAAGGCAATATAGGCTTGTTGATGCCTTCTGGTTTCTGAGCGTGGAGGACAAATTCGGATTGGATGCAGCGGTGGAATTGAACGAAAAAGTTTGGGAAGAAATGGCGGGCAGATCGGCTAGAGAAATCAAAGGAAGATTTAAAATAGAGGAAAAGGGATTAGGAGGATTCATAAAAGCCTTGAAATACTTTCCTTGGTCGATAATCGTCGGTTATGAAATTGAGGAAAGATCAGATAGAATTGTACTCAGAGTTCCGTACTGCCCACCGCAAGAGGCAAGATTGAAAAGCGGTATGGGTGTATTTCCTTGCAAGGAGATGCACCGTAAAGAGTTCAAATTTTTCGCAAAGGAGATTGATGAAAGGATAAGAGTGGAATGCGTATTCGCTCCCCCCGATGAACGGCGAAATGTTTGGTGCGAGTGGGAGTTCGGGCTTGGGGATTGATCTGTATTCTTATAATAGCTTCCTGAAATTTATCCTACTTCTTTCGATCAACCACACCAAATTATTCGCTCGGGTGTCAGAATCACGTCTGCTTTGGCGTCGTATTCTTTCATTAAATAGCTCAAATCCTCGAAAATCTGCACCTCATGTGCTATGACCACGTAAAGAAAGTCTGGATTTATCAATCCATGCTTTTTTAGTATCTGATATTCTTTGTCGCCGTATCCCATTCCCTTTCCAATTCTGTTTCCCATTCTATCGACAGCAACACAGCCTTGGATGAAAACATCAATTTCTCCAATTTTACTCAATTCGTTTTCCCTGATGTCTATTCCGTTCTTCATCATTCCTTTGATAGTTACATCTTTCAAACTGAGGTCATTCTTACTTTTAAGGAGTAAAAATCCTGTAATTCTAGGTTTTACTGCGAGCAAGTTCTTACCATCTTCCAAAACAATCTTCCTCGCCCAGACAAGAGGAGAATCAGGAGCAGAGAAAACAGTTTTCGATTTCCTGTATCTTCCAAGCTCCCTTATCCTTTCACACGCTCTCTTTGATCCTTTGAAATTTGGTATCCTTCCGGTAACGGGAAAAGGAGGTGCAGAGAACGGTTCAATTCTTTTCCAGACCAACTTTCTTACTTCTTCTTTGGATTTGAATTCCATAGTTCGAATTATATTTGTTTAATCCTGTTAATCAAATATTTAAATCCTTTAAACCTTTTGCAGCTGTGTAAGCTGCTCCTGCCCCGGCGATGTAAACGGCAATCCTCAAAGCCTCTGAAATCTCCTCTTTTGTAGCTCCCTTCTCCATCGCAGCTTTTACCAGAACTTTTACACCCTCTGCGGCTCCTAGGCATGCGTCGATTGCCATTGCGATTAGAAACTTGTACTTTAGCGGAATTTTCCCTTCTGAGAAAGCAAACTCTTCAGACTTTTTCACCAGCTCAAACAATTCCCTATCCAGATCCATCAAGCTTTTAAGAGGGTCATCCGCCATTGTATCACCCAACGATTAAAATTTAAACCCCATGAATTCAGAGTTGGCGGTTTCACCAGTCTTTTTCCTTGGTAAGGGGAAGAACTCAACTCCCGGATGCCTTTGCATCATCGGCTGTGGATACATCTCCATAAGCTCATAAACTTCAGGCGGAACCTCGGTCTTAACATTTAAACCAAGCTCTCTGGCAACCTCAACTGTAATCGGGTAGTCGTGAGTCCATCTTCCCTCCGTTAGGGTCTGGGCAACTTCCTTCGCTTTTTCTTCTCCCAATTTATCCTTGAGCAACTCGAAAACAAAGCTCTGAACTTGGTTGATCGATTTCTCCGCGAGATCTGCAAGAATTAGGGTGCTATCATCGATATCTTTTGGTTCCTTCTTCGAAACGGCTGCCAGGATAGAAGGTGCTGGATAGTTCATTAGCTGCGGATCCACCGGCCCTAAAACAGCATTCGGATCCATTATTATCTCGTCTGCAGCTAAAGCGATAAGAGTTCCACCACTCATTGAATAATGGGGGATTATAACTGTAGTTTTGGCGGGATGATCCTTTATTGCTTTCGCAATCTGGGTTGAAGCAAGAACCAATCCACCTGGTGTATGCAAAATCAGATCTATCTGTTGATCTTTTGGTGTTCCTCTTATCGCTCTCAAGATCTGCTCGGAGTCTTCGACTGTTATAAATCTGTAAAACGGGATGCCAAACAGCCCAATGCTTTCCTGTCGGTGGATCATAGTAATGACATTTGAATTCCTCCTCTTCCCCATCTTTTCCATCAAAGCTTTCCTTGCCATCAAAAGCTGGCGATGCTTCAGCTGTGGCCCTAAGATCAGGTAAAACAGAAATATAAACCAGAGAATATTGAAGAAGGCTCCTGCTGGGTCTCCATCCATGGAATTTATTGCATCTTTTAAAATAAATAGTTTGCTTTGAGAAGTTGATCCTTATTAAAGCCTCTGAAAAAGTTAAGTTTGCTTTTAAAAGTAAAATCATAAATACTCTGTTTAAACTTGTGATATTTAATATTATAGAATTACGAGATAAAATCCTACACAAATGAGAAAGTATTTAAATATGGACGTTTATGATAGCTCAAAAAATTTCTTGGGGGATAAAATATGAAAAGAAAATTGTTCTACTTGATCGTGATTGGGCTATTAGCGATTTCATTGGCTGGCTGTGCACAGCAACAGGTAAAGCCCACACCGACTCCCGCACCTACCGCAACTCCAGCAGCGACACCAACGCCAACACCAAAGCCCACTCCAACCGCCACACCAATACCGGGGAAGGTAATTGAAACGGACACCTCAGTAGTTGTGGTGGGAGAGAAAGGGAAGATTGAATCCGTATCGATTCCAACAAACAAGAAGGTCATAAAGGTGACTTACGTTGTCGATAAGGAAAATACCGAATCCATCGAAAAACTCATGGAGGAAGGACAGGGATTTGGAGCGATAAATCCAGCTTTCTGGAGGAATACCGAGTTTGACGCTTTGGTAAAGGCGGCCAGAGTTGAAACGAATCCAGAAATAAGAACTGAGCTTTTCAAGGCGATGTACATAATTGCGAACAAAGAAGCTCCCTTAATCGTCTTTGGACAAAACAGGATGATGAGAGTCTACTGGGAGTGGGTTGAGGGAAGATACTACCACCCAACGTTTACGGAGAGATATGACTTGGTCTGGGAGAAACCAAACGCGCCGACGGTTGACATCGGAATAAAAGACTACAAGAACGATGCAAATACTCTCGTAATTGGAACGATTGGTTGGCCCGAATCTTTTGATCCTGCTACAACCTATGAGACCTTTGGCTGGGAGATCTGGCACCAGATCGGAGACACACTCGTGACTTACTGGAAGGAAGAGACAGAGAAAGTATCACCAGATCTAGCGGTTGCTTGGGCGCATAACAAAGAGGGTACTGAGTGGTACTTTGTAATTAGGGGTGATGTCGTAGCTTATGATCCATGGAACGATAAAACCTATCCGATCGATGCTACCGATGTTGCCTTCAGTTTCTGGAGGGTTAACAGGATAGGCCATAGTGTCAGCTGGATGCTCGGCTTCACTGATTTAGAGAAATCTGTTCCTCTTACAGAGGATGAGTTCGCAAGTGTTATTGCTAAAGGAGGATTGTACGCCGAGTTTGAAGGAAAGTCTGGAGAAGTTAAATCAATGGATGAGCTGCTGTCGATGTTCGGCTACAGTGGTAAAACGGCTGGAGTCTACAAGCTCGTACTTCCAGAACCATATGCACCAATTCTTGGCATTCTAACCGATCCGTTCCTCTCAGTGCTTCCAATGGAGTATCTACTCGGTGATAAGTATCAGGAAGCTTTGGATGCTTCCAACAACGGCAAGAACCCGTCTGCTTGGGAAGCTTATGTAAGCGAAGGTGAGGAGGACGCAACCCATCAGTTGATGCATCAAAAGCCAGTTTGCACTGGCCCGTATTGTGTGGTTGACTACGAAGAAAACAGCTACATCGTTGCAAAAATGAACCCATACTACTGGGGTAAAGCACTTTGGGATGAGATGTATGCCGATACTTCAAAAGCCAAGCATGAAACTGTAATCTGGGTGATTAACAACGACGCAGTCTCGAGAATAAACCTCTTCCAGACCGGAACAGTTGACTATGTTGCAGCACCACCAGAAAGAATCAATGATGTTAAAGGACTTGAGTTCCAGGGATTCCACTCAGTTGTGAAGACTGATCTGCTCCAGCCTGTAATCACGTACGGTGTCTTCAACACTTACAAGGAACCATTCAACAACCCGAAGGTCAGACAGGCATTAGCTTATGCGGTGCCCTATGACCAGATCATCCAGCAAGTATACTCAGGAAACATGGAGAGGAACTATGCAGCCGTACCAATTGGCTGGCCCGGATACACAGAATATGGCATAAACAAGTACACCTTTGACATGGCAAAAGCGAAGCAGCTTCTCAAAGAAGCAGGCATTGATCCAACCAAATACACGATTGAGCTAACATACAACTCGGGTAACTCTGCCCGAGAAAAGATTTCAGCTTTGCTACAGAACACATGGAGCCAGCTTGGCTTCAAGTGCACCGTAACAAGCCTTGAGTGGCCTGTATACTTGAGCAAAGGTGAGCATGGACAGTACGACTACTACACGATCGGCTGGGTACCAGATTACTTGGACACTGATAACTGGGTTGGACCTCTCTACTACGGCGCAACTGCATTCAAAGAGGTGAATGTGCTTACAGAATGACTTACAGAATAAAATTTTAAACAATTTTTTGTTTTTTATTTCTCCATCAATCTCGGAAAGCTATTTATACAAATCTGCAATCTGAGTCCTGAGGTGAGCCAGTGGCTGAGCTGAAGAAATTCCTAGCGAGACGTATACTGACGTTCATACCCACAATAATCGGAATAACGCTGATCGTCTTCGCAATCGCGTACCTAATACCCGCTGATCCGGCAAGAGCGTGGGCTGGAGGAGAGAAAGCAAGCCAGAAAGCAATCGAGATTATCAGAGAAAAGTACCATATGGACGATCCGTGGTACGAGCAGTATCTGTTCTTGATCACAGGATTGATGAAGAATGAAATAATCGACCCAAGGACTTCTAATCCGGTTTTGGATGATGTTGGTAAGCGTTTTCCCGTCACATTCCAGCTCACTTTGTTTGCATATTTCTTCGTTTTGCTGATAGGCATACCTTTAGGATTGGTTTCGGCACTTAAAAGAGATTCTGCCATCGACACATTTGTGAGGATATTTGCTCTAATTGGGGTCTCAACACCGGTTTTCTGGCTCGGTTACATTCTCATTTATGTTTTCTTTGTTCATATCAGAATAATCAACCTTGCTGGAGTGCCTCCCTCTCCAGATATAGTTATAACTCACATTCCAGTTATCGATTCACTTCTGACTGGAAATCTCGAGCTATTCAGGCAGCATGTTGCTAGATTCTGGCTTCCTGGCTTTGTTTTGGGATTTATGGGAGCAGGAGTTGTTGCTAGATTCGTAAGAAACTCATTCCTCGAGGCAATAGGTGGGGATTACATTGAATTCTTAAAGGCAAAAGGTGTTCAGAAGCTCCGCATATACAGGCATGCGATGAAGAACTCTTTGGTTCCAATCATAACAGTTCTCGGACTCCAGTTTGGAGGATTGCTAAGCGGCGCTCCTATAACAGAAACCGTGTTTGGCCTACCGGGAATGGGACTGTATGCAATATTTTCGATCACAACTCTCGATTTCCCGGCAATAGTTGCAGTAACCTTCATTTTCGCTTTGGTTTACGTTATCGCGAACCTCATAGTTGATATTTTCTATGCAGTCATCGATCCGAGGGTGAGATATTGAACAAAAGAGTAGAAGAGTAGAAGATGAAAGCTAAATGGTACTAGAAGGTGATCAAATGCAGGAAGTAGAACAATTGGGCGAGGAATACCAGAGGAGCATCCTTGATAGAATCTCGGATTCATTTATTGAGTTTCTGGTCTCTATAATTTCGGCCGTTAGAAAGGGATGGAGGGAAAAGAACAGATCAAGGATAGCTGAGTGGAAGCTGATGTTCTATGCTTTGAACAGATCCCCTCCGGGTGTTATTGGACTTTTTCTCGTAACGATTTTCGTATTTCTTGGGATTTTCGGACCTTATTTTGCCCCCTACAAGTATAACTACTTCCCAATATTCGATAACGGCGACACGTATCTTTCCCCACCTGGGCAGTTTTTCCTGCTTGGAGCAGATCACTTTGGTAGAGATCTCGTCAGCCTCCTTCTCCAAGGAGCGAGAACATCGCTTGTTATTTCTGTGATAGTCATTCTCATGGGCGTTCCTTTAGGGATTCTCCTCGGACTTGTTGCAGGATACTTCGGCGGCAAAATTGACGAGCTAATTATGCGTGTAACGGACATGTTTCTGGCTTTCCCACCTTTAATCCTCGCGATTGCGTTTGCTGCTGTGCTGCCGGAAAGGATCTCGTACTTGATTAACAATTATATATATCTCCAGCAGATCTTACTCTGGCTTTTTGCCCTCGATGCGAGGGAAGCAGGCAATCTAAGCAGGCTGCTTGCTGTAATGATTGCAATGGCAATAGTCTGGTGGCCAGGGTATGCGAGAATTACGAGAGGTTCAACTCTTACGGAAAGGGAATCCCTATATGTTGAATCGGCAAAGGCAATAGGTCTCTCGTCGGCTAAAATAATGGCAAAACACATTCTTCCAAACATCATAGGACCAATTCTGGTTTATGTCACCCTAGATTTTGGCAGTGTTGTGCTGACTGAGGCTGGACTGAGTTTTCTTGGGCTGGGTGCAACTCCACCAATAGCTGACTGGGGGAGGATAGTATACGATGGTTCGCAATTCTTCCCCAAAGCGTGGTGGTTGATAATCTTTCCGGGAGCTATCGTGCTTTTCGACGTGCTTGGCTGGAACCTGCTCGGAGACTCGCTCAGGGATGTTTTAGATCCGAAGCTTAGAAGGAGCATCGAATTCAAGGTAAAACGGAAAAAACCGAAGGAGGAGAGGAGATGATAGGGACAGAAAAGATCCTTGAAGTTAAAGATCTCACAGTACATTTCTATACTTACGCTGGAGTTGTTAAAGCGATTGAAAAAGTCTCTTTCGATGTGTACAAGGGCGAAACCTTTGCTTTAGTAGGCGAAACTGGCTGTGGCAAATCCGTTACTGCTAGAGCTCTTACACAACTGATCGAGTCTCCGGGAAGAATCGTGGAGGGTGAGGTCTATTATCACAGGGATGGAGAAACAATCGATTTGCTAAAGCTCGGTGAAGAGGAGATAAGGGAATATAGGGGTAAGGAGATCGCTTACATATTTCAGGACCCCCAGTCTTCTCTTGATCCCCTTTACTCAATAGGATATCAGGTTTCTGAGGCTTTATTTGTTCATAAAATGGTTAAGAGCATAAAAGAAGGAGTAAAAAGAGCTGTTGATATTCTGAGAACTGTTTTAATGCCTGATCCGGAAAAGAGGGTGAGCAACTACCCGCATGAGCTAAGCGGGGGTATGAAACAGAGGGTAACAATAGGTATAGGGATCGCAAATAATCCTAGGATATTAATTGCCGATGAGCCAACAACCGCTTTGGACGTGACAGTTCAGGCTCAAATTCTCAATCTCATAAAGGAGATGAAGGAGAGATACGGCGCAACCGTTTTGCTTATAACTCATGACATGGGTGTGGTTGCAGACATGGCCGATAGGGTTGCCGTGATGTATGCTGGAAAAATAGTCGAACTGGCAGATGTTTTTACGATCTTCAAAAAACCGATTCATCCCTATACGAGAGGACTCCTTAAAGCCGTTCCAAATCCACTTGTAAAAATAGAGAGGTTGGAAGCGATTCCAGGCACAGTTCCAAGCTTGATAAACCCACCTTCTGGTTGCAGATTTAATCCGAGATGCAATCAGGCGACTGAAATCTGCAGAAGCAAGGTTCCTGAACTGGAGGAGGTCGAAGATGGACACTTCGTTGCGTGCCACGGGTGAGATGATGGAAGGGATGCAGGGAATGAGTAGCTTTAGCAATGGCTTTAGCTCTAGCTCGAACCTTCTAGAGGTAAGAAATCTCAAGAAGTATTTTCCTCTGAAGGGTTTGTTCTTTACTAAAGGTTACGTTAAGGCCGTTGATAATGTTACGTTTGAAATAAGAAAGGGAGAAACCTTCGGTTTGGTTGGAGAGAGTGGATGTGGTAAAACCACCGTGGGCAGAACGATTCTTAGGCTGATTGAACCGACGGATGGACAGATCATTTACGATGGAAGGGATATCACCAAATTTAAAAAGAAAGATATGGACTGGTTTAGGAGAAAGGCCCAGATAATGTTTCAGGACCCATACTCATCTCTAAACCCCAGACAAACCGTTTTTCAGATTGTTATGGAGCCGGTGAATCATCACGGCATAGATGTGCACGATCCCGAAGCTTTTGTAATCGATCTGCTGGAAAAAGTGGGTCTTAATGAGGGACATCTGTATCGATACCCCCACGAATTCAGTGGTGGACAGAGGCAGAGGATAGCCCTTGCGAGAATTCTTTCCTTAAAACCCGAATTCGTTGTTCTTGATGAGCCTACTTCAGCTTTAGACGTTTCAGTCCAAGCAAACATTCTGAATACCCTGAAAGACATCCAGGGAGAGCTGGATCTTACCTATCTTTTCATAAGCCACGATCTTGCTATAGTTAAGTACATGAGCCACAGGCTGGGGGTAATGTATTTAGGCAAACTCGTTGAAGTCGGCAATTCCGATGGAATTTTTGAGGAGCCGCTACATCCTTACACAAAGGCTCTTTTCTCTGCCATTCCGATCCCAGATCCGGAGATCGAGAAAAGGAAGGAGAAATTGGTTGTAAAAGGTGAGCCTCCAAGCCCAATTAATCCACCCTCTGGCTGTAGATTTCATCCCCGATGTCCTTTCGCTAGGGAAATTTGCAGTCAGAAAGAACCCGAACTTAAGAAGGTTGGTAGCGATCATGAGGTTGCTTGCTGGCTTTACTGATCCGTTTTATTATCAAGATGTGTTAAACCAAGTTTTAGGGCTTTAAAATCTCATCAAAGCTCTTTTTAAATCCAGAATCAATTTCATAAAGTTTTCTATAGATTCTGTCCCTTGGTTTACCATTTTCGACTTCAATTATGAGATATCCGATCTTTTCAAGAGAGGTCGATAGGGAAATTGCTTTCAATATCTCTTTTGAATACGTTAACTCCCTTTGCATGCTCGATTTTATTTCATCTTCTTTTATCTTTCTAGACCATCCAAATGGTATGAAAAGAATTCTTAGGAGATTCCATCTAGCATAATGCTGCCCCCGCTCTGATTTTATAAGGTTCAATCTGGAGTTAATTTCTTCCAGTGTTTTTGTAACAATCTTTTTAAGCTCTGTAAAGCTCAAAATCGGTTCAAGTTTCAAATCGTCTCTGGACTCTTTAAGGTCGAAGACCAAGTCTGTATCTGATCTTACTAAACTAGCAATCCTAAAACTCTCGTTAAGTTTCTTGCTAAAGTATGCATCTATCCATACTGTTCTCCCATTTTTGAGTTTTAAAGAGAGGAACGGAACTATGATATGCATATTAAGAGTTTTCTTGGGAAAACTTAAATCTTGGGGTCAGAAAAGAAGAAAAGAAAAAGAAAATCAGAAACAAAGAACCTTTCTCTCCATCGTCAGATCTATCAGGGTGTAGCCAGTTTCAATTTTTGCCGTTTCAACTAGCTCTTCTTCCTTAATTTGCCTTGTTGCTGCACATGGTTTGCAAACGTAAAGAGGGACCTTCTTTTCAAGTAGAAAATCGAGATAGCTTTTCAGCTCATCTCCTGTGGGAGCTTTTACATGCTCAGCCATCCCCTTTTTAGCAAGAAAGACAGCGTCATCCACTAAGAATACTATAACATCTATTCCCTTCTCAGCTGCAATCTTTGCCATCTGGAAAGCCCTTGTAGCCCTTGTTGGATTATCCAACCCGTTATTTAAGACCACAAGAAGCTTCTCCATCTCAATCACCGGTATTCCTCTATGCCTTTGATTTATATAAAATTACCTTTTTCCATTCTTTTAATGTCCTTAATGTCCTTTTCTTACCCTTTCATGTCACCTCAAGAACCTCCCATCGTCCTTGAACTCTCTGACTCTGGTTATGCTTTTCTCGAGCCACCCTCTTCTTACATCTTTCCTTGCGTCGAACTCAGGAACGTAGGGCTTTATATCCAGTAAAGGCGTTCCATCGACCACGTCCAAATCTTCAACATAGAGTTTGTTTCCCTCTATTGAAAGCAAGCGAACAACAGAAAGCCCTATGGGATTCGGTCTGCTTGGAGCTCTGGTTGCAAAAACTCCATGTTTCTCATCGTCCATAAAGGGCTTAACGAGCAAAGAGGGTTTACCTGATAAATGGAAATAGTAGAGCAGGATGATGTGGGAGAATCCATCCAAATCCCTTAAGCCCTCACCGTACTCAGGAAAAATTTCGACAGTTCCCCTCACGCCTTTGGCTGCCGGGGGCTGAATAGGCGTTCCCTTTGGTTTTTTGAAAGGTGACCGAATTATGCCTATTGGCCTTAAAACGATCTCCATGGTCTCCATCCTTTCACCTTCCACCCTTTCCCATCTCCTTTTAGTTTTATTCACTCAATTCCAATGCAAGTTCAACGGCCTTTTTAGAGTGTATAAAGGTTGTATCGAAAATCGGAATGCTAACGTCCTCTTGCTTTATTAGTAATGGAATTTCTGTGCAGCCCAAAATGACCCCTTCAGCTCCTTTTTTATTCAATTTTTCAATTATTTCAACCATTCTTCGTTTGGATTCCCCCTTGAAAATTCCTTTGCACAGCTCATCGAAAATAACGCGGTGCACGAATTCCCTGTCTTGCTTTTCTGGAATTAGAGTCTCGATCCTGTGTTCGGCGAGCTGCTGGCTGTAAAATCCATCCTCCATCGTGAAGAGCGTTCCTAGCAATCCAACCCTACTAATTCCTTTTTTCTTTATCTCCTCTGCTGTTGCGTCGATTATGCTTATTACTTGAATTGAAATTTTTTCTTGAACCTCTTTTGCCACCTTATGCATAGTGTTTGTGCAAATCAAAACGAAATCTGCTCCTGCTAGCTCCAATTTTTTCGCTGAGTTGATGAGCATCTCTGCCAATCTCTTCCAGTTCCCCTTTTCCTGCTCTCTTGCAATTTCTTCGAAATCAAAACTGTAAATCAGACATTTTGCAGAGTGCAAATCTCCGAGTTTTTCTGAAACTAATTCGTTAATCAGACGGTAGTATTCGAGTGTTGACTCCCAGCTCATCCCACCTATGAGTCCTATGGTCTTCATCATGATACAAGTGGGTTGAAAAAACATTAATAATCTTCCTTTTACAATCAAATTCAATCAAAAATTCAATCAAATTCAGTTCGAAGCATAGATAGTTCTGAAAACTATGAAAAATACTATGAACAGAAATTTTGGAGGACGAAGCATGGAAAAAGTTGGCTATCTCTGCACTTTCACACCGAAAGAGCTTATATGGGCTGCTGGATTCCAGCCTGTTAGAATTTTAGCTCTAAATCAGCCAGTAAGTCTTGCGAACTCTCATCTGCAGAGCTACAGTTGCTCTCAGGCGAGAGGAAGTTTGGAAAGGATGCTGAAAGGAGAACTCAACTTCTATGGTGTCATTTTTACGAGAAGCTGTGACACTTTAATGCGTCTCGCCGACATCTGGGAGAAGAACTCGAGCATGAGGGTTTACAACTTCGAATTTCCCACGAAATTGCATGAATCGAGCATAGGTTTTCTCAGAAGAGAGCTCTACGATCTAAAGTCAACCCTTGAAGGTTGGAGTGGTAAGGAAATCGAAGCAGAAGAATTGATCTCTTCAATAAAACTCTATGGCGAGCTTGAGAAAACGTTGAATATGTTATTTGAAGTTCAGCCAGATTATGAGCTCCTTCTAAAAGCTCAAACCCAAAACCCTATAGAGGTTTTGGAAGAATCTAAGGCTAAATTGGAAGAATTAGGAAGGAAGGAGGAATTAAAGTCGAGATTAAAATCGAGAAAAGCTCTTGTAACGGGAAGTGTTTGTCCTTTTCCAGGGATAATGAGACTCATTAGCGATTCAGGCTTCACAGTCATCGATGATCTCTGCACCGGCAGCAGATTTTTCACCTTCGATGTGGAATATGCTGGGATAAATTCAATTGAAAATTCGGTTGAAAATTCGGTTGAGGAAGCAATCGATTTCCTTGCTAAAAAGTACTTTCAGAAAGCTCCGTGCCCAACTAAGAACTACGAAAACGAACGAAGATTCAACTATGTGCTAAATAAAGCGAAAGAAGTTGATGCGGTCATATTCCTGCTTCTGAAATTCTGCGAGCCACATTTCTTCGATTATCCCCAGCTAAGAGAAAAACTCGAGGCTATGGGGAAGAGAACACTCTTGCTGGAGCTTGAGTTTCCCGTTTCAGAAGAGCAGCTCAGGACAAGGATTGAAGCCTTCTATGAGACCCTCTAAACCTTTAAAATCCTAAAAACCCTTAATCCTTAAATCCCTAAACCCTCAATCCCTTAAATGGTTAGGTGGTCTTTATGGAATCAGAAACGAAATCGGAAGGAAAACCAAGTAAATCGAAAATAAAGAAGTTAAAAGCAACGAAAAGAATGCAGGATATAATGCTAGGGTATTATCTCCAAGGTAGACAGGCTGAGAGAGTTGGGTGGGTAACAAGCGGCGCCCCCGTTGAGTTTCTTTATGCAATGGACATTTATCCAGTTTATCCAGAAAACCACGGAGCATTGATCGGGGCTTCCAAACAGGGTCCGTATTTTTCCTCCTTTGCTGAAGAGAAAGGTTTCTCTCAGGATTTATGCTCCTATGCAAGATGTGATCTTGGCTGTATCTTTTCCGAGACAAGCCCTGTTGGCGGGTTGCCTAGGCCAGACTTCCTCCTTGCATGCAACAATATATGTAACACGGTTGTGAAGTGGTACGAGGTGGTTGGAAGAATCTATAAGGCTCCGGTTTTTCTGCTCGATATTCCCTTTGTTAGGAAGGAGCTTAAGGAGAGCTACATAGATTATGTGGAAAACCAGCTCTATGACTTCATTGGATTTCTGGAGAAAACCTACGATACCGAATTCGATGAAGGGAAATTTAAAAATGTCCTTAGACTTTCAATCGAGGGGGTACAAAGCTATGGTGACGTCCTCTCAATGGGAAAACACAAGCCCTCCCCGTTAACTTGCTTTGATGCTTTTCTGAATATGGCTCCAATAGTTTGTTTGAGGGGAACAGAGGTTCCATCGATTTTCTATGCTGAGATGAGGCAGGAATTAGAAAGCAGGATAAAGCAGGGGATTTTTGCTGTTGACGACGAGAAATACAGACTCCTCTGGGACAACATTCCTGTATGGTACAGGATGAGGTGGCTTTCAGAGTTTTTCATAGAAAAAAAGGCCTGTATGGTAGCAGACACCTATACAAATGCTTGGACGGCTTTAATCGACATAAACAAGAAAAACCCGATAAGGAGTCTCGCCGAAACCTACATAGGCATCTATCTCAACATTGGTCTCGATCTCATGGTTGATGCCATAAACGAGCTGATCGATAAATTCGATGTTGATGGAGTGATTATCCACAGCAATCGCAGCTGCAAGCCCTACTCATTTGGCCAGTATGAGATTCAGCGGATGCTAGAGGTGCCTTCCGTTATAATCGAAGCTGATATGACAGATTCAAGGGCTTTTTCAGAATCTCAGGTCGAAACCAGACTCGAGGCTTTTCTTGAGACAATTTAGTTCTTGGTTAAAAGCTAAACTAGCTCTTAGATGCCCATTTTTCGATGTGATGACTTTTCCAAATCTTTTAATATTTACAAATTAGCGTAAAGCTGATTTGAATGGAAAAGGGAGAGATTGACTGGGAAACATTAACCAATCTCTGGTTAGAGCTATTTGATATGCTCGATGAGCTAGTTTCGGTTATCGATGAGGATTTCAACATTGTGAAGGCAAACACGAGAATGAAGGAGGTTTTTGGAGCTGTTGGGGAGGTTGAAGGTAAAAAATGCTACGAAATTTTTCATTCTACCCTCTCACCGCCTCCGCATTGCCAAGTAAAAGCCTTAAAGGAAGGGAGGGGAGACGTTGGAGAATTCCTCGAGGAGTCTCTTGGCAAGTGGATAAGGGTTAAGGTTAGAGAAATTGAGTTGGATGGGAAGAGGCATTTTTTGCATATAGTTGAAGATATAAGCAAGCGGAAAGACTTGGAACACGAGCTGCTCAGACAGAAAGCCATAAGCAGTGGAATTGCAGAGAACGCAAGGGTCATTATTCTCGCTTTTGACGGAAAA
The DNA here is from genome assembly GCA_017656505.1 of Archaeoglobus sp. Lineage (GTDB taxonomy): Archaea > Halobacteriota > Archaeoglobi > Archaeoglobales > Archaeoglobaceae > Archaeoglobus_A. The sequence continues at coordinate 2,388 of JACDNU010000019.1, read as the reverse complement.
GGAAAGGTTATTTTCTCAAACAGAATGGCAGATGAAGTCGTCGGGAAATTGCGGAGGTTTGAAAGATTTAGAGATCTTCTCGATTTAGTTCCTGAGGGGGAAAGGAGTAAAATGCTCAGTTTCTTTGAAAGGTTAAATAGCAAAGGATTGGCAGAAACTATTACCTCCCTTTCAGACAGAAAAATATGGTGGAAAGGAAGTGAAATCGTTCTCAATTCTGAGAAAATACTTGTTTTAATAGGAAACGACATTACCGAGGCTGAAAAAATCGAACGAGAGCTGAGGGAGTCGGAGGAAAAGTACAGGACTCTGGTGGAAAAGAGCCATGATGCAATCTACATCCTCAAAGACAACCGACTCGTGCTTGTAAACGACATGGCATCGAAAATTACCGGATACACGAAAGAAGAGCTTTATTCAATGAATCCTTTCGAACTTATCCATCCTGAAGACAGACAAAGGCTGATAGAGAGTGGAAAAAGGAGAATTAGGGGTGAAAAAGTTCCAGAGTCGTTTGATGCAAGAATCATAACGAAAGATGGTAGGATAAGGTATGCAAACTTCTCAGTCAGCTTAATAGACTATCAGGGGGAGCCGGCGATTCTTGGGACGGTAAGAGATTACACAGATCAAATGCTGATGCAAGAAAAGCTCCGAAGAAGTGAGGAGAAGTACAGAACGCTCGTTGAAACGATGGATGATGTGGTATTCACACTGGATCTCAAGGGAAGATTAACCTTCCTCAACAAGAGGTTTGAGGACAAGACAGGATACAGCGTAGATGAGATGCTCGGAAAATCTTTCATCGAACTCGTACCCCCTGAAAACAGAGAGAAATTGCTGAAAATCTTTGAAGAAGGTATCCGAACCAAGAGTCCTCAGCTCGTTACTTTGGAAATCTCCAAAAAAGATGGATCAAAAGTTCCCGTTGAGGTTAACGTAACAAATCTTTTCGATGGGGAAAAGGTTGTGGGAAGAATAGGGGTTGCTAGGGATATTTCAGAGAGAATTAAAATGGAGAGAAGTATCAGGGAGAGGACTGAACTCCTAAGGCTTATAAACAAGATTCTAAGACATGATATATCCAATGACCTCTTTGTTATAGCTGGGGCGGTAGATATACTAGAATCAAATAACGAGGGTCCGAAAGAGCTGGTAGCAACCATAAATTCAGCCCTCGAAAGGAGCGTGGATCTCATCGAGAGGATGAGAGACCTTGAAGATCTAATTTTGGGCGATGGTTTGAAACCAACAAAGGTTCATGAGGTGGCAAGGGAAGTTTTAAACGAATTTAAGGTTGAATATGGAGTGGACGGGAAAGTAGAAGGCGAATGCATTGTAAAAGCTGATGATGCGCTTAAAAGCGTCTTTGTAAATCTTGTGAGAAATGCAATAGTTCACGGGAAGACAGATAAGATTGAAATTAAAATAAAAAAGGACGGAGAGTTCTGTGAAGTGAGGGTGGCTGATTTTGGTATTGGTATTCCTTCCGACGTGAGGGATAAGATTTTTGATGAAGGGTTTTTCTATGGAGAGTCGGGTAAAACGGGTTTGGGGCTTTATATAGTCAAAAAAGTTTTGGAAAGATATGGCGGAAGTGTTTCCGTAGAGGAAAACTCTCCTAGGGGGGCGGTTTTTATTTTAAGGATCCCTGTATAAAATTTCTGTAAAAATTTAAGTTTTTAATTCTTAAACCAAAATATTAAATAATTTTCTGGCAACTAATTTAAGATGGCTGGTAAAATGGTTGGTATGGCGGGTATGGTGGGTATGCTGGGAGTGTTGGGTAAAGAACTGGGGAGGATTGCAGGGGAGAAATTTATAAGAAAGAAGGTTAGTGGTTTGAAAGAACTTAGTGAGGTTTTAGATTGGTTTTTTAATGAAATTGAGAGAGTTGCAGCGGAAAAGTCTGTGAAGTTCGAATTCTCATCTGAGATTGGAGATAGACTATTAACAAAAAGCAAGTGTCCAATTTACAGGCACTATGCTTTTTGGTGTGACGAGGGCTGTGTTGAATTTATAGCCTCTCTGGCTAGAGAGCTGAACCCCCAGCTGAAGGTGAATAGGATCTCTAAACAGCCTGAAAGTGAGTACTGTCAATTTGAATTCTTTTTTGACGTTTAATTTTTTAAACGAAAATTTCATTTTCAGATTTGGTATAATATTATTTTACACCTATATTATAGAAGTTGGTAGCGAAAAGTATAATTGTCTTGAGATCTATTATGATGTTGATCTAAAAATTGGTTATTGTTTATTTTTAAGATAAACCCTTTGAAAAAGAAAAGGAGGTGATTGGGGGGACTGGTATGTTAGATAAACTCTCTGTCTTTATGCATCTTGTAAACAACCCGGCAACGAAGAAAACCCTGCAAAGTCTTGCATGCT
>JACDNU010000018.1 GCA_017656505.1 Archaeoglobus sp. | reverse complement strand
GGGTTTGGGAGTTTAAGAAAAGAAATTGAGTTGTCTATTCAGCAAGCACCCTATACATAATAGTTTCCCCTCTCCGCATTGTACCATGGCAGCTGACAGCAATTTACTGGGCATTGGCATTCATTGTCTTCGCGTACTTCTCCAGCAAGATATGGAAAAGGCTGGTGAATCTCTTCAGAAGTTATGGTGATACGAAGAGTTCACCAGCATTTGGCATGGGAATTGCTCTCTCATGGATTGCCGGTTCGATTGTAGGATGGGTGCTTATACCTAATGTCCTCTCAAACGCTATGGGGCTGCAGTATTCCATTGCAGTAGGATTTCTTTCCTTTATCAGCATCTCCGTTTTCGGCATGTTCATGACTTATCTTTATTTTGCCAAGAGCCTTGAAAAGGAGATGATCCCGGCATTTCTAATTCCAGCTGTAACGATTCCCACCGTTGGAAGCGTTCAAGCTAGCATGGTGTACGCTGGTTTCTCTATAGCCTTCGCCTTTAGCCTCACTGTTCTTGCATACTTGGTTTCTGCTTTTAAAGCCATAAGGTGACAAATAAGGTGACAGAATGTTCCGGGAGCTAGTCGAAAAGCTTATCGAAAACAATGCTCTCGGAAGTCCGGTTAGGCTGAGTATAATGCTATATCTTCTTCCTAGGGGAAGAGTTCTTTTTAAAGATCTGCTGGAAATCCTTAAAATCACTCCCGGAAATCTTGATTCCCATCTTAAAAGGCTTGAGAAAGAGGAATACGTAAAGCTTAGAAAGGTCATTGCCGACAGGCCGAGAACGGCTGTGGAGATAACGGAAAAAGGAGCCGAGGAGGTTGGAAGGTATTTGAAAGCCCTCAGGAATTTGGTTGATGGGGTTGAGGTTAGCGTTGCCAATATTTGCACTGAAAATGTTGGCATTGGAGATTCTGGCGTTGATACGGAGATTGAAATTAAAAGCCGAAAAGATGCTGAGGATCTTTAGAAAAAGTAGATTTGAAGCCTTATACAATTGCTCCGTTAGTTTACTTGAACACCAACACAGGTACTTTTGAATGTCTTATTATTGAATCTGCCGTCTTTCCAAGTTCCCTGCTTCCGTCTTTTCCGGTTGCCCTTATGACAATAAGCGATATATTTTTCTCCTTAGCAACCTTCAAAATCTCCTTAACGGCATCACCCCATGTTATTATGGGTTCACCCTTTCCAACCTCAGCCTGCAGAGCTCTAAGGCTTTCTCCAGCCTTCTCAACCTCTTCCGCTATCTCACTCTCCTTTGATCTCTCCACAACGTGCACGAAGAATATCTCACCTCTAGCAGCTACCTTTTTCAGGAAAGCGACAATCCGAGAGTCGTGGGTTGTATCTGTTGCGAACAGCACGTTCTCAAAAAGTCTTGCGAAGGTGAGCTGGCAGTAGTATTCTCCAGCCTCCTCAACAACCCGGAATTTTGTAAGCAGAACAGGTATCTTGGATTTTCTTACCACACTCTCTGATATCCCACCGATCAATTTGCTTCGCAGCAGTCCATGTCCTCTCGAACCCATCAGTATCAAGTCCACCTCCTCTCTTTCTGCCACTTCCAGAATTTTCTCCGCAGGATCGCTGGAAGTTGTATAAAAGAGCTTTTTAACCCTCAGATCCTTCTCCTCTAGAATTTTTGCCATCTCGTCCAGCTTCTGAGAACTCTCCTCTTCCAGTTTCTCCACAAAATCATCCACATCAACTCTTGCGAGAGATAAAAGGAAAGGATCATACGTTCCTACGTGGACAAGGACAACCTCTTTGACTCCTATCTCGGCTAGCTCAGTTCCGCATTCAAGGGTCCTTTTGGAATATCGGGAAAAATCGGTTGGAATTAGAACTCTTTCAAAGATACTCCCAGCACTTTCAGTACTTTCAGCACTTTCAAAACCCATGCTCTTACATTTGCAGAAAATACTTAAATTTTTGTTTTAATGCTAAAAAGTGGAACCGCTCATGGAAATCCATGGAAAAGAGTGCGAAATCGTGAAACGGCTTAATAGATTTGTTGTGGAGATTGAGGTGGAAGGAAGAATCCGAAAAGCACACCTTAACAATACAGGGAGACTCCAAGAGTATCTTATTCGTGGAAGAAAGGCTTACTGCATAGAGAAGGAGAAAGGAAAAACAGACTACAGACTTTTCGCTGTAGAAGATCTCGGAAAAGCCGCTCTAATAGACACCCAATTTCAGATGAAAGCTTTTGAGAATGCTTTGAAACTTGATCTTATTCCTTGGCTCAAATGCAGGGATTTTAAGAGAAATCAAAGGATAAACGATTCGCTAATTGATTATCTATTTCTTTGTCCTGAATCCGTGTATTTGGAGGTTAAAAGCGCGGCTTTAAGGCAAGGAGAATACGCGATGTATCCTGACTGCCCATCCCTGAGGGGTAGAAAGCACATTTCTGAACTCATTAAAGCAGCGAACAATTGCAAAACATTTATTCTGTTCATTGCAGCAGTTCCTGGAGTAAAGGCGTTCAAACCAAACAAAGAAGCTGATGCTGTTATTGCAGAACTTCTTCGGAAAGCTGCTAGCCAAGGAGTTGAAATCAAAGCGATAAATCTTATTTACGAGGCCGATAGCAATTCTGTTTTGCTTATAAATCCTGACTTTCCAGTCGAAATACTCTGAATCAAACTCAAAATCAGACCTCAATTAGTTTTATTTATAGGTTTTATTTTAGTTATTATTTGTATTTATTGATTTTTTGGAGTTTTATGGGCGGTTGGGTTTCCATTTAAAGTGAAAAACCCGGAAATATTTATATTTTTCAAAAAAACATATTAAATTATGACAGAAAAGGAGAAGGTTTTGGAGTACATTAGGAAGGGGTGTGAGGAGAGGGTTGAATTTCGCCCAAGGATAACCACCATTGCAAGGGCACTCAATCTTTCTGTTGATGAAGTCACTGAAGTTGTGAAAGAGCTTGAGAGGGAGGGTCTGGTTAGATACGAGTCCGATCCCTCAGGTGGAACATACATCTGCCCGGTTGCAACCCCGGAAGAGATGCTAGAGTACGAGATAGTTAGATTTCTCAAGGAAAGGGAAAAGACGACGGTTCAGGAACTCTCGAGAATCTTGGAAGAAGACCGGCATAAGATTTCTAAAGCTGTGAGTAGGTTGGAGGAGAAGGGAAAAATCAAATTTGTGGGCGGAGCAACTTCTAGCTGGATCGAACTGGCATAGTTTCAAGAGTTAACATATCTATACCTTCAGCATTAACTTTTTTAAATTAAAATTTTAATTTTAAACTGTATCGTGATTGAAGCAAAGCTTTGGCGAGATGGAGAGAGCAAAATCAGATGCCTCCTCTGCTGGAACAGGTGCCGAGTAGCTGAAAATAGCTTTGGGCATTGCAGAGCAAGGTATAATGAAAAGGGAACTCTGAAAACACTCACCTATGGAAATCTTAGTGCGATAGAGAGCAGACCGATGGAGATAAAACCCTTCTTTCATTTTTTACCCGGCTCATCAAGCCTGACTTTCTCAACTTATTCGTGCAATCTCGATTGTCCGTGGTGTCAGAATTGGCATCTTTCCAAGAGACCTCCTCCTGAGGATTTTAATCCAATTAGTCCCGAAAAGCTTATTGAAATGGCATTGAAAAACGGGGACAGAAGTACGTGTGCCAGCTTCAACGAACCGACGCTGCTTTTTGAATACCTTCTTGACCTCTTTCCATTGGCGAGAAAGAACAACCTAAGAAACACGATTGTATCAAACGGCTACATGATGCCAAAGGCGTTGAAAATGCTGATCGATGCTGGCCTAAATGCGGCGAATTTCGACATTAAAGGGGGAGACGGGGTTTATGCACGAATATCAAAGGGTGGAAAGAGCAAGTACATCTGGAGGAATGCAAGGTTTGCAAGGAAAAAAGACATCCATGTTGAGGTGGTTTGTCTACTCTCACCCCCAATGTACAAGAATCCAGAGCTAATCGATGAGGTAATCTCCAACCACCTAAAATACTTGGATCCTGAGGTCCCGATCCATTTTACCCGATATTTTCCCGCCTATCTGACCTCCGATCCTCCAACGTCGGTTAAGCTGCTTGAAGAAGCGGTTATGAAAGCAAAGAAAGAGGGAATAGATTACGTTTACATTGGAAACGTCCATCATCGGTTTGAGAACACTTTCTGCCCAGAATGTGGTGTTCTTTTGATTAGGAGGAACGGATTCAGGTTAATTGAGAACAGACTTGAAGGCGACAGATGTTTTAACTGTGGAAGAAAGATTGCAATAGTAGTTCTGCAGTAGCTCCACAACAGTTCTTCAATAGGTCTGTGAAAATTCTAACCTCGAACTCAAAAACTAAAATTTAAAATACTGTTTTTCGCCAGCTAGTTTGTGGCCGAGTTCAGATGTGAGGAGCACTTAAAATGCACCTTGAAATGTGCTCTTGACGTTTCATGTTTCGAGATTGAGATCTACTCATTTTTGCTAAAAAATAACCCAACAACAGCGGGCGAAATAGCAAAAACCATGGAGAAGGATAAGAGCAGCGTTTATCGCGCACTTCAGAATCTAGTTGATAAGGGTTTGGTAATTAAAGAGTACAGAATACTGAGGCATGGTGGTTACGTTCACGTTTACAAACCAGTTCCCTTTGAAGATTTCAGGGATAAAATGATCTCGAGCATAAATGAATGGGTCAACACCCTCCTAAGAAATATCGAAGAAATCAGGGAAATGGAAGAAGAAAAGCTGGTGAGGATACTATAAGGATATTATAAGTAGCTTATAAATAGCCTTTTAGATCTTGCAACTTAATGGGTAACCTTTTATCAAGGGAGGTTATACCATTAGGGTAAATTTTGATGGGTGAGAACTTGAGACTCTCGGTAATTTTCATCGTGACACTCATCGTGATAGCTCTACTCGGCTGCTTTGGTCTGAAGCTGGGAGAGCCAGAAATAAAAAGCATCAACCATGAGTGGGGCAAAATAACGGATAAAACAACTGAGATAGTTACTACAGTCGTTGCCTACAATCCCAACCCCGTTCCTATACCCATTAAAGAAATAGAAGCTGAATTGTACATGAACGGTATAAAAATGGGGGAAGGAAAGAATGCGGTAGCTGAACTCAAACCTAGAGAGCAGACCGAAATAAAGCTTTCTACTGTGATAGAAAACCCAAAGATTCCGGAATGGTGGGTCAGCCATCTCAAAAACGGAGAGAAAAGTGAGGTTGTTTTGAGAGGAAAGATAGTCTTCGACTTAAAAGTAACTGAGTTTTCATGGCCTTTCGAACAACGAAGCGTTATAAAAACGAGTATCGTTAGTAGCATGAATTATGAGAAGCTTCCCCTTGCTATAGGACCAATCCGAATTTATTCATCCATGACAACTAAGCTTGGAGACATTAATGAAACGAGAACGGAGTTCATCCATGAAGCCGTTTTCAGCAACCCCTATGCTTTCCCAATTCCACTGACAAGAATCGACTACACAATATGGATGAACGGCATTAAGATTGGAGAAGGATCAACCAAAAAAAGCCTCTGGCTACCCGCAAAAAGTGATACAAAGCTAACCTTCACAACAGAAATCGATAACATGAAGCTGGCTGAGTGGTGGGTGAGTCACCTCAGGAATGGGGAGAGCTCTGTGGTTAGAGTTGAGATAATGCCAACAATTGAAGTGCTTGGACAGAGCTTTCGCTTTACCTTGCTCGAAGAAGAGGTAGAATTCAAAACGAATATCCTTGGGGGGAGTTTGTAAAAATATTTGTAAAAAATAGAAAAATTAGTGATATAAAATCAGATCAAACCTGCTTTTTTCAGCTCCTCTAAATCCTTTCCTGCAAGTCCAAGGAACTTATTGTAAACGAATCCGTTATCTTCTCCGACCTTTTTGGCCAGCCATTTCAGCTTTAAGGGGGTCTTGCTCAACCTCCAGACCGGCTCGATCACCTTCATCTCTTTATCTTCAACCTTAACGTCCCTGAAATCTCCTCTCTCCTTCCAGTAACTTTCTTCTAGAACCTCTTTTGGTGTTGTTATTTTCATGTAAACCGCAACACCCTCTCTGTTCTGCTCTCTCCATTCAAGCATTCTTTTTGTTAAGTCGGCAAACGTTAGCTGTTCGAATTTCTCAGCAAGCTCTTTATACAAAACCTTCTGGTTTTCAAGCTTAATCCTCGCAAAAACGTTCGGATATTTCTCGAAAAGCTCTTCAGCTCCAAGCTGAGTAATCAAAGCCTTGAAATTTGGATCTGTGAAGCCAGAAGCAAAAACATAACCATCTTTGATTCTCCAGTAGGCATAGGGGAAGACCGCATAGTCCAAAGGAAGTACTCCCACGAACAAAGGCTCCCCATGAGCATGACTCCAGAAGACGCTTGGCCCAACATGGACCATTGAGTCGAGAGATGTAATATCTATCATCTGTCCCTTTCCGCTTTTCGTTCTGTAGTATAAAGCGAGAACGACACCTCCTGCTGCATAAACTCCTGCTAGGTTTGTGGCCATCCAGAAGCCCGGTGCAGTTGGAAGATTGTAAGGCTCTCCCGCTTCAGGCAGTTCTCTGCTTGCCTCCATGTATGAGCTCATCGCCACGCCGAAGAGGGGAGAATCCGGAACCTTCGCAAATTTTTCTGCATTCTTTCCAAAGCTTCCGTAGGCTGAGAAGGAAGCCCATATCAGGCCGGGGTTTATCTCCCTTAGCTGTCTGTAGCCAATGCCAACAGAATCCATCCATCCAGGCTGGAAGGATTCGAGTATCACATCAGCATGCATCGCGAGTTTCTTGAAAAGCTCCCTTCCCTCCTCTTTCTGAAGATTCAGCGTTATGAACTCTTTATTTCTGCCCTCTATTAGGTATGGTAAACCCGTATCGTTCAGATAGAACTCACCATAGGGGGAGAGTTTCCTCAGCTCGTCACCTTCTGGAGGTTCGATCTTTATAACTTCTGCCCCCATCTCCGCAAGCAAGGCTGAAGCGAAGGTTGCAGCCGGGCTTGCATAGCTAACATCCAAGATAACAACTCCTTCCAGCGGGCCAGATTTCAGCTTAGCCTTTTCAATCTCAAAATATTCTTTCGAGTATTCATGCCACTCCATGGTATCACCACCTGAATAGTGGATCTTTCTGAGGATCGAACTCTGGTGGTGGAGTTCTGCCGAAGAAATCAACCCAGTAACCGATGACCTTCTCTTCTTCAAGCTCCCTGATTTCCTCATCCGTAAAGCCGAGGATACTCTTAAGGATGTAGCGATTATGGTAGCCCACCGGATGAACAGTCCATTTCACTCTTGCAGGGGTTTCGCTCAGCTTGATCGGGTTTCCAGCATGAACCATATCTCCAAAAACCGGATCGTTATACATCCAAACTGTTCCTCTCTCCCGGAGGTGTTCATCCTCATAAACTTCCATACTGTTTCTGGCAATGCCAGCGGAAAATCCGTATTCAGCGCTAAGCTCGATTATTTTATCAGCTTCTTGGTTTTCAACCCAACCTTTTATTTCATTATCAATTTCCTCTCTTGCTTCGGGTTTTAGGCGGGAAACAAGGTCGGAATACTTCTCAAACAGCTCCTCCTTTCCCATCGCCTTGCATAATCCCTCGAAATGTTCGCTGCTAATCGCGGAAATTGTAACAATTTTACCATCCTTTGACTTGAACGCATTTGCGACCATTGAGACATCTTTGTTGCCTGTTCTCTTCCAGTCTTCTCCCTTCATTGACACATAACTCCAAATAAAACTTAGATGTCTTGCGAGATTTTCTGCTTGGGTTACATCGATGTACTGCCCCTCTCCGGTCTTTTCTCTATGATAGAGGGCGGCAACAACAGCCATAAAAGCTGCAGCCCCTCCCAGCATGTCTCCCGGATAATACGGCAGCTTCATCGGAATCCTCCCTTCATAACCGCTTACAGCAGAAGCTCCACTTGCAGCTTGGCCAGCGGCATCCCAGCTTGGCCAGTTCCACCTTTCACCCCACTGTCCGAAACCGCTTATTGAAATGTAGATCAGCCTCGGATTTATCTCGCTCAGGTGCTTATAGCTTATCTCCAGTCTCTCCATCACACCGGGGACGTAATTCTCGACTATAACATCGCTTCGCTTAACAAGCTCATAGAAAATCGCTTTTCCTTTTGGATGCTTTAGGTTTAAGCCAAAGAAATACTTGTTTCGTTGCACCCACATAACGCCAACGGAGTTATTTCTCCAGAACCTGCTCCAGAGATCCACGCTCCTCAGAAGCTCCCCCATTCCAGGAGGTTCGATTTTTATAACCTCAGCTCCAAAATCTGCGAGAAGGGAGGCAGTTTCTGGGCCTATTAGCACTTGTGAGACATCCAAGACTCGAATTCCCTTCAAAGCCTCTGGTTTCTCGAAAATCTTTTCCCTGCTAAACAGCTCGTTCGCCCACTCAAAAAAACTATTCGACATGATCAATACTGATCAAATTAAATATTTAATTTTTTGTGGGGAAACATGCTCATAAATGCTCATTTAAATGCTCATGCTTAATACATCCATTTCTTGTTTTGAGCAAGTTTGAGCAAATAAAGTTGAAAAACTAGTCCTGAACTACCTTATAGAAACAACCGGGACCTCGGAATTAAGGATGATTTTTTGAGGTACACTCCCAAAAATGAGCTTTCCGGTCGGACTTCTTTTCTTAACCCCAACAACAACCATGTCTGGCTTGATCTCTTTCATAAAATCGAGAATGTCGTCTGCAGCATCCTTTCCCCTCACGAGGAGATGGGTCTCAACCTCGAGTCCAGCATCTTTTGCCTTTTCCTCTGCCCACTTCAGCAGGTTCTCTCCCCGCTCAATTTCCTCTTCAGAAGTTTTATCTCCTCCGTAGAGGGAATGCACGATAACAAGCTTCTTTCCCCTTAGCTTTGCTTCCTCAACGGCAAAATCCATTACTCTAGTCCTTCTTTCGGATGGGCTTAGGGCTACAAGAATTGTCATGGGAAAAATTCTCCCTTTGGAATACTTATAGGTTGCTATAAATTCGATAGTAATTTCGATGGTAATTGATGCAGTGATGCAGTCAATACAGTCAATTATTCGAACAGCTCGATTTCTTTGATGGGCTTTCCATCCTTTGTGGGGGGAGCAAGATAATCAATGAATCTCTGTGCATCGATCCCATACAGCCTGAAAGTTACGGCTAGGGGGGAGAGAACGACATCCCCATCGCTGAAATTTACTCTCGAAACTGTTGCAGTTTGTTTGTTTAAAAAAATAGTTATTTCATTTCCGAAAACGTTTTTTAGCATTTCTTGTCGAGCTGTATCGAGTATCCTTTGCTTTCTGAGCAAATCTCTGAAATAGGAGATGTCTTTTGCCTTTGCTATCAGCTCCTTCTCACCATTTTTTTCTACGATCTTAAACTCCGCGTCGGGGAAGAAGTTTTTTACAGCTTGCATCACCTTTTCTTCATCCTCTGTCGGATAGATCTTGGTCCTTATTTCTACCTCCACAAGCTTGGAGAATTCCTTAAGGATCGCCTCCACTTTTTCTTTGAAAGTTTCGAGGTCAGTTTCATTCTCTATGACAATATCGCTCCTCTCAAGAGCCTCCTTCAGCCCCCATGATTCCTCACGCTGATCTCTAAGTTTTAGCTCCTCTAAGCTTGAGACGTCATCTTCTCTTCCCCTCCTCTTTCCCCTTTCGAACCTTTTCTCCAAACTTGATTCAACGCCAATAAGAATGAAATCATCTCCAAACGCTCTCTTGAAACAATCAACTTCTGCGATCCCTCTTATTCCATCAACAACCACGATTCCGCTCTTCTTTGCTGCCTCTCTTATTCTTGGAATGCATCTGTTAGCGATGGCATCCATGCCCTCTTTCTCCCTCAGCTCGTTTGCGATCTTTCCTGCATTCTCATCAGTAAGCTCCAAACCCCTCTTTTTGACCTCTTCCCTTACGATATCCCCCATAACAACTACTGGGATATCCAATTCCCTTGCAATCTTGGCTGCAGTGCTTTTCCCGCTCAGCGGATAACCAACGAACGCGATGAGCTTCATAAGCAAAATAGCTAAAAGAGGTTTAAATTGTTTTCAGTAAACGGGATCAAGATCAAAGGGACAAGAAATAAAAACCTAGAAAACCGCATTGCTAAAAGTGAGGTTTGAAAAGGCGTTGAGGAGGGGAGATGGATTCACTTTGATGCAAGTGAGCGTCTCTCCTGGAGCGAAAAATTTCAGCATAGGAAGCTACAACGAGTGGAGGAAGGCCATCGAGATTAGAGTAAAAAGTCCAGCAAGGGAGGGCAAAGCGAATAAGGAGATAGTCGGAGAATTGGGAAAGCTTTTTGGCACGAAAATCGAGATACTCAAAGGAGTTAGGGGGAATCTCAAGACACTTAAAATCCACGCAACCTATGAAAAGGTCATTGAAACTCTCTCAGGTTTGGTGGAGATGGAGAAATAAGCGAAATATCAAAGTAAAAGTAGAATAAAAATAGAATAAACAAAAAATTGGATAATAAAAATAAGAACAATAGAATGAGAGGGAAACTAACTGAAGTTGAAATAAATGAACTCAAAATCATTTTTGACGAGCTTATAAAGGCATCAAGAGCTGGGGCAGTCATAGTAGTTGAGGGCCCTTCTGACAGGGAATCATTAAGGAATCTGGGCATCAAGGGTGAGATCGTTTTAGCCTCGACTCAATCGGATGTTGATTTGGTTGATTCGCTGGTCAACTTGAAATCCTTGCATTTGGAGGTTATAATCCTCTCGGACTGGGATGTGGAGGGTAAAAAAATTGAAAAAAGGCTGGATAGGCTTTTCAGATCTAGGGGGATATCCGTCAACACCGAATTCAGAAAGAGAATTTTCCGAATTGTTGGAAGAGACGTGAAGAACATTGAAAACCTCAGCCGCTACCTTGAACCGCTGCTTTAGATGCGTTGTGGTTAGATACGGTTAGATAAGGTGTTGTTAGATAAGGTGCTATTAGAATGGTTGGAATGTCAAAACAAACCGCCTTGTACGTCTCGGGTTTTTGTGCATACGCATCTTCAAGCATAGTTTTTCCGATTATCGCTCCTTACGCCATATTTCTAGGAGCCTCGGAAACTGAAGCGGGAATAATTGCTGGAGGTTTTGCCCTAACAACTTCTCTGACCATGATGCCCCTCGGTCTTATGGCAGATAGGTACGGAAGATTCAGGATGATCGTGATCGGGATGCTAATCTTCATTCTAACCCCTTTTTTCTATGCTTCAGCAGCAAATTTTACCGAGCTTTTTTTGGCAAGGCTTTTGCATGGATTGGCAATGGCCCTTTTCGTACCAGCATCGAATGCTTTAGCCATAGATTTGTCACCAGAGCGAAGAGGAGAAGCTTTGGGCTGGATCGCAACTTTTACCATGCTTGGATATTCGTTCGGCCCGATAATGGGTGGTTTTGTAGCTTCTACCTACGGCTTCGTACCAACCTTTTATTTCTGCAGTCTTGTCGCTCTCGTTGGTTTAATCTCTCTGTTTTTCCTTAAAGGAATGGATGAGGTGAAAAGATCCGCAATCTTCGGTGAATTTAAGAAACTCAAGCCCGAGAGGAATGCAATAGGAGCTGTAGCAACCCCATTTTTCGCCACTTTCGGAAGTGCTATAATTGGCATTTTTGCAATTCCGCTTTATCTGCCAAAGTTCGGAGTGGATGTTACAATGGTTGGAACACTTACAACAGCCTTATTTCTCGCTTCAGCGATAGTTAGAGTTCCGGCAGGAAAGTTTAGCGATAGAATCGGAAGAAAGCCCGTAATTCTGTTGGGACTGGGCTTGGAAGCTATTGGAGTCCTGGGCTTTCTGTCCTCTAACTTCCTCCTCATAGTTTTGGCATCGATCGTAACTGGAATCGGAATGGGGATGGCGAACCCGGCAGGCTTTGCGCTTCTCTCGGATATAGTCTCTCCCAAGATGCGGGGGTTTGCAATGGGAGCATCGAGCACTTCCCTTCAGCTTGGAGTTTTTATGGGGCCTGCTGTGATGGGGTTTGTGGCAGATGCCTATGATTATCCCGCTGTTTTCATTTTAACAGCTGGCATCACAATTGCATCAGCCCTCTCAATCTCTCTTTTAACTTCCGGTTTTTCGGAAGAGGAGATAAACCATGGGCAGACTTAAATAGACTTAAATATTATTTTTACAATTTTTGAATAAATGGTTAGAGGGTCTGAAGGTGCTGAGGAGGCTGGAGAGGCTAGAGGGGCTAGAGAAGTTAGAGAAGCTGAGGAGGCCGAAAGAACTGAAAAGACTGAAAGAACTGAAAAGGCCAAAGAAATCGAAGAGGTTAAAAAAACTGAGACTGCTTTGAACGTTGACAGTCTATCACTAAAGGAGCCATCAATCAAAACTGTCTCTTTCGCTTTAAAAAAAGGCGAGATCCTCGGGATCTATGGTTTGAGAGAGGGAAGGGCAATTATAGCTGCTATAACCGGTTTTTTAGACTACGAAGGCAACATAACATGTGAAAGTTTTGGATATCTTGGATGTTTTTCCAGAAATATATCGCTTTATCCAAATCTAACCGTTAGGGAAAACTTGGAATTTTTCGCTTCTGCAAAGGACATAAAAGAAGCTGATAGAGTCGAAGGGGTTTTGGGTTTTTTGGGTGTAGAAGATTACGGGGATGTTCTGTATAAGGATCTTGAGGAGAGCTTTAAGAGAAGGATCATCCTTGGGGTGGCGATAGTTCATAAACCAGCAGCTCTGTTGGTTGAGGAACCCTTTCCTGAGTTCTGGGAAGTGGTTGAAAAGCTAAAAGCATCGAAAATTGGAATTTTGATTGCCACCAACGATACTAAGCAGCTGGAGAAGTGTGACAGGATTTTAGCGTTCAAAAATGGGTCAGCTTTTGAATTTAAGCTTGCCAAGATGAGAAGAGATTGTATCCTCCTCAAACCCATCAAGATGGAAAAAGCAATAGAAGCTTTGGATGAATTCGGTTTCAAATATACCGCCTTCGAAACGGGAATCAGGGTGTGGGTGGATAACTATGCCTACGCAATTCCCGAGCTTGTTGAAATGCTTTTGAGGCGAGGAATAAAGCTCGAAAGCTTGGAAGTGGAGAAAACTGGAATAGAAGAAGCCCTAGAGGAAGCCTTAGAAATTCCCTAGAGATTCTCTAGAAATCTTTAGAAATCTTTCAAAAGTAAGGTGATGAATTTGACAAAGATCTGGAGGATGATTGGGAAGGAAGTAAAGGAGACGAGACGAAGCGGTTTGCTTTCTCTGATAATCCTCTTCCCCCTGTTGCTCCTGTTGCCCTCGTTGCCTTTGTTATCCCAATCACCCCTCAACTCCCATACATCCATCGCTGTGGTAGCCAATGATACCGGTGATGCCAGTAGCTATGGCAATGTGCATTCAATTTCAAAGCTTTCATCCAATGTTTACTTTGTTGCTACGGAGGAAGAGGCTTTTAAAATGCTGAAAGGAGGAAAAATCTCTGCCTTTATCGTGGTTGGTAAGAAACCACAAATTTTCGCGGAGAACTCGTTTTATGGGATAAAAACGGCAAGTGCAATTCAGTCTGTTCTTTCGGACTCGAAAATTTCCTATTTCCCATCACTTTCCTTCCTGTTTCTTGCCCTTATTGCGCAGGCGAGCAGCCTATTTCTTGCCTCAACAACGATTTCGAGGGAGCGGGAAACGGGAACCCTTCGCTTACTAATCCTTTACAGATTCTCAGCTTTTGAAGTAATCACCGGAAAATTCTTGGCTGTACTCCTTATGAGTCTCGTTCCGGTTTTTCTGGGCATGATAGTTCTTTCTCTTTATTCCACCAAACTGATTCTTTTCCTGCTCCTTTTAATGGCAGCCTCAGCCTCAGCCGGCATGGTTTTCTCTACGGCTTTTTCTAAGGAAAATGCTGTAATTCTTGCAACGTTGTTTCTCTTTGCAAATGCAATCGCTACCTTTTATTCTCTTCATTCTTTGCCAGAAAGAGTATCCTACCTCCTCCCCTTAACCCAGGTGCTGGATCCATCTTTGGAAAGGATGCCGTTTTTAATCCTGTACTCCTTAATAGCCCTTTCCCTCTCCATGATCGTTTTCGGAATTAAAAAGAGAGGTGAGGTTTTGTGAGAATGGGAATAATTTTCCTCGTAATTTTCCTGATTTTAATTTTATCAACTTTATCTGCTCAAAGCTCCGCAAAGGACTTTTCGGCCGAAGTTCTGGGAAGTAAGAACATTTCAGGTTTAGATGCAATTCAATTTTTGATTAAGAGTGGAAACGTATCGGCATATAACGTATCGATAACTCTCGAAGGTGGGAAAAATGTGGAGATAATTTCAAACAAAACCTTCTTTGAGTTTATCAACGCATCGAGCGTTTTTGATGTCGCCTTCCCCTTTTTCGTTTCCAATAAAACTGAGGGAGAGGAAAATCTGACTCTCCAGATTGAGTATTACATTTACCAAAATTCAACCGGTCCAGTTCTCGAAAGGCAAACCTTCAACTTCACTTTCAACGCAATCCCCCCTTCTACGCCAAGAATAAAGGTGATCGGAGAAGAGGTTTATCCAGGTAAAAATTTTAGAATATTTCTGACTAATGAAGGCGGTTTGGCAAGAAACGTTACCATTACCGGCAATTTTTACCCCAAACTCGCTATAATTCCAGTTCTTCCATCGAAGATGACAGTTCCTTTAACTTTCTACTATCCAAACAGTGAAGAAATTCTGATCTTAAATCTTAGTTACGAGTACTTTGATGGGGGCTGGAAAAAAGGGGAGGAAAGCCAGAGGATTTTGCTCAGATTTGAAGATAAAGCTAAAGGGGTTCTGAGTCTGCCAGCTGAGGTTGAAGTGAAAAAGGGTAGGGGAAATCTAACGCTCTATATTTTCAACCCCTATCTTTATCCAATAGATCTAACACTCGAATCGGAAATTTTTAGGCAGAAAATCCCTGTAGGATGGCTCAACCCGGGCGAGTCGAAGGTTTTAACTTTGGAATTCGAAACCGATGAAAGATTTGGTTTAGAGGGGAATGTTGAAAGCGTTGAAAGGAAGGTTGAAATCACTGGATTGCTCACGATTCTCTCTCCTGTGCCGAGGAAGGAGAGTTTTAGTAGAGAATTGCTCTTGAAAACCATCATTGAGCCAAAATTCGAGGTTTGGGCTAAAAATAACCTTTTGCCGAACGAAGAACAGATTCTGGAGGTCTCAATAAAGAATATTGGCAGAGATGCGAGGAATGTTAGGGTGATTTTGGAACCTGCATTTGGTATTGCTGTTAAGACCAGAGAAGCATTGATTGATAAAATCAGAAGCGGAGAAGAGAAAACTCTCAAATTCGAAGTTAGTGTTGGGGATTTACCACCTCAGAGTTATGCTATTCAAGCGTTGATAGCATTTGGCGAGAGTGAAAAGTCAGCCATTTTTGCGGTTAACGTTCTGCCCGGCAAACCATCTTTCGATGATTTTAGCCATCTTGCCATTTTAATTGCGATACTGATTCTTGCGATCCTTGCTAAAAAGATCAGATAGATCGAGTTATCGAATAACCGGAGAAGGAAGAGGGTAGAATTATAGTAAAATTATAAAGTTAACGAGAAATCAGGGGAAGAGAGGCGGAAAGTTAAGACCAGCCTCCTCCTTTAAGCCGAACATAAGGTTCAGGTTTTGGATCGCCTGCCCGCTTGCACCTTTAACTAAGTTATCTATAGCAGATGAAACAACCACTCTGTCTTCCCCTGGGAAGATTCCAATATCGCAAAAATTGCTTCCTCTGACGTAGCTTAGCCTTACCGTTTCTTGGAAGCGTATGAAGTAACAACCTGAATAGAATTTCTCGTAGATTTTCTGAATCTCTCCTTTCTCGAGCTCACCCCTTAAAAAGATGTGGGCATTTGTCAGGATACCCCTCGAACCGGGGAAAACTTGGGGTGTAAAAGAAACCTTAACCTCTGCTTGCAGCTTCCCCAGCTCTTGGACCATCTCCCAGTAATGCCTGTGATCTGTTACTTTGTAGGGAACGATCGCCTCATGCAAGTTTGGATAGTGAGTGAATTCGCTAACAGAAGCTCCAGCACCACTTATTCCACTTTTAGAATCGAATACAACCCTTTCAATCAGCTCTTCAGCTGCAAGAGGAGCGGCTGCGAGGATAGCTCCGGTCGGATAGCATCCCGGATTCGCGACGAGCTCTGCCCCCTTTAACTCCTCTCTGTAAAGTTCTGTTAGTCCGTAAATTGGTTTGGCTTCGATGTCGAAACCGGTATGCTCCTTCTGGTACACCTTTTCGTAGGTTTCTTTGTCCAGCCTGTAGTCCGCTGAAATATCTACAACCTTGATTCCAATTTCAAGGAATTGGGGAGCGAAGTTCATCGCCTCACCGTGTGGAACAGCCAGAAATACAGCTTTGCAGCCATCAAAATACTTCAGTTCGGGATTCACGAACTTTAAATCGTAAAATCCTTTTAGGAAGCTGTGAAGTCTCCAAATCTCTTTACCTTCATACTTCCTGCTAGTTACGGTTTTTATCTCAACTTCAGGATGAAAGCAAAGCAACCTCAAGAGTTCAGAGCCAGTATATCCGCTCCCTCCGACAATCCCAACTTCGATCATCCTAACACCCGAAAGCTAATCAGCAGACAAGATTTAAATTTTCTTGGTTGACTTCGACAGATCGAGTGAATACCTGACAACCCTCGAAAGTATTCTTATGGTGGTAGCTATATCTGGAAAGACCGGAAAGCCATTTGTCTCGTACTCATTCTTAAGTTCGAAAACAGCATTTCTATCTCCTTCGATGAAGAAGTAGATTGGCTTCTCGTATTTTTCGACATACTCTTTTAGCAGATCGAAGGGAGGGATGTAGTTCGGGTAGATCTTACCTACAGCCCAAGTTCCAACTATAATCGAATCAAAATTTTCATCCTCTAAAGCTGCCTGAATTGTGGTGTTGTAAGCCTCCTCCACACCAAAAAATTCTATGGAAGGCCAGATGTCGAATGGATTTCCAACCCTGTGCCATTCGGGAGTAACTCTGGAAATTTTCTCGAAGCTTTCTGTGGAAAATTCTGGAAGTGATAATCCGCCCAAGTAAGCTTCATCCGCTCCCTGAACGCAGCCTGAACCGACATAGTGCAGAATCGCAACTCTATTTCCTTTCGGTAAAGGCTGGAGGTAAAAAGCCTTCAGCGTCTCAAGCATCTCTTCATAGCTGAAAACCCTTACAAGATTCAGCTGTTTGCAGATGGCATCGAATATCCTGTCGTCTCCGGCAAGGGATGCTGAGTGGCTTAAAGCCATTCGCTTTCCATAATCCGTAATGCCAGATTTGAAAACAACGAGCGGTTTTTTCAAGCTTAGTGCCTTCCTTGCAACCCTTAAAAACTCTTTCCCATGCTTGAAACCTTCAGCATAGATTCCAACAGCCTTGGTTTTTCCATCTTCGAGCATGAACTCGAGGATTTCGTGGTCTTGCACATCGCATTTGTTACCAAGTCCTGCAATCTTGCTGAAGCCGATGGCAGGATGGCTTGAGGCGATATGGTTCATCAGAATTCCAAGGAAAAGCCCTGTCTGGGCGATTATCCCGATTCCTCCCTGTTTTATCTCTTGAAGAATTGCAAAGGATGATGTGAAGCCGTTCTCAGGGTTAAGGATGCCCGTGGTATTTGGCCCTACAATTCTCATTCCGTATTCCTTTGCTATTTCGAGAATTCTATCTTCTAACTTGGCACCCTCCTCACCCTCCTCTCTGAAACCGGAGCTTATTATTATTGCATTCTTCACACCTTTCCTGGCGCATTTGAGGATGAGTTCTGGAACCGAAGCGGCAGGAGTGGCAACAACAGCAATATCGGGGGTTTCAGGCAACTCATCCAAACTCCTGTAAATCTTTATGCCGAATATTTCATCTCCTTGAAGGCTTACAGGGTAGATTCTGCCCTTGTACTTCAGATTTACGAGGTTATACAGGATGGTGAAGGCCGCTTTTCCAATTTTGAAAGATCCAAAAACCGCAACGGATTCAGGGTAAAAGAACTTCTCAATTCCGCCTTTTCGGATCTCTTCTTCCCATTCTCCCTCTCCAAAAACGATTCGGCCATCTACTACAGAGTATCCTCTGTCGTAAACGAAGACTGGATTCAAATCCAACTCTTTTATTTCGGGTTTGTCTTTTACGAGGTCTTCTATCTTCATTATGAGCTCGATCACTGCATTTAAATCTCCTTTCATCCCTCTGAATCCTTTCAAGAGTTTGGAGACCTTCGTTTCCTCTATCATTTCCCTTATCTCCCTCTCATTTACAGGAAGAACACGGAAAGAAACGTCTTTGTAAAGCTCAACCGCCAGTCCTCCAGCCCCGAACAAAATTGCATGCCCGAACTGCTCGTCTCTGACAACTCCGACGATAATCTCTATGCCCTTCTTAGCCATGGGTTGAACGCTAACACCCTCAGCGTTAGGGATTGACTTCAGCCTTCTAAAGGCCTTAATTACTCCGTTCTCGTCTGTTACGTTGAGGATGACACCCCCAACATCTGATTTATGGGAGATTTTGCTCGAAGCCACCTTAAGCACAACTGGAAAACCCAACTCCTTTGCAATTCTGACTGCTTCATCCTCATTTTTTGCGAGAAAAGTTGGATTAACGTTAATTCCAAAATCTTTCAGGAGTTCTTTTGCTTCATGCTCCATCAGCATTATCGATTTTTCCATCCAACCACCGGATTTCATATTTGCAGCTCAAATTAAATAACTTTCGAATTTGTTTCTGATTTTGGCAAGCAATTTTGGATTTAGCTTCTGATTCTTTGAATAGTATCGGATTTATGCTTCAAATTATAGGAAGTGAAATTGAAGAGTTAAAAAGAATTAAAGGGGATAACAAAATGTTATAACGAGGAACGCTGAAGTGAAAGTATGGAAGAGAAATTCCTGAAGTTCTTCGAGGAAAAGGTTAGGGGTTCAGGTTGGTACAGATTGATTGGTATGTCTCCTATCATCGGCGATAACGTTAGGGTTGAGATTGAAATCGAGGGAAAGCACAAGCAGGCATTTGGAACTGCTCACGGAGGTGTGATAGCGAGCATTCTTGATTCCGCTGCGGGACTGATAGTTAACAAAGAACTTCTCAAACAAGGCAAGATCGCTGTGACGGCTGAGATAAAGGTTAACTATCTTAAACCCGTCAAAGGTGGAAAGCTTGTGGCTGAAGGAAGAATTATAAGCATTGGGAGCAAGATAGCTGTTTCGACTGCTGAAGCAAAGCAGAATGGCGATATCGTGGCTATTGCAACAGCAACTTTCTACATAATGGATACCCCACCCGAGTTAAAGCAATTGGTTGAAAAAATTGGTGGGAATGGTGGGGAAATTTAGTTATTAGCGTATGAGGTGCGTCAGCTGCGGGAAAAAGGTGTATTCGAAAAATTTGCCCATCTGCCCTGACTGTGCCAGAAAGGATAAAGAAGTTTATCAGAATCTCCATAGGGTGCTCCGACTGGAAGAAGCTGAGTTGACAGGAAAATGCTGTCTTTGTACGAATTTTTGTGTTTTTACAGAGAACACCGTTGGCCTATGCGGATTGAGAGGCACAGCTGAAGGAAAAAGATTCAATCTAGCTACTCCAAACAAAGCTCTCCTTTCGTACTACGAAGATCCTCTGCCAACGAACTGCTGCAACGCTTGGTTTTGCGAGGGAAGCAAAATGCATGGGACAAATCTTGCGGTTTTCTACTACGGCTGCAACTTCGATTGCCTCTTCTGCCAGAACTGGCAGCACAAGAGCGTGGAAGTTGCAAGGGCTTACACGATAGATGAGATGGTAGAAGCTGCGATGAAAGCGAGAGTGAAATGTATCTGCCATTTCGGAGGCTCCCCAGAACCGCAGCTGACATTTGCCCTCAGATTCAGCGAAAAAGCAGCTAAAGAAAAGGATTTGATGGTTTGCTGGGAGTGGAATGGAGGTGGCAGAGAGAAATATGTAAGGAAAGCAGCGGAAATAAGCTCTCAAACCAATGGTACGATCAAATTCGACCTTAAAGCTTGGAACGAGAATTTGCATAGCATTCTCACGGGCAGAAGTAATAAGCCAACGCTGAAGAATTTCGAGGTTGTCTTCGACACGGCTCCGGAGGTTATATCGGCAACAACGTTGATGGTTCCTTATTACGTTGATGAGACTGAGGTTGAAGGAATTGCCTCGTTCATCGCTTCCTTTGATAAAAAGATCCCATACAGTCTTTTAGTTTTCCATCCTGATTACAGGCTAAGCGATATGCCGGTAACGCCTATCGAGCAAGTTAAGAAATGCTACAACGCTGCCAAGAAATATCTGGAAAGGGTTAATATAGGGAATCTGCATCTCTTGGGTTGGAAGTTTCTTTGATCTCTTAAGATTTAAATTTCATCCCCATAATCTTTCTGTAGACCTCTTCCAGACTACCGCTGCGGGAACTCCCTTTTTTCCTCGGAAAAATATGGAAGTGGAGGTGGAAGATCTCCTGTCCGGCTATTCTGCCAACGTTGACGACGACATTGTAACCATCTGCCTGAAGCTTTTTGAGTAAAAGTTCAACAACCCTCTTAATAGCTCTAAAAACGAAGACAGCCTCTTCATCGCTCAGGTCTTCCAGCTTTTCCACGTGTCTTTTAGGCATCACAAGCGTATGTCCTTCCACCACAGGATTGATGTCTAGGAAAGCTATTGCGTTCTCATCCTCGTATATTTTGAAGCAGTCTCTCTTGCCCGCGATTATTTCGCAGAAAACGCAATCCATAATCTTTAGTTCAATCACTCAATCTCGACTATCTTTCGACTATCTTTGCAGCCTCCTTTAGCTCATCTTTGATCTCCTTGAATTTCTCTTTTAAGCCTACAAGTTCCTTGCTGAAATGCTCTACTATCCACTCTTCCGAAAACCTCTCTCCCTTCTCGATTAGATTCATCTGAGCATCGAGCCTCGATCCGCAAACCGGGCAGAGGAGGTGTCCATTCTCAACTCTGAAAATCACGCTCATGCAGACAGGACATTGGTTTTCGAAAATCCTGACTTCCCCTTTCCTCAGAAGTTCTGCCGCAAGCTCGAGTTTTTTGAAGGTCTCTTTATCCGTGAAAATTTCGGCTGGAAGCGCAGCTCTTAGTTCTATGTTGGCAAGCACGTCAAAGCCGAGGATTCTTGCCAAAACTAAATGCGTTGCTGACGCCCAGCCAACCATCTCGTTGAATCCATGGTAAGTTAGCACAAGAGCTCTCTTACCTCTAAATTTTTCGCGATATCTGAGGGACATGAAACATCTATCCAAGAAAGCCTTGAACTTCCCTGTTGCATCTAGCCAGTAAACGGGGGAGCTAATCAGTATCGCGTCAGCTCCTTCAATGGCTGTAAAAATATCTTCAACATCGTCATCGATCAAACAATCCTCTCCATAAAGACACTTGTAGCATGCTTTGCACGGCCTTATGTCAAGCTTTGCGAGATTAACGATCTCGAGCTCAGCTCCCAATTTCTTTGCAATGTATTTAGATGCGAGAACGCTGTTGCCGTTTTTCCTTTCGGTGGCCACGATGCTGAGAAGTTTGGAAAGCTTAGACATATCAGAAAATCTTGTGGGAACTATAAGACCATTTCCTTTTCGATTTTGCTGTAGCCTTCATTTCCAGTGAAAGTTTAAAAATAGTTTGCAGCTCATTATAGTTAGGAGGTAGAATATGGAGCTATCGAGAACTGCTGAGGTTGTACTTCAAAAAAGGTACCTGCTGAAAGACGAAGATGGGAAGGTAATCGAAACTCCCGAGGAGATGTGCTGGAGGGTAGCAAAAGCAATAGCAAAGGCTGAGGAGAACTACGGCAACGATGTAGAGCATTGGGCGAAGAAATTCTTCGACTTAATCTACAACCAGATTTTCATGCCGAACAGCCCAACGCTAATGAATGCGGGCACAAGCTTAAATCAGCTATCTGCATGCTTCGTAATTCCTGTTGAGGACTCAATCGAGGGTATATTTAAGGCTTTGACCGATATGGCGAAGGTTCAGAAATCGGGAGGCGGAACGGGCTTCAGTTTCTCGAGGCTAAGGCCCGCTGGCGATATTGTAAAATCAACAATGGGGGTTGCAAGCGGGCCAGTAAGCTTTATGAAGATATTTGATGCGGCAACCGAGCAGATAAAGCAGGGAGGGAGGAGAAGAGGAGCGAACATGGGAATTCTTAACGTCCACCATCCCGACATAGAAGAATTCATCACGGCGAAGAGGGAGGAAGGGGTTCTAAGAAACTTCAACATAAGCGTAGCTGTCACCGACAAGTTTATGGAGGCCTTAAAGAAAGATGAGGATTACGAGCTCATAAATCCTCGAACTGGTGAAGTTGTGAGAAAGATTCCTGCAAGAAGGATCTTCGATCTGATGGTGGATGGAGCATGGAGAAATGGCGAGCCCGGGGCTGTTTTTATAGATACAGTAAATAAATTCAATCCAACTCCGCATGTAGGAGAAATAGAAGCTACTAACCCATGCGGGGAACAGCCTCTACTTCCGTACGAATCCTGCAATTTGGGAAGCATAAATCTTGCCAAATTTGTTAAAAACGGAGATATTGACTGGGATCATCTGAGGGAGGTTGTGTGGGCATGCGTTAGATTTCTGGATGATGTGGTTGACGTTAACGGTTATCCGATTCCTGAAATCGAGCAAATGACCCTCGCGAACAGAAAAATCGGTCTTGGTGTTATGGGCTGGGCCGACATGCTCTTCATGTTAAAAATCCCTTACGACAGCGAAGAAGCCTTGCAGCTCGCCGAGAGGGTGATGGGATTCATCCAAGAGGAAAGCCATAAGGCATCGCAAGCTTTGGCAGAGGAGAGAGGGGTCTTTCCGAACTGGAAAGGCAGCGTATGGGAAAAGAAGGGAATTAAAATGAGGAATGCAACCACAACAACCATAGCCCCAACAGGCACGATAAGCATCATAGCCGGCTGCTCGAGTGGTATAGAGCCGATATTTGCCGTAGCATACAGAAGGATGAACATCTTGGATGGAGAAGAATTCTTCGAAGTAAATCCTATTTTTGAGAGATATTTGAAAGAAGCAGGGCTGTACAGCGAGGAGCTAATTTCCAGAATTGCAGAAACCGGAACGTTAGAAGGAATAGAGGAGATTCCGGCGGAAATTAGGAGGGTCTTTAAATGCGCCCTCGAAATAGCTCCCGAATGGCATGTTCGCATGCAGGCTGCATTCCAGAAGTACACCGACAATGCTGTCAGCAAAACGATAAACCTTCCGAACCATGCGACGAGGGAGGACATTGAGAAGGCCTTCATACTTGCATACGAGCTTGGCTGTAAGGGGTTGACGGTTTACAGGGATGGAAGCAGAGAAGAGCAGGTATTAAGCCTGAAGAGAAAGGAAGAGGAAAAGAAGAGGGAAAAGATTCATGCAGTCAAGCCGGTAACGCTCATAGAGCCAAGGCCTAGGCCGAAGGTTACGCGGGGTAGAACGATTGAAACGAAAACAGGATGCGGATCGCTTTATGTTACGATAAACGAGGACGAGCATGGCATAGCAGAGGTATTCGTTCAGCTCGGCAAAAGCGGTGGATGTGCTGCCTCGCAGACCGAAGCGATAGGAAGGCTTATCTCCATAGCCTTAAGGAGCTGGGTAAATCCGGATGCAATAATCAGGCAGCTTAAGGGGATAAGGTGTCCCTCTATAGGCTTCGAGGAAAATGAGATAATCACTTCATGTGCCGATGGAGTTGCAAAGGTCCTTGAAAGATATCTGAGGGGAGAATACACAAAGATCAGAGTTGATCTCGAAGGAATCAAACCTCTGACGGAGTTTGAGGAGAAGCCGAAGACCAAGATGATCGGCGGTGTTTGCCCCGAGTGTGGAAATGTTTTGGAGTATGGAGAAGGATGCATGACGTGCAGGATGTGTGGATATACGAAATGTGGATGAGAAACCGTAAGACCGCAAGACTGTGAGACTATAGACCGTAAAACCATTCAATAATTCCAAGCAATAATTCAAAATTTTTATCCTTATTTCTAATCAAAAATGGGAAAAACGCTCGATATTTTCCTAATCATTGTTGCATAACCTATATAAATTAATTGAGCTTAGTTTTAGGTAATCATGAAAGAAGTAACCCTAGAAAAACTCCAAGACGTAGATGAACTTGTCGGCTACACGGAATTCGAGACCACTGCTGAAATCGAAGTTCCAGAGAAGCTGGTTGACCAGGTAATTGGCCAAGATGATGCTGTAGAGGCAATAAAGAAAGCGGCAGTTCAGAAAAGGCATGTGATGCTAATAGGCTCCCCTGGCACCGGAAAGTCGATGCTGGCAAAGGCAATGGCTGAGCTTTTGCCAAAAGAAGAGTTAGAAGACATACTCGTTTATCCAAATCCCGAGGACTCAAACCAGCCAAAGATCAGAACGGTTCCTGCTGGTAAGGGAAAGGAGATAGTCGATGCGTACAAGCAGGAGGCGATGAAGAAAGCTCAGGCGAGGAACTTCTTCCTTTTCATGCTTGTCATATTTATCGTAGGCTATGCTGCCATTCAGGGTGAAATTCTTTGGGGGATCATAGCTGCTGCGATGCTCTTTCTCGTCGCAAGATATCTTCTTCCAAAGGAGGAGAGAAACATCCCCAAACTCCTTGTGAACAATCAAGATAAGCAAACCGCACCTTTTGAAGATGCAACAGGAGCCCATGCGGGGGCTCTTTTCGGAGATGTGAGGCACGATCCTTTCCAGAGCGGCGGGCTTGAAACTCCTGCTCACGAAAGGGTGGAGGCAGGAGCAATCCATCGGGCCCATAAGGGAGTTCTCTACATAGATGAGATAAACACCCTAACGATTGAATCCCAACAAAAGATCCTCACAGCGCTCCAGGAGAAGAAGTTCCCAATCACAGGCCAATCAGAAAGAAGCAGCGGTGCGATGGTTCGAACTGAGCCGGTGCCATGTGATTTCATTCTTGTGGCAGCAGGAAATCTCGATGCATTAACGGGAATGCATCCAGCTTTGAGGAGCAGAATCGAAGGCTATGGCTACGAAATTTACATGAACGATACGATGAAAGATACTGAGGAGAACAGGAGAAAGCTCGTACGCTTCGTCGCTCAGGAAGTAATCAAAGACGGAAAAATACCACACTTCGACAGATATGCTACGGCGGAGATAATCAGGGAGGCTAAGAGAAGGGCGGGAAGGAGAAACCACCTAACTCTTAGACTTAGAGAGCTTGGAGGGCTGATAAGAACCGCTGGAGACATAGCAAAGAGTGAAAACTCTGATATTGTAAGGTTAGAGCATGTTTTGAGGGCGAAAAAGATTGCAAAAACGATTGAAGAGCAGCTTGCAGACAAATACATCGAAAGAAGAAGAGATTACCGTCTTTTCATAGTTGAAGGGGAAGAAGTGGGAAGAGTTAACGGCTTAGCCGTTATCGGTGAATCGGCTGGAGTTGTGCTGCCAATTATGGCAGAGGTCACCCCAGCTTTGAGTAAGGAAGAAGGCAAAGTTATAGCAACAGGTAGGTTGCAGGAGATAGCTAAGGAAGCTGTTATGAATGTCTCTGCAATCATAAAGAAGTACATAGGCAAAGACATCTCAGACATGGACGTTCACATCCAGTTTGTTGGAACTTATGAAGGGGTTGAAGGAGATTCGGCAAGCATAAGTATAGCAACTGCTGTGATATCTGCCATAGAAGGAATCCCAGTCGATCAGAGTGTTGCGATGACAGGGTCGCTTTCTGTCAAAGGAGAAGTTTTGCCTGTTGGTGGTGTTACGCAGAAGATTGAAGCAGCAATTCAGGCGGGGATAAAGAGGGTGATAATCCCGAAAGACAACCTTGATGATGTTTTGCTTGATAGCGAGAATCAGGGCAAGATAGAGATAATCCCCGTTGCAAGAATAGATGAAGTTCTTGAATACAGCTTGCTGAGTGGAAGCAACAAAACCAGGCTGTTAGGGAAACTGAGGAAAATTTCCAGTTAGCAAAACTTTTTTAAAACTCAATGATTAATTATTAATTATGAAGAACGCGTGAGCTTATAAGCCAGGGGCTTATAAGCTCACGAACTACGCCTATCTGAAGCTGTTGGTTGCAGCCGAGGATGTTGGAGTCAAGAGAGGAAGGGTAAAAAGGATAGGCATTGAGCCGATAGATTTGCTTCCGTCCACGATCTCTTCCATACTTTCCGTGGTAAGACATGCTTTGGGAATGGTTCTCGATGTTCGGGATGTTCGGGATTCTATGAACATTGATGAACCGAAAAGACTAGAGGAGGTTTATTTCCTTCCAATTGAGAACGGATTTGTTAAAGAAGGCGATTTGCTCGGAGTCATCAAGGTTTTTATTCTTGGGAAGGAGCCAGAATTGAGGATGGTTGAGAATCAACTTTCAAAAAGGGAAATCAAGATCGCCTATACAAATGGAGGGATCAGGAGAACTGCCGTCAAAGTTTCCGAGATGTGGTATCGAAGGTGGCATCTCGCTGAATGGATTCCTCTTATCTCAGATGAAGATGTAAATGTGAAAAAAGGAAACCCCATTTTGATACGAATTTCATCCATTGAGATCCCTGGGAACACGATTCCAGTTCCACTCTTTATCATGAGGAACGCATACGGAATTGTGCTGGATCTGCATCTACATGGAAGACCAAAAAAGATCGAGGAGAACAGAACGGTTTCTGAAGTCCTCTTCATGCCCGTTTTTGATGGAGAGGTACAAAGAGGAGACATCCTTGGAGTTCTCAACGTCTATAATGTCTCAGTTGGTGAAAGATCAAAAAGCCTGATGAAGTACCTTTTGAGATCCTTTAAAGGAAATCTCGTTTATTGGAAAGGGGATGAAGTTTTAAGGAAAGAATTTGAGATAAAACCGTTCCATTTTAAGAGAAGCTCGATGGGCAGGATAGAGCCAGTTTTGGCGGCAGAAAGCAAGGAATTAAAAGCTGATAACCTTGAAGTCATAAAAATAGAGGAGATAGACTTTCCAGCAGGTACGATAGTTCAACCTCTGATCGGAACGAACGGCAGTGGAACGTTGCTGGATGTCTTTACAAAGGGGCCATTAAAGATGGTGGAGGATGAAAAGCGAGTGGATCGAGCAGTTTTCTTGCCTTACAGAGATATGGAAATAAGAGAAGGAGATCTACTGGGTATGATCAATGTGTACCATGTTACAATCCTCTACGAACCGGAAACACTCGTTTTGAAGCACGGAGGACTTTTTCCGATGAGGTAATTTTTATACTTCTCTATTTTTTCTCCATCTTGGCTGCATTGAATAATCCTCAATCCAAGAAGCAGAAAAATAGCAAAACCATTTTATTTTAGGGATCAAGTAAGCATATGAGTTTTTATGACATAAGGTATCTAAAAACTAGGTCTCTCACCTTAAATCTTGAGAATGGATCGATTGAAAAACCAAAACATGAGAATTTTGCTGGAAAGAGCTTTAGGGTCCTGAAAAACGGTTCATGGGGATTTTTTAATGGTTTGGTTGATGACAAAACCGGTTTGGAACTTGCAGAAAGAAACACTTTGGAGGGAGAAGTGGAGATAGATGAAAGCTCTTACAGCGGGCATTACGAGATGAAGCAGAAGATAAACGTTGACAGCATCGACATCGAAGAGAAGGTCAAGCTCTTAAAGGAGATCGAAAAGGAGTTGAAAGCAGACTACATCGTAAGTGTGAGAATAAGTTACCTCGAGAACATAAGGGAATTTCACTACAAAAACTCTTTTGGTGATGAAGTTAGCTATGTTGTGCCGAGAACGGGAATAGCAATCCAGGTGGTTGGGAAAGACACCACCCTTCAATTCCTCTCAAAAAGGCTTTTCAGGGCTGGAGGTTACGAGGTTGTTTCGGGAAACGAACCTTTTGAGATGGCAAGCGATTTAGTCTCGAAGCTAAAGGAGCTATTACGTGCTTTAAGCCCCCCCTCAGGCAGAATGCCCGTGCTGATGGATCCCTCGCTGGGTGGAGTTTTCATCCATGAAGCCTTTGGGCATGCGGTTGAAGCGGATCATTTGCTTAGAGGGGCGAGTATTCTCAGGGAAACAGGAATTAAGGTAGGCCCTGAGGAGTTATACGTTTACGATGATCCATTAATAGAGGAATTTGGTTTCTTTCCTTTCGATGACGAGGGAGTTAAGGCGAGGAGGAAGGCAGTTATCGAGGCGGGAATCTTCAAAGAATTTCTGCATTCCCGTGAGACTGCGAAAAAAATGAAGGGAATGCCGGGAAATTCGAGGAGTCAAGGAGTTGCAGAACCGCTTATAAGAATGAGTAATACCTACATCGAAGAGGGAGATTACAGCCTCGATGAATTGCTGGAGAGTGTGGGGAATGGAGTTTACTTGGTGGGAACGAGAGGCGGAGAGACGAATCCCGCTACAGGCTACTTCCAATTCAGCGCTCAGTATGGGTATCTGATCATTAATGGAGAGATCGGAAAAATGATAAGGGATGTCTCCTTAAGCGGACATACCTTGGAGATCTTAAAGAAAATAAAGGTTGGGAAAGGGCTGAGATTCGATCCCGGTTTCTGTGGTAAGGCTGGACAGCTCGTTCCCGTTGCAGACGGAGCACCGTATACTGTGGTTGAGGCTTTCGTCGGGGGAGGCTGAAGGTGGAGGCTGACGGAGGCTGAAGAATGGGAATAAGGTGGTAGAAATGAAGGGTAAGATAGGCAAGATGGACCGGATAGACTTTCAGATGGAACTTGAGCCGCCAATTAAGTTTCTCGAATTCAATTCCGATGCTTGGGAAATCTTTCACGAAGTTGAGGTAAAAAAAGCAGTTAGAATCGAAAAGGGAAGGATAAAACATCTTGTCGAGGAAAGAGAGGAGGGTGTTGCAATTCGAGCAATAGTGAATGGAAGAGTGGGTTTTTCCTTCACAACCGATGCTAACGCCTTAATCGATGCATGTGAACGGGCGGTAAAGATCACGAAAATCTCTGAGGAAAGACTGAATGATTTTCCCGAAGGTGGATTCTCCAGGGTTAATGGGATATACGGGAAGATAGAAGGGGATTGGCTGAAGGAGGCAGGAGAAATAGTGATTTCTGCAGTTGAAGAAGGTGTCAATCCCGCAGAAGGAGTTGTTGAAGTTTCAGAAATAAAAAAGAAAATTTTGAACTCTTCGGGGGCGGAGTTGGAGAGCAATGAAACTTTTGTTTCTGCCTTCATAGAATGCGTATTTGAAGAAGGAGCAGCATATGATCTTGCCTCAGCTCGGGATTCCTCAATCGATTTGGAAGGAATGGCAAAAAATGCCTCAACCTTCGCAAAGCATTCCGCCAAAGGATCGAAGATCGAGCCTGGGAAGTATGATGTTGTCCTTTCGCCCCTTGCAACTCATCAACTCCTCTTCCATGCTTTATATCCGGCTTTTTCGGTGGAGAATGTGGTGAAGGGAAGAAGCCCGCTCGCAAACAAATTAGATCAGAAAATATTTGGGGAGGTAAGCCTGATCGATGATGGAAGAAAAGATGGGTTGCTTATGAGTTCTCCTTTCGATGACGAGGGAAATGCTACACAAAGAACAGAAATCGTGGAAAAGGGGATTCTGAAAGATTTCCTCAAAGATTGGAAATGGGCGAATGAATTTTCCGCAGATCCTACTGGGAATGGGATAAGGCAGGAGAGAAACAGCTATCCGGCAACGCTGCCAACCAATGTTTTGATAGAGGTGGAGGAGGGGAAAGACTATGGTAAGGCTTTGTACATACATTCATTTACCGGTGCTCACACATCCAATCCCATAAGCGGGGATTTCAGCCTTGAGATCTCGCCAGCAATTTATGATGGAATGCCAATAAAAACTGGAATGCTCTACGGAAATATCTATGAGCTGCTCAAGAAGATTGAAGTTGGTGGCAGGGAAAAAGTTCAGGTTGAGAATACCTACACTCCCTGGCTGAAGTTTTTGGGGATTGAGATTAAGGGCTAGTCAATTAGGGTATAAAATTGGGTATAAAACTATAATCTCCCAAATTGAGTACAAACCTAAAAATCCTTGAGATCTAAAACAAACTTAAAAACCTAAACAATTTTTAACCTGTTTTCATATTTTAAATCGTGGGGCTTGATAGATACAGTCGGATAAATCTTAACAATGCAATCGCCAAATTCCAGATAGCCAAGAGGATCGAGGTAGAAAGATTAGAAGGAGGATTAAAAGGAGGGTTAGAAGGAAGGTTAGGTGAAAGGTTAGGAGAAAGATTGGAATCTGAGTTAGAGCATCTGTTGAAAGTTCATTCGGAGGCAAAAGAAGAATTTAAAGAGATAAAAGAAGAACTGGATTCGGGAAAAATTGATGGCAATAAGTTTGCGGAGAAAAAGGCTG
Source organism: Archaeoglobus sp. (assembly GCA_017656505.1). Classification (GTDB taxonomy): domain Archaea; phylum Halobacteriota; class Archaeoglobi; order Archaeoglobales; family Archaeoglobaceae; genus Archaeoglobus_A. Next base: position 13,808 of record JACDNU010000018.1, on the reverse strand, counting down.
CCTTTAGTTTCCTCGATCTGAAAGTTAAGATTCTTGAAAAGATGCTCGAAAGCTGCTGCTTCTGTGAAAGGAGATGTGAGGTAAATCGCTACAGCGAGAAAGGTTTCTGCAAGTGCACTGATAAAAGCTACTATTCCTCAGAATTCCTGCATATGGGAGAAGAGCCCGAACTCATCCCTTCCCACACGATCTTCTTCAATCGGTGCACCTTTCGATGTGTTTTCTGCCAGAATTACGATATAGTCTATCACGATGATTATCCCGTTGATGAAGCAGAAATCGCCAGAATTGTGGACTTAAGATACAGACAAGGGAGCAGAAACGTGAACTTTGTGGGAGGAAATCCAGATCAGCATGCCCACACAATTCTGAAAATTTTGAGGAATGTTGAATCGAACGTTCCAGTCGTGTGGAATTCCAACATGTACCATTCTAGTGAGCTTGCAGAAATAATCGAGGATGTTGTGGACGTCTGGTTGGGAGATTTCAAGTATGGAAACGATGAATGCGCGCTGAAATACAGCAAAGTGAAGAATTACTGGGAGATAATCACGAGGAATTTCAAAAGAGCTGAGAAAAACGGTGAGTTGCTTATAAGGCACCTTGTAATGCCGGGACATATTGAATGCTGCACTGAAAAGATCGCAGCTTGGGTTGCAAGAAATCTGAACAATCCAAGGTTCAATCTGATGTTTCAGTATTATCCAACTTACAAAGCTTACGACTATCCGGAGATTGCTAGGAGGCTAAGGAGTGATGAGATGAGAGAGGCGATGGAAATCGCGAAAAGATATGCTCTCGATCTTGTGCGTTGAATTTTTAATTTTTTAATCACGAATTCTTGAGTTTTAGAATTGTAAGTTTCAAGATTAAGAATTTAGAATTTGGATTTGCTGCACTGAAAAGATCGCAGCTTTGCAAAGAATCTGAACAAGGAATCTGAACTAAGAATCTGAACAATCAAATTTTTCCATTTAGTTTTCATCCAATCCAAATGTTTTCGGCCCAACCACATTTAGTCCTTCTTCAGTCTTCCATTTTTCATCTGAGGGCATCGTGAGGATATATACGTTCATCCCAGCCCTTATCTCTTCAGTTGTAATTGGTCTTAAGGTAAAGCTGTCAACTAGGGTTATAATATCTGGCACGCTTATCCTTTCAGACCGATTCTCCACAACGAGGTATTCGTTCTGGAAAATGATTTTGGTCTTTTCCTCCCCCATTATTTCTGCTTCTCCTCCATAAAATTTTCCGAATTTCATTCTTCTAACTCTTTCAACCTTCCCTTTTTGCATCGCTCCTTTCGTAAATTCGCAGATTCTCTCCAGCTTTGATTCAGGAGGTAATTCAGACAAAAGAATCTCTCCTATCTCCATCGCTTTTGAGAGGGTATTTTTAACTGCAGCTTTTTTCAGCTCCTTTCCTGTCATCGCATAGCAGGATATCCATGAATAACCCCCCATCAACCTTGTTACACCCCTAGCAAACCACTCCCCGTATTCGTTGTTTATCGAATCCACGAATATTGTATTCCCCTTCTCATCGGAAATTGCCATTGGAGTGATAGAAATTCCAGAGATGTGGAAAGTCGTCATCTGAAGCTCAGGAAAGGCTCTTCCCATCCCATCAGCATCTATTACCGGTATTCCTAAATTGAGGCCGGCAACGATTGATGTCAACGAGTTCAGACCAGCACCCTCTATCGGGACAATGGCATAGGTCTCCTCACCGAAATAATTTTCGAGTAATTTCAAAACGTTTCTAGCCTCCAACCCGTTCGGTATCTTCTCTTTTAAAATTAAAGGCGAACCCATCATCGCAACTGTGAGAACCAAAGCGTTGTTGGGAACACTTTCTGCCTCAATGAGATGGGTGGTTTTGTCCTCCTTGAGAGTCTGGAGGGCCATGAGTTCGGAGATGTAAGTCTGTCCACCACCTCCACTTCCCAAGATTTCCGCTCCTTTCGCGATCTTCCTTACAACTTCTTCAGAGATTTTTATCATGGAACTCCCCATTCAATTTTTCCAGATTATTATGCGTTTCGTTTAGACGTTTAGACCTTCAAATTCTATCTATCATCTTCTAGATCTTTATCTTTAGATCTTTATCTTGTATTCCTCCTTTTTCGTTTTTATAACTATGGCACTCCTCGTATCCACAACCCCTTTAATCTGTCTAATTTTCTCAATAACTTGTGTGAATTCTTTAATATCTTCAACGACAAGTTTTACTATAAGATCGAAATCACCGGTAACGAGATAGACCTCTGTAATCTCTTCCATGGAAGATAAAATGTCTAATATCTTTTGTTCATAGTTAGGTGATGTTTTGATTTCGATAAATGCAAAGATTTTCTTACCAATTTTTTCCGGATCTATCACAACTATTTTCTTCTTTATTATTTTCTCCATCTTCAGTCTCTGGATTCTTCTGTGGACAGTTGCTACGCCAACATTCAGCTTGTCAGCTATCTCACTCAGGGATATGTTCCCATCCTCTTGGAGAAGCCTAAGAATGCCCTTGTCTATCTCATCTAGCATCGCAACCACATCATTTGGTTGGCTAATCGTCAATCTCCATTTACCGTTCGGCCGGATTTATACTTTCCAATTTTTACAAATTTTTTACAAATTTTTACACGTAAAATTAAAAAGATTAGGTTTTTAATTATCTTCATTCTTCCTAGTAATCACATTCCATTTACGTAACACCAACTATTCCTGAAATACCCAGTCCTGGAGTATCTGGAACTGTTATCTTTCCATTTTTGATCTCCATCCCACCTGAAACTGGATCTTCTTTCAAGAAGAGGTGCGAATCAAGGTCTACATACTTGATGTTCTTAAAAGCTAAAGCGAGATGGGCTGCAGCGGTAAGGGAGACTCTTGATTCAAGCATACAGCCGATCATACATGGGATTCCCGCAGCTTCGGCGATATTGATTATCTTAATTGCCTCGCTTAAACCTCCACACTTCATGAGTTTGATGTTTATTCCATCCACACACTTCTCCTGCACAAGCTTTAAAGCATCTCTTGCCAAATGAACGCTTTCATCCGCGAAAACTGGTATGTCACTGTTCTCCTTTACGTATTTCAATCCATCTATGTCCCAAAATGGAACCGGTTGCTCGATGAGCTCTATTTCAAAATTGGAGAGCTTTTGGATGAATTTTACTGCATCTTTTGGAGTGAAGCCCTGATTGGCGTCAAGCCTGATTTTAACTCCTAAATCGCTAATCGCCTCGATTCTCTTTAAATCCTGTTCAACATCCCCCTCAACTTTAATTTTCAGTATTTTAAACCCTTTTGATATTGCATCTATCGCTTTCTCCCTCACTTCTTGCGGCGTAAGAATGCCGATCGTCAGATCGGTTTCTATCTCTTTTCTGTATCCTCCAAGTAATTTGAAAATGGGTTTGGAAAGCTCCTTGCCAATAAGGTCGTATATCGCGATATTAATCGCAGCTTTTGCACCGGTCATGTTTACGAATGAATTCAGGGTCTCATCTATTGCCTGAATGTCTAACTCTTGGCCGACAAGCAGAGGGGCAATATCTTGCACGAAGGCCAAAGCTCCCTCTTGGTTATCTCCGGTGATTTTGTAGGTAGGCGAACCCTCCCCTATCCCAACAAGATTTTCGAAATCATCTTTGGAGTTATCTTTGAACCTGTCTCCGGAGATATCTCCGGAATCATCGCTGAAAATCTGTACGAGAATGTTATTTGCCTTTGTAATAGTCCCTAAGGAAATTCTGAAAGGCTCTACCAGAGATAGATCGTATTTTTCAGCGGTTATTTTTGTTATTTTCATTCCCATTTTAGGTCTCCTTTTTATCTTTTCTTGAGTTCTTCAGCGAAATCAACCATTAAACCATCCAAAAATTCTCTGAATTTATCTTCTCCATCCATTACAGAATACTTTCCTTCTTCAATTTTCTTTTTTTCCCTTACTAAAAAATCATCAGCTAACTGATGTTTTTCAAGTATGGAAATCAGCCTGCTTACTGAATCTATAATCCTGAATGGCCCATAGGCTTTTGGCTCATCCATGAGTCCTCTGGCACTGGAGAGCATGAAGCAAATGAGCTCAAAAAGGTCGTCTTTCAGATCTCTGTTTTTAAGATCTCTATTTTCATTCTCCGCCATTGCTTTCACCCCTGCTTATGCCCATATTTTTCAAAAAATATGACTCCATCTCTCCTCTCACGTGGAGATGGCTCTTCTGCAGGATACCCGAGGGTAATCAGCAGCTCTGGGACTATATGCTCTGGCAGATCGAGAAGTACCTGGATTGCTTTCTGGTTGAAAGATTTAACAGGACAAGAGCCAAGGCCAAGTTCATACGCCATTAGCAGCATGTTCTGTGATGCCATTGCGATATCAAAGATGGATAATTCTGGATTGCCGGCTTTTTCTGCGATCCTCATATCTCTACAAACAACTATGATCGCTGCTGGTATATCGAAAATGCCTGGAGATACAACTTTGATCTTTTCTATGCTCTTTGGATCCCTTACAGCGATGAATACCCAGGGTTGGTGATTTCCTGCTGAAGGTGCCCAGATTGCCGCCTCCAAGAGCTGTCTAATCTTCTCGTCTTCGATTGCCCTTCTCTGAAATCTTCTGATACTTCTTCTCTTCTTTATAACATCAAAAATCGAGCTCATGGTATCTTTCTATGTCAATTATTCGCTACACGTTTCTCTCCTTTTCAGGCGGTTTCATGTAGGTCAACCTGCTCTGCTTCACTCCCAATCCTAGCAAGGCTTCGATGAACTTGATGGATGCCGCTGCCGGATCGATCACTGGCACATCAAACCCTTCTTCTTTGAGCATGTTATGCAGATCGTTTGCCAAACCCATCATTCCTGTGCACCCCAAAATCAAAACGTGGGCCTTGTCCTCCTTGATCGCTTTTAGCATCTCATCATGCAAGGCATTTTTCAGTTTGTCCTTGTCGTGCAGCTCGAGAACAGGTATATCGACACTCCTTACGGAAGCGAGCTTGTCGTATACACCAAGCACCTTGGCTATATTCTCAATCATGGGAATTACGTTCTCCAGAACTGTTACAACGGAGAATCTATGCCCCAGTGAGCAGGCAAACAGCATGGAAGGTTCGGCCGCTCCAACAACAGGGATGTCTACAGCCTCTCTCGCAGCTTTTACAGCCGGATCCCCAAAACAATCTATAATCGCTCCATCGAACCCCTGTTTTTCCGCTTCGATGGTTTTTTTGATTATGTCTGGAGCTGCAAGAGCCTCATCGAATTCCGATTCGATGGATGCAGTTCCTCTATCCAGATTGACAACTTCAATCTCGGTTTTCTCAGAAGCATAGGTTTTGAATTCCCTCTCAACCTCCTCGTTAAAAACATCGACAATTATAGGAACTATTATCCTAATTCTCATTTCTTTCAATTCCATCACCTCTTTTTGAAAAATTAAGAGATAAATAAAAAAATCAAATAAATAAAAATTTACATAGGAGTTGCCTCAGGCCATCCTCCCTTCGATTTTCTGTACAACGCTGTAAGAACCGCTTGAACCACTACGGCAACAATAAAGGCATCAACGGCTGAGACGGTTGTGAAGGTAAACCATCCGAACCCAGTCGGGGGAGGAGTTGTGCAGAACGCAACGAAGGAACCGGCAATCCAGGCTATGAACATTATCGGTCGCCATTTTGGAACCTTATCCAGGTTCTCGAATCTGTAGAAGTCCCTGTTGAAGAGGAAGTAGTCGGTAACGTAAACACCGCCTATTGGAGGAATAGTGGCACTTAAGATCATCAACCACTGGACAAATTTTCCGTATATCCCGCTCAAAGCGATTATGATGCCAAGAATGCCCGCCGCTAAAGTGAGCTTCCATTTGGGCCAAGTCCTGAAAATGACTGAGAGATCAAGAGCAGCTGAATACAGATTGTTGTCGTTGGTTGTCCACTGAGCAAGCACCAAAACTATGATCGCTATCAATCCCCATCCAAGTCCAATCATTATTTTAACGGCGTCCCATTCTCCAACCGCATGGGCGAGAATTGAGCCAAGGTATACCATCAGGCTGAAACCGATTAGGAATCCGAGTATCGCAGCTCCAACCGCATGCTTTCTATCCTTTGCGTATCTCGTTATGTCAGGGCCTATAACAGCTCCGACCATGAATGATCCGGCTATTATCGAAGCAGCAACACCGAAAGGCATGGGATCGCCAGGTGGCCCTTCAGCAATTAGCTCACCCCATGGATGTTCACCCAAAATTTTGACGAGAGAAGCAAGGAGTATAATAACCATCAATGGCACGGCGATTTTGCTGAGCAGAGCAATCCCTCTATAGCCGTAAATAGCTGTGGTAATCATCAGGATACCCCCGATAATGATCAGCAGCTGGGTGTTCGCAGAGAAACCGGTAATCATCTGAATTCCAGCAACAGCCGTTTCGCCAAAGAGACCCAGCTGAACAGCAAACCAGCCATAACATCCCAGTGCGAGAATCGCAGCCGTAATATAAACGCCTACATCCCCGAATGCAAATCTACCAATCATTGCAGTGGACAAGCCCGTATCAGCTCCAACAACCGAGCACAGAGCGTTTATAATTGTTAAAACCAGACTACCGAGTAAAATCGCCCCTGCTGCAGAAGCCAAATCAAGACCAAATCCAACGACACCTCCAAGCATCAATGCAGCAAGACACATCCCGATTCCAACCCAGACCAACCCCATTTCCAGCCAATTCTTTCTAAGCTCAGCTGGAACTGGCTCCCTCTCAAAATCCTTAAACATCTGCTCTGTTTTTTCGCTTTCACTCAACTAAAACACCTCCGCAAATATAAGACTTCAAATCACAAAATTTTCAGGTAACCTGCAGCCTTCGCTCTAATCCTTATTGCGTTACCTGGCAGGTATGCAAGAGGGATCTCATCCACATCCACTATCTCTACAGTATCCGGATCTGCTCCCGCCTTGATAGCTTCTTTCATGGCAATCTCCTTTGCTTCTTTGAGAACTTCCTCTCTTCCTCTCTCTTCAAGAGAGAAGACCTTGTCGATCTCCCCGCTCACCTGAGCGATTGCAGCTCCAATTGCGTTCGCAACTTCAAAGTTCTCCGGTTTTACCACTTTGGAAGCTCCTTTCAGACTATCTGGAAGGAGTATGCTTCCACCACCAACCAGTATCACTGGAACTGGCTCTGGGCTCGTTTTCATTCTGTCAATTGCCTCTTCAACCATGGTTTTCATCTTATCCGCTGCTTTTTCCACTAATTTGCTATCAAGGTCCTTCAGCTTCGATGGGTCTCCCAGCTCAGCTCTCTTTAGATAGACAGCTATATCGGTGGCTGTAAGCTTGTCTCCACCAAAAACGAGGGCCTCTTTTTCTAGTCTGTATCCAACACTTTCCGGACCAACTTCAACACCATTCTCGAATCTGACTAAGCTGCCCCCTCCAAGGCCTATAGAGATCAGATCCGGCATTCTGAAATTCGTCCTCACACCGCCGATCTCCACAGCTACTGAACTCTCTCTTGGAAATCCGTTAACGAGAACACCGATGTCAGTTGTAGTTCCTCCAACATCTACGACGATACCATCTCTCAACCCGGACAAAAATGCGGCACCTCTCAGGCTGTTTGCGGGCCCAGAAGCAATTGTCAACACCGGATACCTCAACGCATACTCCGCTGACATCAGAGTACCATCGTTCTGGGTGATGTATAGCCGGGCATCGATTCCCTTTTCTTTTAATGCATTCTCAAAGGATTTTATCGCAGTCTTTGCAACCTTGACAACGGCTGCATTTATTACCGCAGCATTTTCCCTCTCTAACAGTCCTATGCTACCTATTTCGTGCGAGAGTGTTATCGGAATATCACCAAGGATCTCTCTAGCAATCTCGGTAACCCTCATCTCATGCTCATTGTTTACTGGAGAGAACACGGCTGAGATAGCCAATGCCTCGACCCCTTTCTCCTTGAAGTCCTGCAAAGCCTTTCTCACTTCATTCTCATCGAGCTGAGATAGCTCTCTTCCATCGTACTCGTGTCCCCCGCTGATAATGTGCATGTAACCTCCGATGGCATTAACCAAGTCGTCGGGCCAGGATATCAGCGGTTTTATCGATAGTGTCGCGGGCTTTCCTATGCGAATAATCCCGACTTTTGCCAAGTTCTTTCTTTCCACAATCGCATTCGTACAGTGGGTTGTGCCAAGCATCGCATACTTTATTTCTGATGTATCAACGGCAGATTCCTTCAAAACACCTTCTAGAGCGTTTAAAATTCCTGTAGTGACATCTTCTGTTGTTGCTACTTTAATCTTGGCGATAGCCCTGTTATCCTTGTCAACAATCACGGCATCGGTATTCGTGCCTCCAACATCAATACCAACCCTATAACTCATCAAACCTCCCCCATGATTTCCTCTATTGGTTCGTACTCAACGTCGTAACCGAAATACTTTGGCCCTGCAACCTCCAAGCCTTTCTCCGTCCTCCACATTTCGCTGCATGGAATCCCGATAACAAAACACCTCTGGCCGTATTTCACCGACTCAGTTGTAATGGGCACAGCCGTCTCGAGATCGAGGATGGTTATCAGATCCGGAACGCTGGCGATAACATCTCCATTTTTTATTGCCACGAGGTTCTCGTTCTGGATGTGGACTTCCAGGGTGTTTCCGGAGTATTCATCGAATCCCTCGATTTTCACAACTCCTCTGGCAAACCCTCCTGTGGTTCTTCTCTCGACATCCACAACCTTGCCTTTGAACAGCTCGAATCCTTGGGAAGCGTTTAGAACAGCATCAATAGGGTTCTCCTTTCTTTCTCTTGCCTCTCTCACAGCCTCTCCAAGCCTCTCAGCAAGGCCTAGAGTGCCGGGAATGGCAGCTTTTCTAAGCTCCTTGCCGGTCATCGGATACAAAGCAATCCAGGCTGTGCCTCCAAAGCGTATGGTGATATCCCTTGCAATCCACTCAGCCCAGTAGTTATCGCATGTCTTGAGAATAACGATGTTGTCTCTCTCATCCGCTAACGCCATCGGAGTCACTGTAACTCCATTTATGTGGAAAGTCGTCATTTGAAGCTCGGGAAAAGCTCTTCCCATTCCGTCGGCATCCACAATCGGTATCCCCATTTTCGCTCCTACTGCTAGAGGAAAAGTGGAATTCAGGCCGCCCGCCTCGATGGGCATCGTTGCATACACTTCTTTTCCCAGATACTCCCCCAAAGCCTTGAAAGCGTTGATTATCTCGGTCCCTCTTGGAAGTTTTTCCACGATAACAGTCGGAGTACCCATTCCCGCTGAAGGGATGATTAGGGCATCTTTGGGCACCTCTTCCACATCCACCACGTTTATCTCGTATCCTTCCTCCAAAGCTTGGATTGCCGTTAGTTTTCCAATGTAGGGATCTCCTCCACCGCCAGTTCCGAGAATTGCTGCCCCCACTGCTAGATTTTCAATGGCTTCCTTATCTAGGCTTCTCACAAAATCCCTCCATTTTACTGACAATTTGTGGAATGTTTTTTCATATTATTTAAAGTTTATTGGAATATTTTTCAAAAAGTTATTTTAAGTTTCTAACCCTACAATTTAAGTAGTTTTATTTCAATTATGGGTGTGGGTTTGGAAATTCTAGGGGAGTTAAAAAGGATAGAAGAGCCTGAAACTGGCGTGAGCATAATTGATTTAGGGATTGTTGAGAAATTAAAGATGGCATTTACAACATCTACGTCAACTTTGCCTATCTGAACTCTTCTTGTGTCGCATGCATGCCCATTCTTTGGATGGTTTCCGCTCTCTAGTTAGGAAGATAGAACGGGTTTTGAAAGAAATGAATCTCAGATACAGGATAATTGAGGCTGGAAGAGGAGAGATTTACGCCCAGAATTTTTAAAATTTAAGTTGAATTGATAAATTAGTAGACCAATCAAGAATTCTTCAGCTTTGGAGAGTAAGACTTAATGTAATCGTAAATGTATTCGAAATCCCTTTCGATTGTTTCCAACTCGGGTTTCATCTGGATGTAAAGAACTTTGGTAGATCTCGTCAGGGAAATATGCTTTACATTCTCAACCTTAGAAAACCCTTGGATGAAGTTTAGAATCCAATCGGCATACTTTTTCTTATCATAAAGCAACTCGTAATTGTGTTCTCCAACCTTAACGAATTCTTTTTTAAGAGCAACTTCGTCCTCAATTTTCGGTCTGAATCGATAATATCCCTTCTTTATCAGGTGAGCCTCGCCTCCGAGCTCCTTCAACCTGAAAACGAGGAAGAGTTTATCATGGCGATTTGTAAGGAGAGAGATTGGGAAGTAGAGGAGACTGTGCCGGGGCAAAAGGGTTAGAGTGTATTCAAGCTTTAAACCATCTTCGAGCTCAAAATTTGCCCGATAGCCGATGTATCCTCCAATCCACGTGTAGGTTTTATCGATTGGTTTGAAAGCTTTCACGCTCTTGCTTGCGTAGAACTCAACCAAACCGAGATTGAGCTTTCTTCCCCTGAAAAACTGAATCACCGCCGCTCCTGCCAGTAAAAGTAAAAGGGTTACAATTTCTGCGGATACCATATCAACAACCTCATATATCTGTCAGAAAGCCTGAGATTTTTTCCAGAGCTTCAAATCCTCGGGTTTCTTTCATTCTTGGAACCTGGTAAATCTTTAAATTCGAAAATTCTTTATTAATTTTTGCACTGATCTCATTGTCTTCGAACTTGTTTATTATTAAACCGCCCAATTCAAGGTTTATTTTTTTAAGATTCTCCATGATTCTTTTTGTCTCTAAATATGAGAGCTGATCTGGATTTAGAACTGCAATGAAGCTTGAAAGCTCCTTATTTCTTATCTTTGAAACCAGTTCTTGCATCTCCCCTTCATACTGCCTCATTTCCTTTATCACAGCATCCCTTTCTTCTGAAGTGGGAATCTCAAATTTTTCGCCATTTATCACAACGCACATTTCTCCTTGGATCTTCTCTATTGCCTTTCTCTTATCAAGAATCTTTCTTCTTATGTTTATCAGCTCTTTAAGCCATATGAGTGTCATCTCCGTTAGAATGAGTATTCTTATCGTTAGGCCGGTGGGTGGAGTGTCGAAAATTATCGTTTCGTACTCGTCTTTTTTAATTAATTTTCTCATCGTTTCGAGCAAAGCACTCTCCTCTACGCCAGGATAGTTTTCAAGAACGTCAAAGTACTTTTCGAGATTTATAACTGTGAGATATCGGTAAGCATGCTTAAGCGTTCGCTGGAGGTTAGATATATAATCCTTGACAGCATCATCCAAGTTTATTTCAGCAGCATATAGGTTTTCAGCAATTTTCTTTGGCTTCGTTCCTAGCTTTTTTTCAAAAACATCGCCTAAGTTGTGGGCAGGATCGAGGGATACAGCTAAGGTTTTTGATTTTTCAGAATACTTTCTTGCAATAGCGGCAGATAGGGTTGTTTTACCTACACCCCCTTTTCCGAGGATGAAGAACATTTTTGTGAGTTTCATACTATCAATACCGTTATTCACCTCAACCTTTGGCTAGGTTATATCGAAGACACCAGCCATCTCAGCCAAGGCATCATCATCGCTCACCCTCTTTGTCATAATGAAGATCTCTCTTGCCATATGGGGTAGAGTTCTGATTATGATGGTTGGTGGAGGGCTGGGGATACCTATAAAGAATCCCATCTGAACCAGAGCAAAGATGTTCTCAAGTTCTCTAAGCTCGTATTCAATCATTTCTGTTGACCCTTTTTTAAATGCACCAAGGAATCCTTTTAAGAAGAAGATCAAGTCCGAGATTTTCATATCTTCTATTGGAGCTAAAAAAATAAAAGACTTTAGTTTTGAGGTTCAGTTAAGTTGTGGGCATCGCAGCAAACTCTTCTGCTGGCTTTCTATAGGCATTTGCGAATTCTGCTATCAGAATGAAGTTCAGTATGAGGCCTATCCCAAGTATAGTCTTGACAACTGCATTCGTTAGAGGATTAGCTATGGAAATCGAGACTATATACCATATCAAACCTGCGGTAACGGTTATCCAGAGGAATAGCGCTGGAATTAGTACAGCGTAACCCCAGGCTTTTGCCGGCCTCTGAATCTTTGAAACCCAGATTGCTGCCGTAATCATTGCAATTGATGCAAGCAACTGGTTCATGCCTGAGAAAGCTGGCCAAAGGATCGTGTAACTTCCTGCCCATGCAAGCCCGACACCTATAGCGGAGGCTATGAAAGATGCAATCCATCTGTTTGCGATGAAGCTATGGAAGCTTGGACTTCTGTCGTACAAAGGCTCGAAGATCTCCTGCCATGCGAATCTTCCAAGTCTCGTTGCGGTATCCAAACTCGTAAGAGCGAAGGCCGAAACCCAAAGAGTCGCGAATGTCTTCCAGAATGTAACTTGATAGCCATAGAAGTCCGCATATCCCTGTGCAAAGCTTGAGATAAACGCTCCCAGACCACCTCCAGATTTTATGTAAGCCGTGCTCCACTGAGCGGCTGGAAGTCCGAGCAGTGTAACACCGTAGGCAGCAATCGAGACTACGACTATCGTCGAAAGGAAACCTTCGGTGAACATTCCTCCGTAGCCTATGAGTAGGCCATGAACTTCCTTGTCAAGCTGCTTCGAGGTTGTTCCAGAGCCGACGAGGGAATGGAATCCTGATAAAGCTCCGCATGCTATGACTAGAGGTACCGCTGGCCAGAATGGAGATGGCTGTCCTCCAACAACGTTTGCTGTGAAAGCTGTGAAAGCTGGAGCTGTTATTGGTTTTGCCAAAGCTATGAAGGCGATTCCAGCTGTGGCTAAACCAAACCAGAGGATGTAAGCGTTGAGGTAGTCTCTAGGTTGCAGTAGAATCCAAACTGGAAGCGAAGCGGCAACGACTATGTAAATGAAGATGATTATGTTCCAAGAATGATAGTCTAAGACTAGCGGATTGAGGAAACCAATCCAAAGGGAAGCTACGAGCATTATCAAACCTATAATCGTTGCCACGTAGAAGTTCAGCTTCACCTTGTAGAGCAGGTAGCCGAGTATCACCGCAGCAACCAGGAACAGCAGAGAAGCAGTTGCTGCTTGAGGTACCGAATTGAACAGCTTAGAGATGACGGCTGTAAAAGCAGCAATAACGAGCACCAGAGTAAACCAGATGTAGATCGGGAAGGTTATGCCTGTTCGTTTACCAACTATTCTTCCCGCTATCCACTGAATTGACTTTCCATCGTATCTGACGGAACTCATCAAAGCGAGGTAGTCGTGAACAGCACCAATGAAAACATTACCAAACCAGATCCATAGCAAGCTTGGAAGCCAGCCCCACGCCATCGCAAGAGCTGGCCCTACTATTGGCCCCGCCCCAGCAATAGAAGCGAAGTGATGGCCATAGAGCACTGCCTGATGTGCAGGAATGTAGTCAACTCCATCGTAAAGCTTGTGTGCAGGAGTTTCGCGATCCTCACTTGCCCTGACGACCTTCTTTTCCAGTCCCTTGCCATAGGTGTAGTAAAGCACCAGATATATTACCACTCCTATTATTACAAGGTACGTTGACAGCATTCAACCACCCTTTCAATTTTTCCGAACTTAATTCCCACCCCAAAATTAAAAAATTACACTATTAAAATCAACAATTCGAGAATAAAAACTTACCCCCTAACATGTTTTAAAAATGTTGAAATACCCACTAAAATTTCGGAAATATGCAAATAAATTTAAAATTTGAAAGCCATAAATGGTTTTCAATCAATTTATTAATCTATTATAGGGTGCTTGCTGAATAGACAACTCAATTTCTTTTCTTAAACTCCCAAACCC